>JASJBD010000125.1 GCA_030066665.1 Gammaproteobacteria bacterium
CCGATGAATTCTCCCAGAAAGCCCTGCAGATGCTCGTCGACGGCACGGAGCCGGACAAGATCCGCGACACGCTGGAAGTCGAGCTCGATGCAAAAGAACAGGCTTACCTGCAAAGTGCCAAGGTCTTCGAAGGCCTGGGCATTTACGCGCCCACGCTCGGCATTATCGGCGCGGTCCTCGGACTGATCGCCGTCATGAAAAATCTGGCCGATCCGAGCAAGCTCGGCAGCGGCATCGCCGCCGCGTTCACGGCGACCATCTACGGTATCGGACTGGCAAACCTCTTGTTCCTGCCGACCGCGAACAAACTGAAGGACATAATCAAGGCGCAGACGCATGCGAAGGAGATGGTGCTGGAGGGTGTGATCGCGATTGCGGAAGGCGAGAACCCGCGCAACCTGGAAGTCAGGCTGAAAGGATTTATCGGCTGAGGTCAGGCGGATGGCACGCAAACAGCATCACGAGGAACACGCCAACCATGAAGCGTGGGCGATTCCCTATGGGGACCTGATTACGCTACTGCTGGCGTTTTTTGTCGTCATGTACGCCGTGTCGTCAGTGAATGAGGGCAAATACCGTGTGCTGGCCGAGTCGTTGCAGTCGGCGTTTCACGGTGGCCCGCGATCGATGAGCCCGGTACAAATCGGCACCCAGGTACGCTCCACGACCAGCGGTTCGCGCTCCGGCCAGGACCCGGTGCGTTCTGCGCCGGCGGCCGATGAGGACGATTTCGGCAAGGGCGGCGAGGCAGGCGGCGAGGACAAGACCGAGGAGTCGCCGCAAACGCGCGCCATGGCGGAGCAGCTGGAATCGGCGCTGGACGATCTGATCGAGGCGAAGGCCATGACCGTGCAACGCAGTGGTCAATTCGTCGAAATCGAAATCAAGAATGAGATCCTGTTCCCCACCGGCAGCGCGAGCATCGGCCAGGACGCGCAGGCCGTGCTGGGCCGACTGGCGGAAGTGCTCGGCCCGCTGCCGAATATCATTCGCGTCGAGGGGCATACGGATAATCGCCCCATTGCCAATGAAATTTTCCCCTCGAACTGGGAACTCTCGGCCGCACGGGCCGCCCGCATCGTGCGCTCGTTTGAGGCGGCCGGCGTCGATCCGCGCCGCCTGATCGTGGCCGGCATGGGAGAGCATCATCCGGTTGCCGACAATGCCACACCGGACGGTCAGCAGCGCAATCGCCGGGTCGCCCTGGTCATCCTGGATCCCCTGCCCCAGACCCAGCCCGACGTCGCCGAGCCCGAGCAGGCCGCGACCGCGGGCGTCGAAGCAGCGCCGGTACCCGGTGCGGAGAGTGCGACATGAAGCCTGTAGACCACTCCAAGGGCGTGTTGCCCAGCCACCTGGTTCGCCGACCCGAGGCGAAAAAGAAAAGACGTGAAACAGTTCCGGGCGAGAAACCGAAGCGCAAGAATAAAATCCCGACAGAACATAAGTCGGGCGACTCGGGTCAGATCGTGGACGAACTGGCCTGATCGTCAGACTGCGGTCACCGGACTCAAGCCGGCACCGGGCGCGGCCGATATAGGAGACGAGGAGTACCTCGCCCGAGTCGGGCCGTCGCCGCAGTGCCGGCAGGCCCGCGGGGCCGGGCCAGCTTTGCAGGTTAGTTTGGGAGTATTGAGGATGGTTCAGGTTCCGGAGCAGATCGCCGCCAGGCTGAAAACCTGCACGAGTTTCCCGTCGCCGCCACCGGTCGCGATGAAAGTGATCGAGCTGGCGCAGAACCCGGAAATCGACCTCGCCACGGTTGCCGATACCATCAGCGGCGATCCGGCGATCGCGGCCAAAGTCATGCGCATCGCCAATTCGGCCCTGTACGCGCGCCGTCGCCAGAGTTCCAACCTGCGCCAGGCGCTGATCGTGCTCGGCTTGAATGCCACGCTGACGCTGGCCCTGAGCTTTACGCTGGTGGCAACCCTGCGCAACGGCCCATCAAGCGGCTTCGATTTCGACGCCTACTGGCGCCGCGCGATACTCGCCGGTACCTGGGGAAAGTTGCTGGCGACGGAATTCGGCCGGCGGGATGCCGAAGAGGTTTTCCTGGCGGCGCTGCTGCAGGACATCGGCATGCTCGCAATCGACAAGATTGCGCCGGAAGTCTACGACGGCATCAGCCCGTTCCAGCTCGAGCACCACCGCGTCGCGCAGCACGAACAGACCCAGCTGGAAACCGACCATCGCGTGATCGGCGGATGGTTACTCAGTGAATGGAACATGCCGGCTCACCTGGTGCAGGCCATCCAGCACAGTCACGACACGTCGGCGCAGGGTGTGGATGCGGAGCACAAGGGCTTCATCCGCGCTGTCGCGATGGCCGGCGAGCTCAGCGACATCTGGTTGTCGGACAAGAGCGAAATGAGTATTCGTCGCGCCGGCCTGGAAGCCCATCGCCATCTGGGCATCCTGCCGAATCGTCTCGCGGAAATGTTCGAGATCATCGGCGAACAGCTGCCGGTCGCCGAAGACATCTTCGAAATGGATTTGTTTGACGGCGAGTATCTGCAGGACATGACGGACACAGCTCGCGAAATCCTGATGATTCGCAATCTTCACACGCTGTCCGAGAACGAGAACCTGAAAGACGAAAAAGAGGAACTCAGGGAAGAAGCGAGTCGCGACGGGCTCACGGGCGTGTTCAATCGCCGTCACTTCGAGGATTCGGTCGAACACGAATTTGAGACTGCGCGTAAACACAGCTGGCCGCTGAGCGTCATTTTCGTTGACCTCGACCGCTTCAAGCAGATCAACGACACGCATGGCCATCAAGCGGGTGACGCCATGCTGAAGGCGGTATCGGAGCTGCTGACCGCCAATACGCGCGATAGCGACATCGTGGCGCGTTACGGCGGTGACGAATTTGTGCTGTTGCTGCCGGGGCTGGACGCACAGACCGCGGCCCAGGTAGCCGGCCGCCTGATCGCGCAGGCGCGCGGCAAACAGGTTGACGATGGCAACGGCGGGACGGTCAGCATTACCCTGTCACTGGGCGTCGCGACGCAAGATTCCAATGCGAGCTTTGGCGAATCGAAAGATCTGCTCGCCGCGGCCGACGAGGCGTTGTATCACTCCAAGCGCAACGGCCGCGACCAGATGACCTGCTATGACCAGATCGAGGCCGCCTAGGCCCGCGAGGAAATCCGGTAGCGTTTCATTTTTTCTGCCAGCGTGGTCCGCCGGATCATCAGGCGCTGCGCCGCATGCGCAACGACACCATCACTGTCATGTAACGCCCGCTTGATTAGCGCGATTTCGATCTTTTCCAGGTACTCCTTCAGCGGGACGCCGTCGGACGGCAGCTCGAAATCCTGCGGTGCCGGACCCGACGCGCGGGTCGCCGCGACTTCGACGCGATCGGAATCACGCAACGGCGCGTTCGCCGTGTAGCGCGTGGGCAGCTGGGCAATATCGACCGTGTCGCCCGGATAGAGCACGCAAAGACGCTCGATCAGGTTCGATAGCTCACGGATATTCCCGGGCCAGTCGAAGTGTTTCAGGATGCGAATCGCGCCGGGCGTGACGTCGACGACAGCAAGCCCTGACTCCCGGTTGCGTTCGATAATGTTGGTGATCAACTCCGGCAGATCGTCCTTGCGGTCCCGCAGTGGTGGCAATTCGATCGGGAAAACATTCAGCCGGTAGAACAGGTCTTCACGAAACTTGCCGGCACGAATCGCCGATTCGAGATCGCGGTGCGTGGCCGCAATGATCCGGACGTCGCAGCTGCGGCTCTTGTTGCTGCCGACGCGTTCGTAAACCCGCTCCTGCAGGACGCGCAACAGTTTCACTTGCATCGGCAGGCTCATGTCGCCGATTTCATCCAGGAACAGCGTGCCGCCCTCCGCAGCTTCGAAGCGACCCACGCGCGCCGAGATCGCGCCCGTAAAGGCACCTTTCTCATGCCCGAACAGTTCGCTCTCCAGCAGGTCCGCCGGAATAGCGCCGCAGTTGACTGGCACGAATGGCTCGTCGCAGCGTGGCGACAACGCGTGTACGTACCGCGCGACCCACTCCTTGCCCGTCCCGGATTCCCCGGTGATGAGCACATTGGTGTTGAAGCCGGCGACCTGTTCGATCATCTGGCGCACCTGGACCATCCGCTGGCTCGACCCCGTGGGGTAATAAGCGGCTTTTGCATCGCGGACGTCGGCGGCGACAATTTCCGGCGGCGGCGCCAGCGTGGCGGCCGCGGACTGACTGCTCTGACTCATAGCCCTCCCTCAGGGCTGCTGGATGGGCCGCCGGGCACCAGATGCCAATAAACCGGCACCGGCACCGTTCCCCGGCGGTTTGACGCGCACAAACCCGTTCAACAGCCCGGCCATGATTGGACAAAATATTATGTAAGTCAATCGGCTGGCAGGAGAACATTAGCGGCCGTCGAGCCTGAACGGCGAGCTGGCAGGGAATTGACGCCGGGATCAGACGTGGTGAATCAGGACCGGCAGACCGGACTTGCGCAGCATGTGGTCCGTCACGCCCCCGAAAATGCGCTCCCTGAGCCGATGCCGACTGTAGGCGCCCATCAGTAAGAGATCAGCGCCGGTTTGGCGATAGACCTGCTCGAGCTCGCGCGCGGCATCGCGCCCCCGGGTACTGACGACATCGGCCTGGATACCGCGGTGCTTGAGATAGCGGCGCAGATGCGACGATTTCGGCCCGGGCTCGTTTTCCGGACCGGCCACGGCGATGGTCACCGCGTCCGCCGCTTCCAGCATTGGCATACCCGCCGCAATGGCCCGACTCGCCTCCGCACTCTGATTCCATGCAATCACGATATTGCGACCGGGTTCGCGGATCTGCCGCTGGGGCAGCAACAGCACCGGTCGACAGGAGTTCAGTAACGCCTCCATCATGAAGATGGTTGCGAGTCGACCGCCCTTCGCCGCCGGGCGCGAGATTACCAGCATGTCGGACATTGGACCGACGATAGGCATCACGCGATCCGGCGAGCCCACGCGTTCGTACCAGATAGCCACGTTCGTGCGGTCCGCGCGCGGCCGGTTCGCAACCCGATATCCGGCCTCGGCCGCCAGCTGTTCGAACAATACGCGCGCGTTACGAGAGAGTTTCTCTGTGTTCTTGCCCTTGTGAGCGGCATGCCATTCCAGTTCGACGCTGGCGGACAGCAACGGCATTCGCACGCTGCTGTCCCGGTGCGGCCGGATATGGCAGCCAACGATATCGGCAGCGAATCGATTGCCCAGGCGAAAGGCTGTCTTCAGGGCCCGGGCAGATTCGGGGCGATCTGCCACCGGAACGAGAATTACACGCATCGCTGCTCCCCTCTGCGGCGCGTTGAGCGGGAAGACCTAATCACAGACGCGCGGATCCGCGGTCGGCGTGCCGCAGGTCGGCACCTTCACCCTGCCGGTTAGCGCGGCCCGGATGTATTCAGGCGACGGCAGGTGACAGTAGCGCACACCCCATTTGCGCGGTTCGCAGGCACTGCCGAGGAAGCCCTGGTCCCCGCCGGTAAAGTTACAGAAGTCAATGAAAGTCTGTGAGGGGCCAACCAGGATATTGTCCGGGTGCGGCGCCACGTACAGGGCGCTGGACTTGATGTGCAGCGGGCCGCCCGGGTACTCGCGATAGATCACTGGATACGGATTGTCCGGAAATTCGGCGGTCCAATCCGAGCCTCGATCGAAGGTAACGTCGTCGTCCAGAACAACGGAGCGCACGAACCACAGCTGCCATCTGGGCAGGTTGGCCATGACCTCTGCAATGTTCTGCGCGTTGACGGCCTTGCAGGGTTGATCGATCGCGGCCAGATCCGGGTCGCGCGCGTTCAGATATTCCGCGTTCTTCATCTTGCAGGAAACGACCGTCGGGTAGCTGCCGGGACCGAACCGGTAGCTGTCATAGAACAGGTGCTGTGTACTGCGCAGTGGCAGGTCCGGCTCCTCGGGCGGCGAGTAAGTCAATGGCACGTTGCCGCCGATGACCGAGTAAGGCGCCGCGTCCGACTGCACGAAGCCGTCCCATTTCGCGTACACCACGTTGCTGGGATCGAGATCACTGGACGTGACAATGCGCTGCGCTTCCCCGCAGATGTTGTTCACCGCCTCGGTCGAGTAGATGTCTGCCCGGCCCTGCCATCCCGTCGCCTGAGCGGCAGGCGCGACAACGCCGGTCAGGATCGCCACGACCACGGCAGCAATCACTGATTGCGAACTAAACATGTTGGACCCCCTTTTCTTGTTCTTCTGGCAATCGCTACTGATGTTCAGATACTGCGTATACTACCCGAGACCAATAGGTAATTGCCGCAGGCGATATGCTCCCACCGAGTAAGCTACCCGACGTCGGCACGACAATTTTCACCGTGATGTCGCAGCTCGCCGCAGACTGCGGTGCAATCAACCTGTCACAGGGGTACCCGAATTTCAACGGACCCGCCGGGTTACTCGACCGTGTCAGCTATCACCTGCGGGCCGGTCATAATCAATATGCGCCAATGGCCGGCCTGCCGGCATTGCGCGACGCGATCGCTGTGAAACTGCGCGCCGTCTACGAGCGCGCGACCGATCCCGACACGGAAATCACGGTGACGTCCGGCGCAACCGAAGCGTTGTATGCGGCGATCTGCGCCTTCGTTCATCCGGGCGACGAAGTCATCCTGTTCGACCCGGCCTTCGACTCCTACGACCCGGCAGTTCGCCTGGCCGGCGGTGAGCCTGTGCATCTGCCACTGCACGCCCCGGATTTTTCACTGGACCTGGATGCCGTGGCAGCCGCGATCAGTCCTCGAACCCGCATGGTGGTTCTGAATACGCCACACAACCCGACTGGCGCGGCGATCGCTGCCGATGACATGCAGCGGCTCGCCGCGCTGGTGCGTGATACGAATATCCTGCTGCTCGGCGATGAGGTCTACGAGCACATGATTTTCGACGGCCGCCGCCACGAGAGCCTGCTCCGCTACCCGGAGCTCGCCGACCGCAGCATCGCCGTGTTCTCGTTCGGCAAGAATTATCATGTCACCGGCTGGAAGATCGGCTACGTCGTCGCGCAGCCGGAACTGACCGCGGAATTCAGGCGTGTGCACCAGTTCGTGCAGTTCTGCGTCGCGACGCCGCTGCAATACGCGCTGGCGGACTTCCTGGAATCCGATCCGCAACATTATGCCGAACTGCCGATGTTCTACGAAAAGAAGCGCAACCTGTTCTGCGAACTATTACAGGGTTCGCGGTTCCGGCTGACGCCGTCGGCCGGCACCTATTTCCAGCTGCTCGACTACGCGGCGATCACGGACGAGCCGGACCTCGACTATGCCCGCCGCCTGACGCGTGAGTCCGGCGTCGCCTGCATCCCGGTGTCCGTTTTCTATGA
This sequence comes from Gammaproteobacteria bacterium, assembly GCA_030066665.1. Taxonomy (GTDB): domain Bacteria; phylum Pseudomonadota; class Gammaproteobacteria; order Steroidobacterales; genus J054. Next base: position 7,348 of record JASJBD010000125.1, read on the forward strand.
GCGCCCGCCTGCCGGGCAAACGCTGTTGCGCTTTTGCTTTGCCAAGGATGACGAGACACTGCGCGCGGCCACGGCTATCCTTGACCAACTGTGAACCCGCTGACTGTGACCCTGATTCAGGCCGATCTGTGCTGGCAGGATCCGGTCGCCAATCGCGAGCTGATCCACGACTCGATCCGCAGCGTCGGCACGCCCGGTCACCTGATCGTGCTGCCGGAGATGTTCACGACCGGTTTCACGATGGATGCGACGACGGTGGCCGAGACCATGGCGGGCGAAACCGTGCAGTGGTTACAGCGCATGGCTGCCGATCTCGGTGCGGTAATCACAGGCAGCCTGGTGATCCGTGACGGCGAGCGGTATTTCAACCGCTTGCTGTGGGTTCCGCCGGACGGGTCCGTCGGGCACTACGACAAGCGCCACCTGTTCCGCATGGCCAATGAACAGGATCACTATGCGGCCGGACAAAAGCGGGAGGTGTTCCGGCTCGGCGAGTGGCGGATTTGCCCGCTGATCTGCTACGACCTGCGCTTTCCGGTCTGGAGTCGTGGCGTCGACGAGTTCGAACTCCTGCTGTACGTCGCGAACTGGCCCGCGGCGCGCCGTTCAGCCTGGACGACTTTGCTGCCGGCGCGCGCTGTGGAGAATCTCTGCTACGTTGCCGGTGTCAACCGGGTCGGCACCGACGGCAACGGCCGTGACTATGCTGGTGACAGCGGCGCCTGGGATCATCTCGGCCGTCCGGTCGCGCAAGCTGGAGATCAAGAGTGCGTGATTTCTGCGGAGCTGGACGGCGACGCGCTGCTCCGCTACCGACAGAAATTTCCGGCCCAGCTTGACGCTGATACGTTCGAGTTGCGGGTCTGACGACGATGCGACGGCTGCTGGTATTTCAACATGTCGCTTACGAGATTCTCGGCGTGCTGGACCCGCTGCTGCGTGATGCCGGGTTCCGGATCCGGTACGTCAATTTCGGGCGCCAACCGGACGCGCAACCCGACATCGATCGCTACAACGGTCTGATCGTTCTGGGCGGGCCAATGAATTGCGACCAGGCCGAACGCCACCCCCATTTACAAACCGAGATCGATGTCATTCAGCGCGCCATTGATTCCGGCAAGCCGGTGCTAGGTATCTGCCTCGGGTCGCAATTGATTGCCCGAGCCCTGGGTGCGCGGGTGCGCAAGAACCCGGTCAAGGAAATCGGCTGGTACGAATTGAACCCGACCGCCGACGGTAACAAGGATCCTCTCTTCAGTACGCTGCAGCCCAGCCAGATGATCTTCCAGTGGCATGGCGATACGTTCGATATTCCCGAGCACGCGGTGCATCTCGCCAGTTCGCCCGACTGCGCCAACCAGGCCTTTCGTTACGGTGAAAATGTGTACGGGCTGCAGTTTCACCTGGAAGTCGATGAAGCCATGATCCACCGCTGGTTGCATGCGTCCATCAACGTGCGCGAGCTCGAGAGCCTCGGCGACATGCCGGCCCGGGTCGAGCGAATCCAGACCGAAACACGGCAATTCATCGACGGCTCGCTGCAGCACGGTCGCGACCTCTTCAGCCGTTACATCCAGCTGTTCCACCAGCGCCGGCGCCGTATCGCGCTGCCGTCGCGCTGAGCATCTTGAAACGGCGCTGCGCCGCCCCGATCTCAACAGTTTGGGTCGGTTGGACCGGGCGATCGCATTCACCAAAAGTTTGCGACACCGTGTCGACAAAACTAGTATCCTCAGGCCTCCCCGGACGACAAGACCTTGAGCACACGAGCCTTCGAAGCTGCGCCCACGCCTGAAGCTGCACTGCAACAGGTGGAACTGCCGATCACCGGCATGACCTGCGGTGCCTGCGCGGCGCGCCTCGAAAAAGCCCTGGGCCGGGCCACGGGCATCGAATCGGCGCACGTCAATTTCGCGCTGGAACGGGCGGCGGTCAGCTTCGCGCCCGGCGCGACGACCGTGGCACGTATCACGGAGGTGATCGACAACGCCGGGTTCGGCGTCGAGCACGAGACTTTCTCCTTTCCGGTCGAAGGCATGACCTGCAGCGCCTGTGCCGGCCGTATAGAAAAAGCGTTGTCGCGACTGCCCGGCGTCGCGGAAGCCAACGTGAATCTGGCGCTGGAACGCGCCGACGTCGATGTCGTCGCCGGCGCCGTCTCGCTGGAAAGCCTCGCCGCTGCGGTCGAGCGCGCCGGGTACCAGGCGCGCATCGGCAGCGCCGCTGAGGATCAGGCCAAAGCCGAGGCCGAGCATCGCGCGCGCGAGCAGGCGCAGCTCGACCGGGAGCGTCGCATCCTGACGCTGTCGATCCTGCTTACTGCGCCGCTCGTGCTCCAGATGATTGCCCAGTTCCTTGGTTTCAAGGAATTCCATTTGATGCCCTATGTCGAGCTGCTGCTGGCCACGCCCGTGCAGTTCGTCATCGGTGCACGTTTTTATAAAGGCGCGTGGAACGCGCTGCGTAACCGTTCCGGCAACATGGACGTGCTGGTTGTCATGGGGACGACGGCCGCGTACTTCTATAGCTGGTACCTGATGGCAACGCTCGGGACAGAGGCCCAGGGCGCGCTTTATTTCGAGGCATCGGCGGTGATTATCACGCTGGTGCTGCTGGGCAAGTTCATGGAAGCGCGGGCGAAGCGCGGCACCACCGCGGCAATCAGGCAACTGATGGATCTGCGGCCGCAAACCGCACGCGTGCGACGGGAAGACGGCGGCGAGGTGGAATTACCGATCGCCGAGGTTCGCAGCGGTGCGCTGGTTATCGTGCGGCCGGGCGAGCGTATCCCCGTCGACGGTGAAGTCGTGGCTGGGCGCAGTGAGCTCGACGAATCGCTGATCACGGGCGAGAGCCTGCCGGTGGACAAGCAAACCGGCGACCGTGTAACCGGCGGTGCCATCAACGGCACGGGACTGCTCGAAATCCGGGCGACAACGGTCGGCGAGGATTCCACCCTGTCACGAATCATTCGCCTGGTGGAAAACGCACAGGCCGGCAAGGCGCCGGTGCAGCGCCTCGTGGATCGGATCAGCGAGATTTTCGTCCCGACCGTCGTAATCATTGCGACCATCACCTGCGGCGTGTGGTTTTTCTCGACCGGCAACTTCGATCAAGCGCTGATCGCGGCCGTGTCGGTGCTGGTCATCGCCTG
>JASJBD010000126.1 GCA_030066665.1 Gammaproteobacteria bacterium
ATCAATCTTGGTTCCGAGCCGGGGGAGCATGAGCCATTGAAAGCCACCAACGGTCGTTCTCACCCTGTGCTGCCAGCACGGGATATGGGCATTGCTGCGCTGTTGAATTCGGGTCCGGAAGTGGTGGACCGACTCGACACGCTGCTGGAAGATGCGGGTGCGGTACTGGATGAGAAGAATCGCAGATCAGTGACGCGAATTCTGGAGAACCTTGAGCAGCTCACCGGCGCTATTGCGGAGCAACGGGGTGAGCTGGCGGCCTTGCCCGCCCGGATGAACACAGCGGTGGCGACCCTGAAAGATACACTTGAACGAGTGCGCGATATCGCGAATGAGAATCGACCCGAACTGCTCGCCACCACGCAAAACCTGCGCCAGACAGCCGATAACCTGGTTAGCACCACCGGTCGGCTGGAGCGCTGGATGACCGATAACGAGGCAGCCGTTGACAGTTTTCTGGCCGGCGGCATTGGTGAAACGGCAGCGCTGGTGGCCGACGCTCGCGGGACTTTGCGCGAGCTGCAAAAGCTCAGTACGCAGCTGCGCGATAACCCGTCGCGACTGGTCTATCGTCCTAAACTAGAACCTGTGGTTATTGCGGAATGAAACCGCACCTTGGCTCCATCGTATTGTGGGCACTGTGCGCGACGACCGTGAGCGGATGCGGCGGCCTGCTGAGTTCCGATCAGCCTGCCGATAACATCTACTGGCTCGAGGCGGCGCCTCTCGAGCTTGGCACAGCGTCGAGTCCACATCGGCCAGACCTGGTGGTCGCGGTGCGGACTCTGCCAGGACTCGACACGGATCGGATCCTGGTTCGGGGGCCAGGCGCGCGCCTGAACTACTACGCCGGAGCCCGGTGGCCCGACCATCTGCCGGAAGTGGTGACCGCGCTGGTGCGCCTGTCCCTGGAAAGCAGCGGCTATTTCAACAGTGTCACGAGCCACTCGGCGGTCCGGCGTGACGACTGGGTGCTGGAGCTGGAACTGCGTCAATTCTTCGCGGTGGTCTCCGACAGTGGCGCAGCGACGACCGCAAATGTTGAGCTCGCCGGACAAATGCATTGTGGCACTGCCAGTCATTCGGTCAAGGGGAATGCTTCGGTGCCCGCGGGTCGCGACACGCTATCGGAAATCGTCGCGGCTTTTCAGCGCGCCCTGGATACCGCCACGACCGATCTGGGTAAGCAGCTCGAAGACAGCTGCACTTGAATAAGGGAGTCTACTGTCATGCGCCTTAATCTTGCAGTCATCTATGGAAGTGTTCGCGAAAGTCGGCAGGGCATTCGTGCCGCGTGCTTCATGATCAGGAAACTCGAGGAGCGCGGTCACGAAGTTACGCTGATCGACCCTAAAAAGCATGCATTACCTTTCCTCGATCGGATGTACAAGGAGTACGAGCCGGGCACCGCGCCGGAGGCGATGGAGTTCGTCGGCAGTGTCCTCAAGAATGCCGATGCGTTCGTGATCGTCAGTGCTGAATACAATCACAGTGAACCGCCGGCACTAAAAAATCTGCTGGACCACTACCAGAGCGAGTATCACTATAAGCCGAGCGGAATCGTCACCTATTCAGCCGGGCCTTTCGGCGGCGTCCGCGCTTTGATCACATTGCGAGCAATCCTCGCGGAGCTCGGCACGCCGAGTATTCCAAGTGTGTTTCCCATCTCCGCAATTGGCAGCGCGTTCGACGAGCAGGGCAACGCGATCGACACTGCCTATGACCGCCGAGTTGGCAAGTTCCTGGACGAATTCGAGTGGTATGCGCATGCGCTCAAGCGAGCTCGCGATCACGAGGTTTGCGATAACGAACTACCGATGCAACAAGAAATTTGTCGGGGAGAGAACTAATGAACTGGTGTCCGGCACCAGATCGCTCAAAAAGAAGCGGCCCAGGCGTTCATGAGTGACCCCGACTACCAGCCCCATCTCGAAGCCAGGACGGCCGGCTCGATCAGTCTGCAGAATGCAAGGACGATCTTGTCTGACTGGCAGGGGTCCCGGCTTACTTGTCGACGGGGCAATTTGGACTAGACTTGTGGCAGGCGCCAACCATTCGCGGGAGGGCCCGACGTGCCAGGCAAAGATCCCCTTGACAGCATGAAGGACTTTAATACCGGCTATTTCGACCTGCCGGGCAACCGCTCACCCGGTGCCGATGCGAATCCGGACATCCAGGCAGGCCGACGGATTCGCAACAGCGGCCGTGGCGGCGGCCAAGCGCCTGGTGAGAAGCAGAGCTTCGCGGACGCAGTCGGTGTCCTGGTAGCAATGGCGGGTGCCATCGCTGGTCTGTTCATCGGCGGGTCGATCGGCGGCTGGATCCTGGCCATCGTTCTTGGCGTCGTCGGCTTTGTCGCTCCCATCTTGGCGGTGATTTGGCTGGAAGATCTGTTCAAGGGAATGGTGGAAAAGCGGCTCTGGCGTAACCGTCCGCACGATCGGACCTCGGACCAGCTACGGGAGTACTGGCGCCATAAGTTCGACGCGGAGCTGGACGATCGACTGCTCGACGATATCGCTGAAAACGGTGCGGCCTGGGTCATGGACAAGCGTGGCAACTTCATTCTGCGAACGCGGACTGGCGACCGACTGTTCGTCGGCCATGCGAACAAAGGTGATGCTGGCATTACGGTTGAGAAGCGGGGTAGTCGCAAATTCACCGCCGAAGACGCGTTGCTGGTGATGCTCGCGCGCCGCTCCGCCGGCGCGACCACTGCCGGACTAACGAGCGGCAACAAGAAGGCAAAAGCCCTGATGTGGGCAGCAGCGAAACTGGCTGGTCTCGAGGTAGTCGACTACGAACCGGACGCGCGGGCCATTGAAGCACTGGATGAGCTGCGCCGACAGTTCCCGGACACCGGCAGCGAGTAGGCGTCGATCAATGGCGAACAGCCGCGAAGACGGCAATTCATGACGCAGACGACCAGCAAATACAGAACAACCTGCCGCGCCTGTGGTCACGGTGGCTGTGGTGTGTACGTCGAGGTCACAAACGGCAGGGTCGTAAAAGTGTCCGGGGACCGGGAGCACCCGATCAGCAAGGGTTACTGCTGCAAGAAGGGTCACGCGGCCGTGGAGATGCAGTATCACCCGGATCGGCTGAAGTATCCGATGCGCCGCGTCGGCGAACGGGGCGACGGCAAGTGGGAACGCATCGGCTGGGATGAGGCACTCACGTACGTAGCTGAACGCCTCAATGCGATCAAGGCCGAGTCCGGCGCGGAGTCCGTGGTGTTCGGGCACGGCACCGGCCGTGACTTTCATCGCTTCGTCTATCGTGTGTCCAACTTGTATGGCACGCCGAACGTGCTAACGCCGGGGCACATGTGTTACCTGCCGCGCGTCGCAATCTCGAAAGTTCTCGGCATGGATATTCCAATGGTCGACTACGACAGTCGGCCCAAATGTGTATTGAACTGGGGTAGTAACCACCTGGTCTCGAATCCGGACGAGAACAAGGGCATCAACCTGGCGCAGACATTGCGCGACGGCGCCAAAATGATCGTCGTTGACCCGCGCCGGTCGCGCCTGGCGAAACGCGCGGATCATTTCCTGCAAATCCGCCCGGCCACCGATGTGGCTTTGGCCATGGGCATGATGCGAGTAATCGTGAAGGAAGACCTGTACGACCACGATTTCGTCGATAGTTACACCACCGGTTTCGACGAGTTTTGCGAGCGGCTCGAGAAATTCACGCCGGAGCGCGTTGAGGAAATCACCTGGGTACCCAAGGAGCAGATGATCGAAGCGGCCCGGCTGTACGCGACCACGAAACCGGCGGCCCTGCAATGGGGTGTTGGGGTCGAGCAGAACATCAATTGCGTGGACGCGGACCGGGCGCTCATCTACCTCGTCGCCCTGACCGGCAATCTGGATGCCCCCGGGGGCAACGTGATCTTCGGCCTGCCGCCCGGCATGCCGCGGGCGGAGTTTTCGCTGTTTGATCGCTTGCCGGACGAGCAGCGCGCCAAGATGCTGGGCGGCGATCGCTACAAACTGGGCGCGTTGATCAACCGCATTACGCCGCATGTGATCTGGGACGCGATCGAGACCGGTGAGCCCTACCCGGTGCGCAGCCTGGTGGTGTTTGCCAGCAACACGTTGACTGCGCGCGAAAACGCCCGGCGCGTTTACGACGCCCTGAAACGGCTCGATTTCTTCGTGACGGCCGACATTTTCCCGACGCCAACGACCGAGCTGGCCGATGTGGTGTTACCGGCAGCGACCTGGTTCGAGCATGACAACATCGCCGACTACTGGAAAGTACACGGCTACGTGTTCCCGCGACTCGCCGTGGTCGAGCCCGAGGGTGAGGCATTGCCGGACCACATCATCCTGAACGAATTGGGCCGCAAGCTCGGTTTCGAGGAGGAGTTCTGGGAGGACTATGAAGATTCCCTGGACTACATCCTCGAGGAAACCGGATTCACCTGGCAGCAGTTCAAAGACATGCCATACCTGCGTACCGAGCCGGAGTTTCGCAAATACGAACGCGAGGGCTTCAACACGAGGTCCGGGAAGCTCGATTTCTGGATCCCCCAATACGCGGAGTGGGGCTACGATCCGTTACCGGATTTCGTGGAGCCGCCGGAAAGCCCGGCCCGCGAGCAGGAATTTGTCGAGCAATACCCGCTGATCCTGATCACCGGTCACCGCATCTTCAATTTCTTTGGTTCGGAACATCGCCAGACGGGCGCCCTGCGGCGTACGCATCCCGACCCGTTGATCCAGATCCATCCAAACGCGGCTGGCAAATACGGCATCGACGATGGCGACTGGGTCGCAGTGAGCACGCCCCGGGGTCGTGTGAAGCTGCGCGCTGAAGTAACCGATGTCGTGGATCCGCGCGTCGTGAGCGCAGAATTCGGCTGGTGGTTTCCCGAACGCCACACGCCAGACTTCGGCTGGGACGAATCCAATATTAATGTGGTGACGGACGACGGTCCGCCGCTGGACCCGGGTATGGGCGCCACGAATCTGAAGGGACTCATGTGCCGCATCGAACGAGTGGTGACGTAGAGGTGCGTCAGTCGGCCTCGCGGATCATGTAACAGCTGTCCGCTTCAATCCCGCGGCGCAGCTGCGACTCAACTCCAGATGCTCTGATTGTACTCGTACCGGCGTATGGGTAGCCGGCCGCCGCAAGCGCTTTGGCGACCCAGGTATTACAGGTATTGGCCGCATGAAACTTGCCCTCCGCCCGGTAGAACCAACCGCCGCCATATAACGCGGGCCCGGTCTTGATCAATTCGTCGTCAGCCGAGCGTGCGAAGCTCGCCGCAACGAATGTCAGCAGCTCCTGATAACCCGCCTCTGGCACGGACACCACAAAGACATCCGCGCCTCCAAAATAGTCCTCGGGTGCAGCAGACATGCCCACCACGTGCAAGACCGTTTCTGTCGGCCAGAGGACCGCTCGCAGTGCCATGCCGACGGTTGGATCAGTTGCCTGGTAGAAGCGTTGATCACCCCAGCCGATTTCAAGAAATTCGTCGTCACTGAAGTCCGCTGCTAGCGGCGCCTGTACCTCGACCAGGTCTTCCCGGTTGATCATCAGGCTGGTGTGCCAACCGTGAGACAGCACATGGAGTGTCCGCGGTGAATCGCAGTTTGTAGTGGCTGCCGCTGGCTCGGGTGTCACCGCACATGCGGTGGCATAGAAGCAGGCCGTTAGTGCGATCCAAATCCGGGCAACCCGGCGGAAACGGGGCCTTCGTGATGGTCGAGTCACATACATAGAATTTCTAGACGAGGTCGCGCCGCCCGAACAACGCCATAGCGACGATCGTGGCGGCAGTCGCCCAGGCGACCAGAATCATCAGGCCAAACCACCCGATCGACTCGGCCGCGACGATACCGGGCGGAAAGTAGTGATGCCACGGGTTGAGCCAGGCAAGTGGTGAATTGACCGCGGCCGGCAGGACGTCCAGCACGTAGGTTGCGAGTGTCCAGATGGTACCGAGCGCGGCGGCCACCCCGGCGCGACTGGCGACACTCGAGACAATCAGCGCGACGGCGCTCAATGCCATGAACAGACACCAGGCCGTCACCACGAGTACCGCATAAGGGGCCACGGGCAGGGGTCCCAGGTCGGCGATCTGGACACCGATGCTCAAGGCGAGCCAGCTCATCAACAAAATGACGGCCAGGCCCAGCCCCACTTCGCCGATCCGACCCAGCACGAGCGCCCACCTCGGCACGGGACGGCTGAGGACCAGGTAGACGGCGCCGGATTCGATGTCGCCGGCGAGCGCATCGGAGGAACGACCAACCACGAACGCAGCACACAGGCCGATGAAAAACGGGTGCAGCCACGTGAATGCCAAGTGGTCCCGCAAGCTGTAGTCGGCCTGCAGGGCCGGCGAGATCTTGAGCAGTTGACGAATATTGGGCGAGTAGCTTTCCAGCATGCTCTGCACGCCATCCAGGCCGCCCACCATTTGCAACCCGACGGCGGTGATGAAGTGGAACATCGCCGCGACACCGGCAAAGGTCAGCAAAGATCCCCGTCGTCGCCGCAACGTCGACCACGCAATCTGCCACGCGGCGTGAAGATTATTCACTGGTTGTCGCTGCCTCATCGTAATACTGCATGAAGAGATCTTCGAGCGATGGCGGCTCGATGACGACGTCATGCACGGGCAGTTCGGCAAGCAACTTGAGCAACGGGTCCAGTTCGGCGATGTGAAACTGCCAGCGATGTTCATGCAGGCGAAGTTGGGAAACTGTTGGGAGCGCCCGAAGCTGCGCCTCGGCGTCGGTGTCGGCTGCAAGTTCCAGGGTGACCCGGCGCTGCATCGTGCGTTGGAGGTGGTCGAGCTCGTCGACCCGCCCCAGCCGGCCGTCGCGTATCAGCGCCACGTCGTCGCACAGACTTTCGACCTCGCCCAGCACATGCGACGAAAAGAAAACGGTGGCGCCGCGCTCGCGGGCCTGCCCGAGCACGTCGAACAGCGCCCGCTTGGCGAGCGGGTCGAGTCCCTCGCCTGGCTCGTCGAGCACCAGCACTGCGGGGCGATGCTGCAGACCCTGGATCAGGTTGATCTTCTGCCGCGTCCCGCGGGACAGGCGGCCGATGGGTCGACGCAGGTCCCGGTCCTTCAGGGCCAACGCGTCAGCCAGCAGGTCGCGATCCACGGGTGCTTGTCCCTGCAATCGCGCCAGGTGATCCAGCAGCCATTGTCCGGTAGCGCTCGTGTCGAGCCCGGCTATTTCCGGCACAAATCCCAGCTGTCGGCGCGCCGCCAGTGCGGCCGCCGGATCCCGCATGTCGTGCCCGAGCAGTTGGACGACACCCGTGTCGGGTTTCAGAAAGCCCGTGAGTATCCTGATAGTAGTGGTCTTGCCGGCGCCATTCGGACCCAGGAAGCCGAGTATCTTGCCGCGTGCAATCTCCAGATCGACATTTTCGAGCGCAGTGACATCCTTGAAGCGCTTGGACAGACCCTGCAGTGTAATTGCGGGGGAGTTACTTGGGACTTGTCTATTCAATTCAAGAATGTGAATCCGGGGTTGCAGCAGTCATAGTAATGCCTTTTCAACCGATGTTGCCTGGGGTTGGCATTTGGTGCATAAGTTCTGCATGAGCCCATCGCTGTTCGAGGCCCGCGATATACGTACTGCAGTCATCGGGCCGTGGGACGTGACATTACCGGCGCGCACGACGACCGTGATGAGCGGCCCGTCCGGCAGCGGCAAGACGCTATTGTTGCGTTGCCTCGCAGACCTCGATCCGCATGCCGGCAGCCTGACACTGCGCGGCGCCGACAGCCTCGACGTCGACGGTCCGACCTGGCGCAGCCGGGTCGGGTTCCTGCCCAGCGAATGCGCGTGGTGGGGCGACCGGGTCGGCGATCACTTTCCGGACCACGATGCCGCCTTTGTCACCGCACTCGGCTTCGATGATGACGTCCTGAGTTGGACGGTGGACCGCCTGTCCAGTGGCGAACGGCAAAGACTCGGCCTCGCCCGCCTCCTCGCGATCGGGCCGCGGGTCCTGTTACTGGACGAGCCCACTGCAAACCTGGACGCTGGGCACGCGACATCGGTAGAGCAGCTAGTCAAGGGTTATGTTTCAGAGGACGAACGAGCCGCACTGTGGGTCAGCCATGATCCCGCGCAATGGCAACGCGTGGGTGATCGTCATTACGAGATTGACGCCGATGGGCTCGTCGAGGTCGGCGCGTGAATCAGACCATTGCGATTACGCCCGTCGATTTGTCACTGACCGCGGTACTGGTCGTCATACTCGCGGGTTGTTCGTGGCTGCTGCGACTGGGCATCGGCTGGCAGCTACTAATTGCCGCCACTCGTATGGTCGTGCAGTTGCTGCTCGTCGGCCTGGTCCTGACCTGGGTCTTTGGCATTGCCACCTTATGGCTGGTGATGGCGTGGGGCATCGCCATGGTCGCGATTGCCGGATACGAAATTTATGCGCGGCAAAGCCAGCGACTCGGCCGCCGGGGCTACGCGATTGGCAGCGGCGCGATGGCCCTGTCGTCCGGCGTGGTGGCCATCCTGATGCTCGTGGTCGTGGTGCAACCGGATCCACCGTGGTCACCGCAGTACGCCATTCCGCTGCTGGGTATGTTGCTGGGTAACACCATGAATGGCGTTGCGATCGGCATGGAACGCTTGACGACCTCCATGCGCAAGCAGAAACCTGTGATTGAGGCGCGGCTCCTGCTGGGACACAGTTTCGACCAGGCTGTCATGCAACTGCGTCGCGAAGCGATGAATGCCGGCCTGATTCCAACGATCAATGGCATGGCAATTGCCGGCCTGGTGAGCCTGCCCGGCATGATGACGGGGCAAATTCTCGCCGGAGCCGACCCCATGACGGCGGTGCTGTATCAGATCCTGATCTGGCTGGGCATCGCCGGCGGCACCGGCTTCGGGGCGCTGGCGGCCGTGGTATGGACGACTGCCAGCCTGAGCGACGATCGCGATCGGTTGCGGCTCGACCGCCTGCACGCCAAGGCCGCAGAATAACCACGTAATACCGGGCGGGAGAGAAGCATGCAAATAGAGCGAACGATAATTCAGCTGCTGACGCTCATAGTCGCGGGTTTCGTCACCTCGGTCTCCGCGCAGGACGAGAGCGTCAAACCCGGCATCAATGATCGCTTCATGGACGCCGATGCGGAAGCATGGGTGGCGCGTTTCGAAAGGGACGGCCGGGACCTCTACACGCGCCGGGACGAGATCACCGCGGTGCTCGATCTGCGGCCCGGCATGGATGTTGCCGATATCGGCGCCGGTACCGGCTACTACACGATGCTGTTTGCAGAGCGCGTGGGTCCGGACGGCGTCGTGTATGCGCTCGATATCGCCGATAACTTCATCGAACTCATCGAGCAGCGCGCTGCAGAGCAGGGCCTGACAAACGTCAGGCCGATTGTGAATCCCGTCGATTCCACGGCGCTCGAGCCCGATAGCGTGGACGTCGTGTTCCTCGCGCACGCGTATCATCACTTCGAGTATCCGTACAAAATGCTGGATTCGATCCGCAGCGCGCTGCGTCCCGGCGGCACGGTCGTGCTGGTCGAGTTCGAACGCGTTGAAGGGGTGTCACCCGAATTTGTCTTGAATATGGTGCGGGCCGGCAAAGGTACGTTCACCGATGAATTTAGAAACGCGGGCTTCGAGCTGATCGAGGAAGTGCCGTTTACTGAGAAGGACTACATCCTGAAGTTTGGATTGCGCCGGTAACTTGGGAATGATGGCGCCTCTGCGGATTTCGCTGGTCCTGGTGCTGTGTTTTGCGGCTCCGGGCCTAACCTATGTCAGCGATGACGACTGGAAGCTGGTCTCCAGGAAGGATGCAGACGTACTCGTCTACACCAAGAACATCGAAGGGCAGAAGATCAAGGCGATCAAAGCAGAGACGATGCTAGATTTGCCCATCCGGACGCTGATGACCGTGTTGTCCGATGACGAGCTGGTGCCGAAATGGGTGCCGGTCATTGCCACGGCCCAGCTGCTGCAGGAAACGGATCCGGACGGCGTCTCCATTATGCATATGGCGACACGTTTCCCCTGGCCGATCAAGAACCGGGACGCCGTAGTGAAGACGGTGACGGAGTATGACCACGACACCGACACCATATATATGGAGTCGACCGGTATTTCCGGGTACGTGGAGGAAAGGCGCAGCCACATCCGGATACCGGCCACCTATACCAAATGGAAAATAGCGTTGTTGGAGGATGGCAACCTGCAGGTGGAGCTGATCACGCACTCGGACCCCGGCGGCAGCTTTCCGAAGTGGATGATGAACATGCTCATCGACAGAACGCCGAAACGGATGTTCAGAAAGCTGGAAAAGCTCGTGGCCAAGGAAGAGAAAAAAGGTCGGACTTTTGATGAAGTATTCATTTTCGGCAAACAGGTCGGTATCTGATCGCTGAGTTGTGACGCGACGACTGTCCAAGTTATTCCGATATATTGTCGGGCTGCTGGGTCTCGTGCTCGCGCTCGTTTTGCTCATCGCGTTGCGAACCGGCCCGATCTCGGCGCCGTTGCAGGGCAAGACTGGCGTAGCGCTCGCTACCGCGGCGGATATGCCCGGCGTGACGTGCCGCGAGCACACCATTCCGGTCAAACTTGGCGCCGATGCGTGGTTGACCCACCACGTCGTGGGCGATTTGTGCGCGCGCGGCGATCCGGACGGC
>JASJBD010000127.1 GCA_030066665.1 Gammaproteobacteria bacterium
GTCACGCGGGATGCTCGCCGGTTCTTGTTCGTGAACGGCACTTTCACCTGCAGGGGTTCATCGCAGGCCGCAAGCCGGACGCGTTGATCCAGCTCGTCTGCGACCGCGTCGACGCGTCCGCCGTGCACACCCCACTGGGCACGGACCGTTTTCGCGGCGGCGGCGCGGATCGCATCGTGGTCCTGCCAGGCTCGCTCCGCCTGCGCGACCTGACCCAATAACAGGACCGCTGCCATGCCGGCCACAAACCAGAAATGCAACGCTTCGATACTTTTCATGTGCGTAGTGATGCAAGAGGCGTGCCAGCAAAATCCTTGCGACTGACACACGCGGCCAAAACGAATATGCCGGCAAGGTTTTTCCGCTTCCGGTCCGGATGAGCGGCAAGAGTTTGCCAACCGAAAAAACAAATTCGCGGGTTCGTACGGTCACCGCGAATTGGCATGGCACTTGCAGAGATTTTCCCAGCTATTGAATCGGACACACAGATGCCGTTGGACATCGACAGTCATTTTGCCGTGCATGCCCGCGCGTTGAGCGTCGCAAGTCAGCGCCTGAAATTGCTGGCAGACAATCTCGCCAACGCCGACACGCCTCACTATAAGGCGCGCGACATTGATTTCGCGGCGGCAATGCAGAATGCCGGCAAGGATCAGGTTGCGTTGCAGACCACGCGCGCCGGTCACATCTCCGAGGGCGGCGACAATCCGAATCACGCGCAGCCGCTGTATCGCGTGCCCGATCAGCCGTCGATGGACGGCAACACGGTAGACAGTCAGAAAGAAAGTGCGGCAGTTGCCGAAACCGCGGTTCGTTACCAGAGCACGTTGACCTTTCTCAACTCGCGTATTCGTGGTCTGCGACTCGCTATAACCGGGGGGCGCTAATTATGAGTTTGTTCAGAGTTTTTGATATTGCCGGTTCGGCCATGAGCGCCCAGTCGGTCCGCTTGAACACCACCGCCAGCAACCTGGCCAACGCCAATACCGCCGCCGGCAGCGCCGACGAGGCCTATCGGGCGCGCCAGCCGGTATTCCAGACCGTGCTGAACCAGCAGGCGATGGACAACAGCAGCGCGGGTGTGCGGGTTGCGGACGTGATCGAAAGCCAGGCCGCGCCGCTGCGCGTCCACCAGCCGGGACATCCCGCGGCGGATGAACAGGGCTACGTCTACATGTCCAACGTCAATGCGGTGGACGAACTCGTGAACATGATTTCCGCTTCCCGCTCTTACCAGAACAGCGTGGAAGTTCTGAACACATCCAAGGAATTGTTATTGCGCACACTGACACTCGGTCAGTAGCAACTGAGGGAGCACCGATTCAATGATCACCATGCCCACGACGGACCTGGACCTGAGCGCTCTGGCGGTACCGAAGCCAACCCAGGAAGAGCGGTCCGAACTCGGCCAGGACGATTTCCTGATGCTGATGATCGAGCAGTTTCGTAACCAGGATCCCTTCCAGCCGATGGAGAACGGGGAGTTCATCGCGCAGATGGCCCAGTTCAGCCAGGTGGCGGGCATTGCCGAGATGAACCAGTCGATGGAACAGCTGGCCGATTCGCTGTCGGCAAACCAGGCGCTGCAGGCGTCGACCATGGTTGACCGGTCGGTGCTCGCCGACGGCAACCTCGGCACGCTTGGCACCGATACGCCGCTGAAGGGCGGTGTCTATCTGCCATACGGGACAAGCGCGGGCGTCGTGCAAATCTTCGACGGTAACGGTCAGATCGTGCGCGAGTTGCCGCTCGGCGTCCGTAACGCCGGACTCACCACTTTTGAATGGGACGGCTTCCTGACCGATGGGGAGCGCGCCGAACCCGGCACGTACCGGATCGCTGCAGCGATTCGCAACGGCGGCGTCGATGAACCCGTCGACACCATGATCGCGACCCGGGTGCAGAGCATCACGTTGACCAATGGTGGCCGCACGGCCCAGATCACGACCGAGGGCGGCCAACAAATCGGCCTGTCCCAGGTCAAGGCTATTTTGTAATCGATTTATTGAGACACACGAGTCCAGCGCAGGAGTAGAAACATGTCATTCCAAGTTGCTCTCAGCGGCCTGAATGCCGCTTCCACCGACCTCCAGGTCACATCCAACAACATCGCGAACGCGAACACGACCGGCTTCAAGTCGTCGCGTGCCGAATTCGCGGACGTGTTTTCCGGCGATGCCACCGGTATCGGCGCCGGCGTGCGCCTGACCGATGTGCGCCAGCAGTTCGGCCAGGGCAATGTCGAAATTACGGAACGCCAGCTCGACCTCGCGGTCAGCGGTAATGGTTTCTTTATCGTGGATGACGGCGGCGGCCTGCTGTACTCGCGCGTTGGCGCATTCGGTCTGAATGCTGGCGGTGTTGTGGAAAACGCCGAAGGTCAGACGCTGCAGGTTTATCCGCCGGACGGTGGCGGTGGCTTCAACACCGGCACGCTGGGCGATCTACAGATCCTGACCGATACCAGTCCGCCGCAGGCGTCCGCGAATGTCGACATGAATATCAATCTGCCGGCCGATGCGACGGCGCCGACCGTCGTGCCGTTTGATCCAAACGACCCGCAGACTTTCAATCACAGCACGTCGACCGTGGTCTATGACTCGCTCGGCGTTGGACACACGGCGACCTATTACTTCCTGGAGACCGGTGGCGCCTGGGAGGTCTACCAGACTCTGGACGGCGCCGTGACCGGCGCCGCACAGGCGTTCTCGTTTGCGCCGGACGGCAGTATCGCTGCACCCGCGAACGGCATCGTCAGCTATCCGGCCTGGGATCCGGGCAACGGTGCAAACCCGGTCACCATCGACCTGGATCTGTCGAACACGACCCAGTATGGCTCGAATTTCGTCGTGAACAGCATCAATCCGGATGGTCGCGCCGCCGGCCGCCTGCGGAACATCGAAATCGACCAGACCGGGGTCGTATTTGCACGCTTCTCGAACGGCCAGTCCGAAGCCCTGGGCAAGATTGCACTGGCAAACTTCTCCAACCCGGAGGGACTTGCCAAGGTCAGCGACACTTCGTTCCAGGAAACTTTCATTTCCGGCGTTGCGCAGCGCGGTGAAGCGACCGAGTCGAACTTCGGTTTGATTCAGGCTGGCGCGCTGGAAGCATCGAACGTCGACCTCACCGAACAACTGGTCAACATGATTACTGCGCAGCGCCTGTTCCAGGCGAATGCCCAGGTCATCGCGACCATGGATACGGTGACGCAGACGATCATCAACATTCGGTAACGGTAAACGGACGCTAGCAAGATGGACCGTTTGATCTATGTGGCAATGACCGGCGCACGCGAGAGCATGCGCGCGCAGTCGATCGTCAGTCACAATCTCGCCAATGCCAATACCAACGGGTTCCGGGCCCTGCAGCATTCGCTGCAGAGCGCCCCGATCCCGGGTGAGGGCCTGGATTCGCGAATCAACGCGCTGGGTCAGCGCGGCAATTTCGACGCGACCCACGGCATGATGATCGATACCGGCCGCGCACTGGATATTGCGATAAGTGGTGATGGCTGGATCGCAGTCCAGGGCGCTGACGGTGAGGAAGCCTACACGCGCGCGGGCAGCCTCCGGGTCACGCCGCAAGGCATGCTGGAAACCGCCGGGGGTCAGCTGGTGCTTGGTAACGGCGGGCCGATCTCCCTGCCGGAGTACCAGAAGATCGAAATCGCCGAAGATGGCCGTATCTCGGTGATACCAAAAGGCCAGAAGGCGGAGACCATTGCTGAAGTCAATCGACTCAAGCTGGTCAGTCCTCCCGTCGAGGAGCTGACCCAATTCGCACCCGGCCAGTTCCGTCGGACCGATGGGGAACCGGCCACCGTTGATTCCACTGTGCGCATCAGGAGCGGACAGCTCGAGGGATCCAACGTCAATTCCACTGGCGCGCTGGTGAAGATGATTGAACTGTCGCGTGCTTACGAAATGCAGGTGCGCGCGATGCACACCGCCGAGGAAAACGACCAGGTGGCCGCACGCCTGATGCGTCTTGGCGGCTAGCGAACGGATAGACAGATTTACTGATCGAGGAACAGAACAATGGATGCACTCTGGATTGCGAAAACCGGGCTCGACGCCCAGCAGACCCGCATGTCGGTGATCTCGAACAACCTCGCCAACGTGAACACGAATGGCTTCAAACGGGGTCGTGCGGTTTTCGAAGACTTGCTCTATCAGAATGTGCAGCAAGCGGGCGCAGCCACGTCGCAGGATACCGAGAATCCGACCGGCACCAGCGTCGGCACCGGTGTGCGTATCGTCGCTACAGAAAAGAATTTCCAACAGGGCGGCAGTGTCGACACCGGTAACCCGCTGGACATCCTGGTCGAGGGCCGGGGTTTCTTCCAGATCCTGATGCCGGATGGTGACCTGTCGTATACGCGCGACGGCGCATTTCAAATCGATTCCGAAGGCCGGGTCGTGACATCCAACGGCTTCGAGCTCCAGCCCTCTATCACGATCCCGGATGGCGTCGAGAGCGTCAGTATCTCCGGTGACGGCATCGTCGAGGCCAAGCTGCCCGGACAGACGAATCCGGTGCAGCTAGGCACGATCCAGATTGCGGACTTCATCAACCCGGCCGGCCTGCAGCCACGCGGCCAGAACCTGTTCGTGGAGACCGCGGCGAGCGGCACACCACAGATCGGCACCCCGGGCCTGGACGGGCTTGGCAAACTGGTGCAGGGCTCGCTCGAAGGTTCGAACGTGAATGTGGTCGAGGAATTGGTAGCGATGATCGGAACGCAGCGTGCCTACGAAATGAATTCGAAAGCCATTGCGGTTGGCGATCAGATGCTGCAGTACCTGAACAACAACCTGTGATGATTGACTAGATAATTACGGATGGCGCTCATGACTCGTTATTCGAAACTACTGCTGAGCAGTGTGCTGATCGGGGCCACCTGGATGCAGGGCTGCACGACCATTGTCGGTGTGCAGCCGGGAGAGTACCCGCCGGCACCGCCGAATCAGCCCTACCCGGTCACACCCGCCGATGGCGCGGTGTATCAGTCGCAGACCTCGATCACACTGTTCAATGACGTGAAAGCACGCCGTGTAGGAGACACCATCACCATCGTGCTGAACGAACGCACGCAGGCATCCAAGAGCGCCAGCACGGATGCCAGCAAGACCAGCGACTTCGATTCCGGGAACCCGGTGCTCGGCGGCACGACCCCAACCTTCAAAGGTGACGAGATCCTGAACAACGTCTGGGAGACGGAGCAGTCTTTCAGTGGTGACGGCTCCAGTAGTCAGAGCAACCGGCTCGATGGCCGCATCACCGTGACGGTTGCCGACGTGTTGCCGAACGGCAACCTCTACGTGCGCGGTGAGAAGTGGCTGACACTGAATAACGGCGAGGAATTCGTGCAAATAGCCGGAATCGTGCGACCGACCGATATCGGTACGGATAACGAAGTGCCGTCCTTCAAGGTTGCCGATGCCCGCATTACCTACAGCGGCAATGGCGCCATCGCCGATGCGAACAAGCCCGGCATCTTCGCGCGGGCCTTCATGAAATTCTGGCCGCTGTGATCGCAGCCCCGGGGAAGTTAATGAAACATCCATCGACATCGAACAGTCGCCAGCAGCTAAGCTGGTTGTTATTGATGGTGGCACTGGTATTGATGGCAGCGGCTGGTGACAGCCAGGCCGAACGCATCAAGGACCTGACCAGTGTTGCCGGTGTCCGCCAGAATCAACTGGTCGGCTATGGCCTGGTCGTGGGTCTCGACGATACCGGCGACCGCACCACCCAGGCACCATTTACCACACAGACCCTGATCAACATGTTGGAGCGTCTGGGCATCACCCTGCCGCCGGGCACCAACCTGCAGCTCAAGAACATTGCCGCGGTGGCCGTGCACGCGGATCTGCCGCCGTTTGCGAAACCCGGTCAGACCATCGATGTGACGGTCTCATCCATCGCGAATGCGAAAAGCCTGCGCGGCGGCACCCTGCTCGCCACGCCGTTGAAGGGCCTGGACGGCAATACGTATGCGATCGCCCAGGGCAACCTGGTGGTCGGTGGCCTCGGTGTATCGGCTGCCGATGGTTCCAGTGTGTCGGTCAATGTGCCGACTGTCGGTCGGGTACCGAACGGCGCGACGGTCGAACGCGAAGTGCCGAACAGCTTCGCGGCCAGCGACATGCTCACGCTGAATCTGAACCGGCCGGACTTTACGACGGCGACACGTTTGGCCGAGACCATCAATGAATATCTTGGTGCCGGCACCGCACTGCCGATCGACTCGACCTCGGTGCGCGTCAGCGCACCGCAGGCAACAGCGGACCGCGTCTCGTTCCTGTCGGTCATCGAGAACCTCGAATTCACGCCGGGCGAGGCACCGGCCCGTGTCATCGTAAATTCGCGCACGGGTACGGTCGTAATCAGTTCCAATGTACGCGTGCTGCCAGCGGCCGTGTCGCACGGCTCACTGGTCGTCAGTATTTCCGAAGATTTCGACGTCAGCCAGCCGGCACCTTTCGCCCGGCAGGGACAAACCGTCGTAACTCCGGATAGCGCCATCGACGTTACCCAGGAAGGCAGCCGCATGTTCCTGTTCGAACCGGGTGTCGACCTGGACGAGATCGTGCGGGCGGTCAACGAAGTCGGCGCTGCGCCGGGCGACCTGGTGGCAATACTCGAGGCGCTACGCGAAGCCGGCGCGCTGCGAGCCGAATTGCTGGTGATCTGACAGGCGAAGTACTCGTGATCACGGACACAGCGGTCTATACAGATTTCCAGGGCCTCAGACAGCTCGAGGCTGGCGCCAAGGAACACACACCCGAAGCGACTCGCGAAGCCGCCCGTCAGTTCGAGGCGCTGTTCGTGCAAATGATGTTGAAGAGCATGCGCGACGCCAGTGCCGTGTTGGCAGAAGAGCGCGACACGACCTACGAGGAAATGTTCGACCGCCAGATTGCCCTGGAACTGAGCCGCGAAAAGGGCATCGGCATTGCCGACCTGATGATGCGCCAGCTGGGTGCCGGCGACGACAGCCCCGACCCGGCGACCATCGACCAGGCCAAGCTGCATAACCGCATCGCAACGCGATCGGAGCCGACGGCCATGAGCGCTGTAAACGCCCCGACCGACGGCGTGGGCCGGGATGATTTCCGCCCGAACAGCCCGGAACAGTTCCTCGAGAAGATCTGGCCACTGGCGGAGCGCGCCGCGAACGACCTGGGCATCGACCCGCGCGTCGTAGCGGCTCAGGCAGCATTGGAAACCGGCTGGGGGCAGCACCAGATCCGCGACGCGAATGGCGTGAGCGGAAACAACCTGTTCGGCATTAAGGCCGATCGCCGCTGGGACGGCGAACAGGTCAAAGTGCCGACGCTGGAGTACGAAAGCGGCGTTCCGAAACGCACGAATGCGCTGTTTCGTGCTTACCAGAATCTGCAGGAAGGTTTTGACGATTACGTCAATTTCCTGCGTAGCAATCCGCGCTACGGAGATGCTTTGAAAGTCGGCCGCAACGCAATTGATTTTGCGGTCTCGCTGCAACGTGCAGGATACGCCACCGACCCCAGTTACGCGGACAAGATTACGGGAATTATGCAAAGCAGCCGTTTCTCCCGTGTTCTGGATGGACTAAAGCTTGGAGGCCTGATGCCGACATTGTGAGTAGAAGCAACGGCCGCCTGGACATGTTTGTGAGCAGGCGCGCCGTGACGATCTACTAAAACGAAACCATGTCTGTATTTATCAACAACGGTTTATCCGGACTACTCGCTGCGCAACGCGCCTTGCAGACCACTGCTAACAACGTTGCCAATGCGGCGACGGATGGCTATGTGCGCCAGCGCGTCGAATTCTCGGAACGCCCGGGATCAACCATCGGCGGCGTCACGATCGGCAACGGCGTGCAGATCACGGACGTCCGGCGCGTCTACGATCAGTTCATCGCCGATGAGCTGAAGGGCGCGACGATGTCGCAGTCCCGCGCGCAGTTTTTTAGTGACCTGAGCGCGCGACTGGACAAGCTGCTCGGCAATCCGGAACAGGGCATTGGCCAGAGCCTGCAGGCGTTCTTCAACCAGGCCGAGGCCCTGAACCGCGACCCGACGTCCGCGGTGAATCGCCAGCAGCTACTGGCACAGGGCGACTCGCTGGGGCAGGGCTTCGCGCAAATGGACACGCAGCTCACGAGGCTCGGCAACGAGGTGAATGCGCGGCTGCGTGAGTCGGTCAACCAGATCAACAACATCGCGTCGAGCCTCGCACAGGTGAACGGCAAGATTCTGTCGAACACCGGCAACGTGCCGAATGATCTGCTCGACGAGCAGGAGAACCTGCTGAACCAGCTGTCAGAGCTAATCGATTTCAATGTGCTGCGCCAACCAACCGGCGCCGTGAACGTGCTAGTTGGCAATGGCCAGCCACTGGTACTGGATGTCAACAGTTTCGATCTGGGTGTGGTGGCCAATGAATTCGACGGCACACGGCTGGAGCTCGCCTACCGCGGTCAAGCGATTTCGAATCTGGTGTCAGGCGGCGAAGTCGCCGGCCTGCTGGCATTCCGCCACGAGAGCCTCGACCCTGCCCGGCGAGAACTCGGCCAGCTGGCGCTCGGCTTGACGGAAGTCTTCAACCTGCAGCACCGGCAGGGCATGGACTTCGATGGCAGTCTCGGTGGGGATTTCTTCGCCGGCATCCAGGCGACTGCCACCGCGAGCGGCACCAATTCCGGAACTGCGACGGTCAACGTGACCATTGCGGATGCGGCGGCAACGCAGGCGAAGGAATATATCCTGCGCTACACCGGCAGCGGCTGGGAGATGATGGATGCCGGCAGCGGCGCACCGCTTGCCCTGAGCGGCACTGGTACCGCGGGTGATCCGTTTGTCGCGGACGGTCTGGAAATAGTCGTAGGCGCTGGCGCGGCCAGCGGTGACAGATTCCTGGTCAGCGCCGTCAGCGGTGCCACCACGGCGGTACGGGTCGCCGTCACGAGTCCGAACCAGATCGCGGCCGCGAATCCGGTGACAACGGCGACGTCGTTGCAGAACCTGGGCGACGCGGGCGTGTCGACCGCAAACATCGACGACGTCACGAACCCGAACCTCCTGCAAGCGGTCAATGTCGTCTTTGACAACGCGACCACCTATCGTATTCGCGATCTGGGTGGCGCAGATCTGACGGGCCCGCTGGCCTATACGTCCGGAGCGGATATCAGCTTCAACGGCTGGACCGTGCAGGTCAGCGGTAATCCGCAGGCCAATGACAGCTTCAATATCCGGGCTACCGGCGCCGGCAGTGGAGACAACGCCAACGCGCTCGCGCTGTCCGAAATTTCCAGTCAGGGCTTTTTCAATGGCGGCCAGCTGTCGCTGGCAGGCCTGGGTGCGAATCTCGTGTCGAATGTCGGCTCGGCTGCAGCGCGCGCGCAGTCCGACCTGACCGTGCAGACGACGCTACGCGAACAGGCCGAACTCGATCTGGAAGCGGTCGCCGGCGTGAATCTCGAAGAGGAAGCGGTGAACCTGTTGCGTTACCAGGAAGCCTACCTCGCGGCGACGAAAATCATCACGGTGGCCAATCAATTGTTCAATTCACTGCTGAGCGTGGTGGATCGCTAGATCATGCGTGTATCGACGAAAACCTTTCAGCTGCAGTGGTTGAATTCCTTTACTCAGCGGCAGGCGGACCTGGTCGATATCCAGCGGCAGGTCAGCACGGGGCGCAAGGTTGCCACCGCGGCGGACGACCCGGCCGGCGCATCGCAGATGATCCTGCTGCAGCAGGGGCTGGAACGACTCGAGAGCTATGCCGGCAACGCCGACACAGCAAGTCGCCGCCTCAGCCTGGCCGAAGGCGCGTTGTCGGAAGCCGGCGATTTGCTCAACAGGGTCCGGGAACTGGCTATCCAGGCCGGCGGTGCGTCGCAAACGCCCGAGACGCGAGCAGCCCTGGCGGATGAGGCGCGTGAGATCTATCGCAATTTGCTGGATCTCGCCAACGCGCAGGACGGCGAAGGCCGGTTTCTCTTCGCCGGTAACCGTGTCATTAATCAACCCTTCACCGAAAGCGCCGGCGTGGTCAGCTACAACGGCGACGACGGCACCCGCGTGCAGCGTATCGGCGACAATCGCGTAGTCGCCGAAGGCAATCCCGGCTCGGAAGTCTTCAGCGCGATCCGTAACGGCAATGGCACGTTCTTCGTCACCGCCGATTCGGGCAACACCGGGACCGCCATCTATTCGAGCGCCACCGTCACGGATCGCAGCGCGTGGCCGGTGTCCGATTTCACGATCAGCTTTGCGGCACCGGATGCCTACGAAGTGCGGGATAGCGGTGGCGCGGTCATCCAGAGCGGTGCGTTCAACCCGGGCGATTCAATCAGTTTTGCCGGTATCGCCGTGCGGCTCGAAGGCACGCCCGCGACCGGTGACCAGTTCCAGGTTAGCCCGAGCCGGAACCAGGACGTGTTCACGACCGTGCAGAACTTCATTGCGACGATGGAAGGCGACCTGTCCTCACCGGCCAGCCGGGCGCAAATACAGAGTCAACTGAATTCGAGCCTGCTGGACATGGACCGGGCCCTGGACAATCTGAGTGCAATCCGCAGCAGCGTCGGCTCACGGCTCGCGGTAATCGAGCAGCAAGCTGACAACAACGCTGAACTCGGCCTGCAGTTCACCCAGACCCTGTCGCTGGTGCGGG
>JASJBD010000128.1 GCA_030066665.1 Gammaproteobacteria bacterium
CGCCGTTCTGCGGCTCCTGCACCCGCGCCCGGCTGTCGTCCGACGGGCAGCTCTTTACCTGCTTGTTCGCCTCCGCCGGTACGGACCTGAAAGGGCCGATGCGCGCGGGCGCGAGCGACGACGAGCTGCGCGACATCATCACGGCGGTGTGGCAGGCGCGTGACGACCGCTACAGCGAACGTCGGGCGGCCGACGGTGGCGGCGAAAAGGTGGAGATGTATTACATCGGGGGGTGAGCCGCGTCTGCCCGCCGAGCCGCGGCGGCGATAATTCGGCTTGCTCCCACTTGAAAGGTCGCGGCGCCGATTTCTCCCCGCCACGGCTCACCACACAATCCGGCTTCTCGTCTTGTCTGGAGCAGGCTCAACCGTTGAGCCACTGAGCCAGTTATTATCAATCGATGTGCGCCGACTCGACCTCTGACGAGCTTTTTCACCCGGCGGTCGGCGCTTGGTTCGCGGCCAACTTCGCGGCACCGACGGCTGTGCAGCGTAGGGCATGGCCGGCGATCCAGGCCCGTCGGCATACTTTGCTGGCGGCGCCGACGGGTTCGGGCAAGACTTTGGCGGCATTCCTCGCCGCAATCGATCAGCTGGTCCGGGACGGCGAGGTCTTCGGTCTGCCAGACGAGACTCGCATTCTTTATGTGAGTCCACTCAAAGCGTTATCGAACGATATTCACAAAAATCTTGAGGTGCCGCTCGCCGGCATCAGGGAGCGACTGGATCCGCTGAGCCCGCTCGAGGTTCGTGCCGCGGTCCGGACCGGCGATACGCCCGCGACCGAGCGGGCGCGCATGCGCCGGGCGCCGCCGCATATCCTGGTTACGACGCCGGAGTCGCTGTTCATCGTGCTGACATCAGAATCCGGCCGCGACATGCTGTCTGCGGTTCGCACCGTCATCATCGACGAGCTGCATGCAGTGGCCGACAACAAACGCGGCGCCCATCTCGCGTTGTCGCTGGAGCGCCTGGCGGCCCTGTGCCCCGAACCGCTGACGCGGGTCGGTATCTCCGCGACCCAGAAGCCGATGACCGCCATGGTGGAGTTTCTGCTCGGCAACCGCCCGGACGCCTGTGAGGTGGTCGATACCGGCTACGTGCGCGAGCGTGACATCGCGCTGGAATTGCCCGGCTCGCCGTTGCAACCGCTCATGGCCGGGGAGGTCTGGACCGAGGTCTATGATCGGCTCGCGGCCCTGGTCCGCGAGCACCGCTCGACGCTGGTCTTCGTGAACACCCGCAGGCTGGCGGAGCGGGCCGCGCGTCACCTGGCGGAACGGCTGGACGAGACGCGGGTAACCGCACACCATGGCAGCCTGTCGAGAGAGCACCGGCTGGATGCGGAGCAACGTCTGAAGACCGGCAAGCTCGACGTGCTGGTCGCCACCGCGTCGCTGGAACTCGGCATCGACATTGGCGACATTGACCTCGTTTGCCAGCTCGGTTCGCCGCGTGGTATTGCGCCGCTGCTGCAGCGGGTCGGTCGTTCCGGCCATGGTGTCGATGCGCTGCCCAAGGGCCGGTTGTTTCCGTTATCGCGCGACGACCTGGTCGAATGCACGGCGCTGCTGGACGCCGTGACCCGGCAGGAACTCGATGCTATTTGTCTGCAAGGCCCGGCGCTGGACGTGCTGGCCCAGCAGATCGTGGCCGAAGTTGCCGCGCGCGAATGCTCGATTGATGAACTGTTCGGGCTCATCCAGCGAGCCAGACCCTACCGGGAACTCAGTCGCGAGCAGTTCGATGCCATCGTGGCGATGCTGGGCGCCGGCTTTTCGACCCGCTTCGGCCGGCGCGCGGCCTATCTGCATGTCGACACCGTGAATGGCCGGCTGCGGGCGCGCCGCGGGGCGCGCCTGGTGGCGATGACCAACGGCGGTGCGATTCCGGACCAGTTCGATTACGACGTTGTACTGATGCCGGAGGAGCTGCCCGTCGGCAGCCTGAACGAGGATTTCGCCTTCGAAAGCCTGCCGGGGGACATCTTTCAGCTCGGCAACATGTCCTACCGGATTCTGCAGGTCACGACCGGCAAGGTTTACGTCGAGGACGCGCGCGGCGCGCCGCCGACCATTCCGTTCTGGTTCGGCGAGGCCCCGGGGCGGACGGACGAGCTGTCCGTTGCCGTATCGCGACTCCGGGCCGGTTTCAGTGCGCAGATGGAAAGCGGCGGCACTGTCGCCGCGCGTGCCTGGCTGGAAGCAGATCTCGATGTCACGCCGGCGGCGGCAGAACAACTCACCGATTACCTCGGTGCCGCGCATCTCGCGCTGGATGGTCTGCCCACCCAGGATCGCATTGTGCTGGAACGTTTCTTCGACGAGCTGGGCGATACCCACCTGATCGTGCATTCGCCGCTCGGCTCGCGCCTGAATCGCGCCTGGGGCCTCGCGCTGCGCAAACGGTTTTGTCGCAAGTTCAATTTCGAACTACAAGCCGCGGCGCTGGAGGACAGCATCGTATTGTCCCTGGGACCGACGCACAGTTTCCCGCTGGACGAGGTGAGTCGTTACCTGCATCCGAACAGCCTGCGGCATGTGCTCACGCAGGCGCTGCTGACCGCACCGGTGTTTCCAACGCGCTGGCGTTGGGCCGCGACCACGGCCTTGGCGGTGCGCCGCAATCGCAATGGCAAGAAAGTGCCGCCGCAGTTTCAGCGCAGTAACGCCGAAGACCTGCTGGCCGTGATTTTCCCGGACCAGCTGGCCTGCGCCGAGAACCTGGCCGGCGAGCGGGAAGTCCCGGATCATCCGCTGGTGCAGCAGACGCTGGATGACTGCCTGCATGAACTGATGGATGTCGCCGGACTGGAACGGCTGATTGCCCGGATCATCGCCGGCGATGTCGAGGTCGTGGCGAAAGACCTGACCAGTCCGTCGCCGTTGTCCCAGGAAATTATCAATGCGAAGCCCTATGCGTTTCTCGATGATGCGCCCGCCGAAGAGCGTCGCACGCAGGCAATCCGCAGCCGGCACCTGATGGATCCGGAGGATGCCGCACAGCTCGCGCGCCTCGATCCGGCGGCGATCGACGCTGTCTGTGCCGAGGCATTGCCATTGGTTCGCGACGCTGATGAGCTGCACGATGCGCTGGCGCTCAGCGGATTTCTCACCGCCGATGAGTGCCGGCAGCCGGGCTGGGATGCCTGGATGGATGCGCTGATCGGCGCGCGCCGCGCGACCCGGGTGACTGTGGCTGGCGGTCAACTACTGTGGGTCAGCGCCGAGCGGCTGCCGCAGCTGGCGAGTGTGCTTGCGGATTGCTCCCTGGCACCGCCATTGCCGCTGCCGGCTGAATTGCCGTCTCCCGACGCCAGCCGGGTAGAGCTGATCCGCAGCCGGCTGGAGACTCTCGGTCCGATCACCGCCACGGCCCTCGCCGCGCCCCTGTCTATATCAAGAGATGATGTAAGGAATGCATTGCAAGCGCTTGAATCAGAAGGCTTCGTAATGCAGGGCAGTTACCGGGGCGGAGACGAAGTCGAGTGGTGCGAACGCCGCCTGCTGGCGCGCATTCACCGCCGCAGCCTGGACGACCTGCGACGGCAGATTGAACCGGTGTCGCCGGCTGCCCTGATGCGTTTCCTGTTCCGCTGGCACGGCCTGACCGGCGAACGGTTGGAAGGGCCGGACGGCGTGCGCATTGCGCTGGAGAAGCTGCAGGGTTTCGCCGCGCCCGCCGCGCTATGGGAGAAAGCGCTGCTGCCGCAGCGGGTGGATGCTTACCTGCCGTCGGATCTCGATCACTGTGTCACCAGCGGCGCTTTCGCGTGGCTGCGGCCGGCCTGTGTTGCGTCGTCCGGCAGCCGACCCGGCCCGGTGCGCAACACCCCGATGACCTTGCTGGCCCGGGACCTGCTGGATGCCTGGCCGGGCCCGCGGGGAGACCGCGGCCCGGAAATAATCGCCGGCCTGTCTGTTAAAGCGCGCCGCGTCTACGAATCACTGGAGCGCGACGGCGCACTGTTTTTCTCCGACCTCGTCAGGGCGACGGGGATCATGCGTACCGAGGTCGAAAACGCGCTGGCCGAGCTGGTCGGCAATGGTCTCGTCACGGCCGACAGCTACGCCGGGCTGCGCGCACTGATTGCGCCCGCGTCGCGCAAAGCCAGTTTCTCCCGCGCGCGACGGCGTGGTGGACTGAGTGTGGATGCTGCGGGTCGCTGGTCGCTGCTGGCACCGCCGCCGGCAGATACCGAAGACATCCTGGCGGACGATGCCATCGAGCGCATCGCGTGGGTGCTGCTGCAGAGATACGGGATTGTCATTCGCGTGATCCTGCAGCGCGAATCCAGGCGCCTGCCACCCTGGCGACAGCTCGTGCGCGTACTGCGGCGCATGGAGGCGCGCGGCGAAGTGCGCGGCGGCCGGTTCGTCAATGGTTTCGGTGGTGAGCAGTTCGCCTTGCCGGACGCGGTGGACGGCTTGCGCCGCGCGCGCGACGGTGACCAGGACCTCGATGTTGCGATCGCCGCGGCCGATCCGCTGAACCTGACCGGCATTACCACGCCGGGTGAGCGCGTGCCGGCAACATCGCGCAACCGGGTGCTCTATCACGGCGGCTGTCCCGTGGCTGTGTTTGCGGGCGGTGATTTTCGTTGGCTGGTTGAGCCGGACCCCGCCGCCGAATGGTCGGCCCGCAACCTGCTGGTCCGCCATGATCCGCGTGTGACTTATGTGCCGGGCGCCGGTCAGCCTGATCATTAACCTGGCGGCAATCGCTACGCGGTGATCGCCAATCGTTCGGTTGACGATGCCTGCGCTTCGAGCTGGTGCGCGAGCACGGACTGGCGTTTCAGCAGGAAGTCGTATAGCCGGTCCGGGTAGTCGGCCACCACGGCGCCCCGTACGCTCGCACGTTCCCGCAGCGCGCGGCGCCAGATGCGCAGCCACGGCGTGTGCGTGAACAGGCCGAGCTGCAGGTGTGACTCGATCACGTCGAAGTAGCGGAACACCGGCGCAAAGGCCGCGTCGACCAGGCTGAATTGCTGGCCGCGGAAGTACGGCCCGCGGTCAATCACGTCCTCGAGCAGGCTGAAGCGATGCGCGAGAGTCTCGAGATTGGTCTCGAAGCTTGCCAGGTTTCGGGCTGAGTAGAGCCCGGCGATCGTGTTCAGTGTGCCGGACGCGAACTCTATCCAGGCGCGATGACGGGCGCGTTCCAGCGGCCCGGCCGGATGCAGCGAGCCGGGTGTTGTCTCATCGAGGAATTCAATGATCGCGGCGGATTCGAACAGCGGTTCACCGTCCACTAGTAGCACCGGCACCTTGCCCAGCGGCGACACCGCGAGAAACCAGTCGGGTTTTGCGTCAAGATCAATGAACTCGATGTCGTGCGGAATGCGCTTCTCGTTCAGGACGATTCGCGCGCGTTGCACGTACGGGCAGAGGCGGTGACTGATCAGCTTCAGTTGTCGACTGGTGTCCATAAAATGCTTACTCCTGCCAGGTCCATGCCTGGATTAGTACTGCGCAGTCCGCCGTTCGAGATGTGCTGGACGCGCACGGCAAGCTGCAGCCGGCGCGTGCTACCCAGGTAGCGTCCGAGCGTCGCGGTACTGGTGAAGTGGAAATTCCCGCCGAGGTCCCGGCCTTCGAATACAGAACCGGCCAGCAGTGTCGGGCTAATGCCCAACTCGAAAAACCAGCGGGTCGCGCTACCCGGCAGTCGCCATACCGGGCCCAGCGACAGGAACGGGCGGGTGTGGTCCGATGCCGCGAGAACACCGGCGGCGATTTCGAAGCGATGCACGAAAAAGCGGCGGCCTCCGTCCAGACGGAAGGCCGCCGCAAACTGATGGCTGTCGTCGAACTTGCCGAACGCCGTGCTGGCCCAGAGTCGCAGCTCAGGGGTGGCGGAGTCGGCTGCGAGGCAGTCAGCGGTTGCGAACAGCACGGCAACCATCAGTACGAACGCGCGCATCGCGACAAACTCAGACGAGCTCGCCCACCGGCTGGGGCTCCGGCGTGCTGACGCCGACGACGAGAAGCACGCCGGCACCCATGGTGAAGTAGTAGGCGGCGACAATACCGGACCAGCCGAAGACCAGCGGGGCCAACAGGAACACCGCGGCAGCCGCCAGGTCCAGCACCAGGTGCGTGCGGAAGCTGAGCAGCCCCATGATGCTGAAGCGGTAGCTGGTCAGCAGGCTGTAGACGATCAGGCCGACGCCGCCGGCGATCGACAGCCACAGCGCAAGCGCGGACGTCGCGCCCAGGTTCAGGAGCAGCGGCAGCACGATCAATGCGATCGCCGCGGCGTAGTCGAGCAAGCCGTGCAGGGTCGGCGTAACAAATCGAATGTTCATGTTATTTCTCCGGCATCGGCGCCAGCAGGTGCTGGTAGAAGCCGGTGAAGACCATGTCTTCGTGAGCGCTGGCTATGTGGCACGCGGCGCATTCCTCCAGGCCGGCCCGCGCGGCTTTGGCCGGGTAGGGCGGTGCTTTGTGACCGAAGTTGAAGAAGCCCCAGCCGCGCGTCTCAGTGAAGCGCTTGCTGTCCTTCACCGATACGTCCAGGCCATTCGGCGTGCCGGGGAAGTAGCCGCGGCCGGATTGCTCGACGCGCGAGCCATCCGGAAACGTCCCTTCCTGGCTCAGCTGCAGCTCCTTCACCATCATTGCGCCTTCCGGCCAGACGCCGGTGCGCATGTAGTAGTCGAGCGCGGCCGGCTCGACGTAGACATTGTGGAACTCCGGGAACCCGGCGGCATTGTTGTTCAGGCCGTGTGGCGTGAGCGGCGAACCGATGAATACCCAGCGGCGGAATCCCTCCGGAAACAGCAACTCACCGGAAGCGGTGAATTTCGGTCCGACCTCGACGTTGGCATAGTCGCTGGCGCCGGCGGAACCGGCCACCGCGAACCATGCGCTGGCCAGCAGCGCGGCGCTGATACCTGGTAGCGAGGGTCTGAATTTCATGATGTCACTCCTGTGTGTTCAACCAGTTACCAGGCGCGTCGGGCGGGTCGCCGTCGGCGCTGGTGCGATTTATCTTGACAGGAGTGATGAGACGTCTGGTATCTTATCGTCTTACATAGATTACTGAGAGTCTCAATCATGCAGGATCGGCTGGTCTGGCTGCT
Source organism: Gammaproteobacteria bacterium (assembly GCA_030066665.1). Taxonomy (GTDB): domain Bacteria; phylum Pseudomonadota; class Gammaproteobacteria; order Steroidobacterales; genus J054. Next base: position 7,087 of record JASJBD010000128.1, read on the forward strand.
CGAACACTTCGAATTGCGAGCCAATGTGTTCCAGGCGGGCCCGCTCGACTGCGGCGAGGCGTTTCCGGCGCTGCCCGGGCAGGGGGTAATCCACGTGTTGCAGTCCGGACAGGTTCGCATCCGGAACCGCACGCGTAAGTCTCTGCTGGTGACCGAGCCGAGTGTCATCCTGTACCTGAATCCGACCACCCATCGCCTCGAACCTGCCGACGACGGGGTGACGATGGTTTGCGCGTCCTTCAGTTTCGGGCTTGGAGAAGGCAACCCGCTGCAGGAAGCGCTGCCCGACATGTACCTGCTGCCGCTGGCGGAGGCGCCGACCCTGGCCGACACTATGCGGCAGCTGTTTTTCGAGGCCACGGAAGAACACTGCGGGCGGCAGGCGGTACTGAATCGCCTGGTCGAAGTCGGGCTGATCCTGATACTGCGCGACCTGATGGATCAGAACCGACTGAACGTTGGGCTGCTGGCGGGGCTCGCCGATCCGAAACTGCTGAAAGCCATCAACGCAATGCACGCAGATCCGGCGCGTCCGTGGACGCTCGCTCAACTGGCGAAGGCTGCCGGCATGTCGCGCGCTCGCTTCGCCGACCACTTTCGCACGGTGGTCGGCATGACGCCCGGAGCGTATCTCAGCGAGTGGCGGCTTGGCGTCGCGCAGGCCTTGTTGTTGCGCGCCCGGCCGGTCAAACTGGTCGCTGCGGACGTTGGTTACGGATCGCCGAGCGCGTTGTCGCGTGCGTTTACCGCGCGCCTCGGCATGTCTCCTTCCGCCTGGTTGCGCAGTCGGCAGGGCGAATCGTCAGGCGCGCACTAACCGCTCTACTCGCCGTCGTAGCGCCGGCAGCACCTCGGCTTCGAAATGAGGGTTTTGTTTCAGCCAGCGGTTGTTGCGGGGGCTGGGGTGAGGCATGGGCAGTCGTGCGGGCCAGTAGTTGCGCCAGTCGCGCACGAGCCTGGTGACCGAGGTTCCGGGCGCGGTATCCGGCCAATGCCAGCGCATGGCGTGCACGCCAATGACCAGCGTCAGGCGAATCGATGGCAAGTGCTCAAGCAGGGCGCTGCGCCACTCCGGCGCACACTCCGGCCGCGGCGGCAGGTCGCCGCCCCGCCTCGAACCCGGGTAACAAAAGCCCATCGGCAGAATGGCGAAGTACGCCGGGTTGTAGAAAACACCGCGATCGACGCCCAGCCAGTCGCGTAACCGGTCGCCGGACGGATCGTCGAACGGAATGCCCGATGCATGCGCGCGGTGGCCGGGTGCCTGCCCGGCAATCAGGATTCGTGCCGCTGACGCGGCCTGCAGGATCGGGCGCGGGCCAAGCGGCAGGTCGCGGCACAGTTGGCAGCGGTGAACTTGACCCAGCAGTCGGTCCAGCGCCGCTGATTCGGGGCGGCGTGTAGGCATGGCATTGAATCCTGAGACGTCGTCGGGACCGGCGGGCGGCGCCCGCCGGTCCCGGTGTCGTCGCGTGTTAGAGCGAATTGGCGGCCGCGTGCCTGATCTGTTTCCAGTTGGCATTGGCCTTGCGAATGGTTCCGGCGCGGTCCTTCTGGAAGGCGTTGAACACGCCTTCATTCAGGAACACATACAGTTTGCCCTTCTCGACAGCCGCGAAGCGCGGGTCGCCGTCGAACTTCTTGTTGACGGATACGCCCAGCGCACAAAAACCGCCGAATTGCGGCACATAGCGTTCCGGCGATCCCTGGAACTTGTCGAGGCTGTCCTGGCTCGAGAAATAGTAGGCGACCCCGTCGTGAGTGCCGGTGTACGCCGCGGAACCATCCAGGCGATTGCCCAATTCAATGAATGCAACGGGGTCCACACCGTGCAATCCCAACGGCGCCCCGGCGGCGGTCAGGCCGGGTGCCGTGTTGTATTCGTCGACTGCACGGGCAGGCGCGATGCTGACGAGACTTGCCAGCGCGAGAGTCAGTAAAAGGACTGGTTGATTCATGTCGGTTTCCTCAATCTGTGTCGGTGAATGGATTGCCGCCTGCGGGCGACCGCGGGGAAACTAGGCTTGTGGGCGTCGCCGGGCAATAGCGCGGCGACAATCAGAGACGTTGGGTGGCAACCCTTGGACCCTGTGTCAATTCGGCGTCCGTCGGGCCGCGGGTGAGTCAACCTGCGGCAGCGCGGTCGGCTGACACCGAACCTTGGTCGCGCCGCGGTAATCCCTGAGTTTCAGCCGCTTGCCGCTCCCTGTAAGCTTGGCGCTGCCGGGTGCCGATCCGGCCCGGGGAACTCTAGATAAGAGCGAAGCTATGTCTGTTAACTTGATGGAATCAAGAGATATTATTACTCAGCTGGCACAGGCTGTTGGGGCCGACCATGTCCTGACCGAGCCGGCGGATCGCGAATTTTACGCGATGGACGTCTACAGCTTCCGCGAGCTGCCGATCGCCGTGGTGCAGCCGGGCAGCCTGGCGGATCTGCAGGCGATTGCGCGAATCGCCGCCGGCGCCGGTATCGCGCTCGTCCCACGCGGCGGCGGAGCGTCCTATACCGATGCCTACCTGCCGAGCACGGCGAATTCCCTGTTGATCGATACCGGCCGCATGAACCGGATCCTGGAGATCAATGACACCGACATGTATGTCACCGTCGAGCCCGGCATCACCTGGGCAGACCTGACCGCGAAACTGGGGGAGCGCGGTCTGCGCACGGCGTTCTGGGGACCGTTTTCCGGGCTTGCCGCGACGGTCGGCGGCTCGATGTCGCAAAACGCCGTCAGCCTGGGTTCCGGCAACTATGGCTGTTCGGCCGAGACCGCGTTGTCGTTCGATATCGTCTTGCCCGGCGGTGAGCTGCTGCGCACGAGTTCGCAGGCCATCGAGAACGGCTCGCCATTCTTCCGCTGGTATGGCCCGGATTTGACCGGCCTGTTCACCGGCGACGCGGGTTCCCTCGGCATCAAGGCCAGTATCACTTTGCGGCTGATTCCGGCGCCGACGCATTTTGCAGCAGCGTCATTCGGCTTCGAACAGTTCAACGACATGGCCGACGGCATGGGCGCGGCAGCGCGCACTGGCGTCGTGGCCGATAATTTCGGGCTGGATCCAAAACTGCAGCAGGGTCAGCTCGGCAGCACCAGCACCAAAGACGCCATGCAAGCTGTCTGGGCCGTGCTGAAAACCTCGACAAATCCGGTCGATGGCCTGGCGCGCGTCACCAAGATGGCGGCTGCCGGCAAACGGTTCCTGAGCGGCTTCGATTACTCGGCCCACTACGTCGTCGAGGGCACCACGCGGGCCGAGGTCAACGCGAAACTGGCCGAGGTGCGCAAGGCAATTGGCTCCAAAGGCACGGAGATCGCCAACACCATCCCGACCGTGCTGCGTGCGATGCCGTTTATACCGCTCTACCCGATCCTCGGTCCGCGCGGGCAGCGTTGGGTACCGATGCACGGCATTCTGCCGTTCTCCAAGGTGCGGGATTTTCACGACCGGTTGAACAAGCTGTATGACAGCTATGCGGCGCGCATGGAACAACACAAAGTGGAGAAGGCGGCGATGTTCACCAGCATCAGCACGACTGCCCAACTCTACGAGCCCGTGTTTTACTGGGAAGACGATCGCAC
>JASJBD010000009.1 GCA_030066665.1 Gammaproteobacteria bacterium
GATCGTGCTCTCACCCTTGCCCGGCGTGCCGACGCCTTGCATGAAATACTCCGGCAGCACGACCAGCCTCACGGGGACTTCCCAGAAGTAGCCCACACCGAAATGGATCATGTTGCAGACCCGATCGAGGTTCTTCTTGATATCGTCGCGGTCTTTGATGACCGTGACTTGCGGTTGGATAATCAGCGCGGTATAGGGCTCTACTCTGTCGTAACGTTTTGACATCCTGACCTCTCCTGAGTCAGTCGTTGATTGGTTGCGTGCGGTTCATCAGGGCTGGTAATCGACCTCACAGACGCCGCCGACCAGCTGGTAACTTTCCGCGGTGTATTGCTGCAGTTCGATAAATACGCCGTTTGGATCGGTGCAGGTGATCATCCAGGTCTGGTCGCGGCACAGTTCTTTCTCACTCACGTCAATACCTTGTCGCATCAGCGCGTCCCGGGTTGCATCGACATCGTCGACCTCGATGGCAAAGTGTCTGACCAGCCCCGGCCCTTTGGGCTCGGCAACCTTGATGACTTCGATGTAGGTTTGATTGGCGAACGCCAGGTAGAAGGCCACCAGTTCGCCCTGCAGATTGCGGAAATCGAAGCGGCGCTCCAAACCCAGGGCTCGATAGAATTTTTCCGTACTTTCGAGATCACTGGTCTCGAGACATACATGGGCGAGTTTCGTCTGCATTGTCATCTCTCTGAATGCATCGTCTATGGCGCGTCGCGGCCGGCACTCCACCAGTCCGTATCCGACACCATGCGCAGGAATTCATCCCGGCCAGCATCGTCGTGTGCGAACAGGGTGCCAAGGACGCGTTCGGCGACCGCGTCGGCCGGCCAGCGCAACCTGGCCTCATCGGATTGCGCGATCTCGACCAGTAACTCGCCAACCTGGCTGGGGTCGAACGCCTCCGGCATGCGCGCCCGCAGTGCCCGCAGCCGATATTCGATCAGCGGTCGGTACGGCGAGTCGGCCGGATAGTCGACAGGCAGCACCGCGTCGTCCGGCAGGCTGGCGGCGAAAATTCCGGTCGCGTACATGCCAGCCTCGACCAGTGCCAGACGGATGCCCCAACGGTCCACTTCGTGGCGCAGCGCCTCGGTTGCTCCTTCCAGCGCGTACTTGCTGGCCGAGTAGGCGACGTCGCCGGGCAGACCGGCGATCCCGGACAGCGAGCTGATCATAATGATCAGACCGGCCTGCTGCGCGCGCATGGTCGGTAGTACCGCGCGAGTCAGCAGCAGGGGTCCGAACAGATTGGTTTCCATCACCAGGCGCAGGGTATTTTCGGAAATGTCCTCGAACGCGCCGGCGCGCAAAATTCCCGCGTTGTTCACTAGTACATCGACCCGGCCGGCGGCGGCAGTGATATCGGCAACAAAGGCCGGGAATGTTTCCGGACGTGTGACATCGAGCTGTTCGATCTGGATGTCGAGGTCGCTGTTCGACGCCGCCTCCGTGAGGCTTCCGGCCCGCGACGGGTCCCGAATGGTGGCGTACACCTGGTCGCCGTTACGCGCGAACGCCAACGTCGCCGCCAGGCCGAAGCCGCTGTTTGCACCTGTCACTACTACGACGGACATCTACTTCTCCATTGGGTAAACCAGGCCGATCTGGCGCCGGATCTCGTCCATGCTATCCATAACCGCCAGCGTTTCATCCAGCGGCATGACCGGACTCTCGGTCAAGCCCGCCCGGATGCATCGCGCGGCTTCAATGGCCTGGAACTGATAACCGTTGCCGGCGAACGGCAATTCGATGGTTTCGTCCTTGCCGTCGATGGTCACGGTCAGGCGGCTCGGCGCGAATAGTGGCGCATGCACGAAGATCTGGCCGCGGTCACCGAGCAAGGTCACCGTTGGTGATGCACGGGCCCGCAGTGACACATACAGATGGGCAGTGCTGCCATCGGCGTGCGTCAGCAGCACGCTGTCGTGTTCATCGACTCCGGTTGGTCCGAGCGAGCCAGTGGCCAGAATATGCTCCGGCGAGCCAAATACCATCGATGCGATCGACACGAGATACACCCCGGCATCCAGCAACACACCGCCGCCTAGTTCAGGGTCGAACAGATAGAAGTCCGGATCAAAGTCAGGCATATACGCGCCGCCGGCGACCATGAGCTGTGGCTTGCCGATGGCACCGTCGGCGAGCAGCTCGCGCAGGCGCTCTATCGCGGGGATGTAGCGGGTCCACATGGCTTCCATCAGGAACAGGTTCTTGCTGCGGGCCAGTTCGACGACCTGCCGGGATTCGGTCGCATTGATCGCGAACGGTTTCTCGCAGAGCACGGCCTTCCCGGCCTCGAGGCACATCATGCTGTTGTGACAATGCATGGCATGCGGCGTGGCAATGTAGACCAGCTCGAGGTCCGGATCCGCAGCCAGCGTGGCGTAGTCATCGAAGCGCCTGGCGACGCCGAATTCATCGCCGAACTGCGCCGCCGATTCCTCGCTGCGCGAACCGATTGCCAGTAACTCGAGATCTGGCGCGTCGCGCAGGCCAGTAGCGAAATCGCGTGCCATGCGACCCGTACCGAGGATGCCGATGCGCACTCTGTCGACCATCGATTACTGTGCCCTGCCGGTGACAGAAAAGCCGCCATCGACGACCAGCGTTTGCCCGGTAATGAACGATGCCTCTTCGCTGGCGAGAAAATGGATTGCGTTGGCGATTTCCGCCGGTTCCGCGGCGCGGCCAAGCAGACCGTAGCCACTCGTCATTGCGCGAATCTGGTCGACTGATACGCCCTGCTTCGCCATCCGGTTAATGTGGAAGTCGGTAATAGTATTCCCGGGGCAGACCGCGTTGACACGAATGCCCTGCGTGCCGAATTCGGTCGCGAGACTGCGCGCTAACGCCAGCACGGCAGCCTTGCTCATGTCATACAGTGTCATGCCGACCGAACCGACCAGCGCATTGATCGACGACACGATCACGATGGCGCCGCTGCGCTGTTCCTGCATTGCTGGCAGCACCGCCTTGCAGGAATTCGCGACACCCATCAGGTTGACAGCGAGAATCTTGTCGCAGTCCGCGTCGTCGGCGTCGAGCAGGCTGCCGCCGATTTGCACGCCAGCGTTCGCGATCAGCGCATCGAGCCGACCCCAGATCGACAGCACGTCCGCGGCAACACGCCCGCAGGCGCCAAAATCGGCGACATCGGCCGGGAATCCCAATGACTCGCCGCCCGCCGCGACGAGCTGCGCTTCAGCATCGGCGAGCGCGGCCGGATCAATGTCAGTGATCGCCACCCGATAGCCAGCCGTGGCGAAACGCAATGCGCTGGCCCGGCCGATGCCGGAGCCACCGCCGGTAATCAGTGCGACCTTGCGACCAGCATCAGAGATTCCTGCGTCAGACACGAGCACCGCCTTGGCGTGAAAACTAGCGCCGGGACGGAGAGTTGCAGCCGCCCGGAGGACAGGGCTATATTACGCTGTAACCGCTTACACTCACAATACGCTTTATGCCGCAGCGAATCATTTTTCCGGAGAAGGGTCGGGTCGCACTCGAGTCGTTTGACCTGCCCGAGCCGGGTGCGGCTGAGCTGCTGGTGCGCACGGAATACAGCCTGATGAGCATCGGTACCGAGACGATCATTTTGCACCAGCGGTACGCGCCGGATACGCACTTCGCCCGGATTTTCTCCTTCCCGCAGCGGAAGACCGGCGTGCAGGCGGTCGGTCGTGTCGAGGCGTGCGGGACCGCAGTGGACGAATTCGCCGTCGGCGATCGTGTGTTCATGCGCATGGCGCACGGCTCGCACCAGGTACAGTCAGCCGCCGCGTGCTCGCCCGTTCCGGACGACGTGGATCCAAAGTCGGCCTGCTGGTGTGGCCTGGGGAAGACCGCGTTTCGCGCGGCCTGGGCCGGGGACTTTGCGCATGCCGATCACGTGCTGATCATCGGCGCCGGACCGGTGGGTCAGATGACGACACGCTGGGCGTGCGCAGAGGGGGTTCGGGACATCGCCGTTGTCGACATGGCAGAGTTTCGTCTGGAGCTCGCGCGGCGGGGCGGAGCAACGCGGCTACATTCCGGTGATGTCGCCGGGTTGATCGCCGACATTCAATCGATGAATGACGGTCAGGGACCGGCGCTCGTGGTCGATACCACCGGTAACCCGGCCGTTTTTCAACATGCGCTTGCGGCGGCCGCGCCGTTCGGCAAGGTGATCTTGCTGGGCGATACGGGCTATCCATCGCGGCAGTGTCTGAGTTCCGATGTCATGACCAAGGGCCTGACGATCCAGGCCACGCACGATAGCCATGATCGCGACGGCTGGACCCAGCGGCGCATCGACGAGCGGTTCTTTGATGATGTGAAGGCCGGTCGCTTTGACCTGGCCGGGCTGATCACCCGGGAGTTCTCGCCGCGCGACTGCGAGCAGGCCTATGCGTTGGCGGACCAGGAACGCGATAGCGTGATGGGGATTCTCTACGACTGGACAGAGGCGGAATGGTGAGCCACCGCTGACCCACGGAGCCCGAGGCGAGAGTTGGTATGTCTGATTTCGATGTGGTTGTGGTCGGTGGCGGGGTCAACGGCCTGGTGTGCGCCGCGACGCTGGTGCGCGAGGGTCTCAGCGTGTGTGTGGTTGAACGCAACCGCTGGGTCGGCGGCGGCGCAGTCACGCGCGAAGTCACGCTGCCAGGGTTCAAGCATGATCTGTACGGTTCGTCTCACGTGTGGGTGCAGTGCAATGCCGACTTCAAGGCCATTCAGCCGGAACTGGAACGCTACGGACTGAAATACATCGAGCCAGAAACCTTCATTACGGGTCATCCGGACAAGCAGGGTGGGCCCGGCATTGTCATCTACAAGGACATCGATCAGACCTGCGAAACGTTTGCGCATTACTCGCAGGCGGATGCGCGGCAATACCGGCAGATCTACGACGATTTCGCGTCGATCAAGGAAGGCTTCGTCAAGAATTTCTTCTCACCGCCGGCGCCGCCGAGCGAATTGCCGCTGGCACTCGAATCGAGCCTCGCCGGGCTCAAGCGCTTGCGTGATTTCTCGATGTCGGCGCGGGCCTGGGTCGATACCCATTTCGAGAATGATTTTGTGAAAGCGGTGATGCTGAATTGGGCCCTGGCACCGCAGATCCTGCCGGAGCAGGAAGGGGCCGGGCAGTCGTTCTACATCATGATCCCGGCCATTCACGTGTTTGGTCAGGCGATTCCCGAAGGCGGCAGCCAGGAATTGCCTAACGCGATGGCGCGCTATGTTGAGGCCAACGGCGGCAAGGTGATGACCAATTGCCCGGTCGGCAAGATCCTGATCGAGCAGAGGCGTGCCGTAGGAATCGTGCTGGAGAATGGCGAAACCATCCGCGCGAAGCGCGCCGTGGTCTCGGCACTGGAACCGAAGCAGACCTTCCTGGGCCTGGTCGGTGAGGAACAGCTCGACGGCGAGTTCGCCGAAATGGTGCGTGGGTTTTCGTTCGGCAAGGTATCCATCTGCCGCATGCACCTGGCCCTGACCGAACCGCCGCGATTCAATAACGGCGACGACATGAGCCGCTGCGCGTTTCATCGTATCGTCGACACGGTCGACCAGATGATTCGCTTCTATGCGGAGATCGCGATGGGTATTCCACCCAGCGATCCGTTTCTGTGGTCGGCCTGCTGGACCATGCTGGATCCGACCCGGGCGCCCGCCAACAAGCACACATTGATTTTCGACACCTTCGTGTCGAACTGGCTGGCCGACGGCAAGACCTGGGCGGAAATCCAGGAAGACTACGCGTGGAAAGTGTTACTGCCGAAGCTGCAGCAATACGCGCCGAACATCAATCGCAACACGATCCTTGGCCACTACATCGACAGCCGGGAGTCACTGGAGGCGGCCAATCCGTGTTTCGTCGACGGCACGACCCAGGGCGGGGAACGAATTGCATCGCAATTGGGTTACTTCCGACCTTTCCCCGGTTATGCGCACTATCGCTCGCCGGTCAAGGATCTGTACATGACTGGTCCGCACTGCCATCCAGGCGGCGGCATTTCGGGGATGGGCACGATAACCGCCCGGGTCATGCTGGACGACATGGGCCTTAAAGAGGCCGATTTCTGGCAATAGGGGATAGCACCGTGAGAGTTACGAGTTCGCTGGCAGATATTCGGTTTCAGGTGGGGGAAATTACGCGCGACGGGGATCATCTCGTCGTGCACAGCGCGCCCGGGAGCACGCTGGCGACGCAAATCAGGATTTCACCCCGGGATGCGCGAGCCACGCTGAAGCAGGTACTGACCCATAGTGCGGTATGGGGATTCCTGCCGAGCCTGCTGTTTGGCGGTAGTCGCAAGTCGAATGGCTCGAAGCGTGACGATGCGTGGCAGGCGCGGCGCAGCGGCACCCGTGTGAACAAGCCCTGGTAATGCCGGGCGTCAGATTTCCTGCAGCACCGGTACCACCCGCTCGCCGATAATCTTCAGCGCGTCCATCGGGTCGGCGTGCAAGCGCAGCGCTACCTCCGTCAGGCCGGCGTGACCGAACTTCTTGAAGCGTTCGATTTCCCGGTCCAGGTCTTCCAGCCCGCCGGTCGAAGTCAGGCCAGTGCAGAGCTTGTCCGAGATTCCCTGGGGCACGCCTTTGACCTCGTCCGAGTGAGTGAAGTAGGCATCGACATAATTCTGGAAATTGTTGGTGACGATGTCGACTTCGTCGGGTTCGAGGTACAGGCTGGTCAGTTCCGGATCCAGCTTGCGGGCTCGCCACGGTAACTCGCGGCGGGATTCACGGAAGGCCTCGTCCCGGTCCGCCTTGATGTGCCAGGCCCAGAAGGTATTGACGCGAAAGCTCTGCGGCGGCGTCTCGCGACGTTCGATACCGGTGCGAACATTTTCCATCGCCGGTTCGACGATTTCCGGTGGTGTGCAGCCCACGAAACAACCGTCCGCCACACGCCCCATCATGCGCATCATCATGAAGCGATAAGCCGTGCCGTATACCAGCGGCGGCGTGGCCTTCAGCCAGTCGTATGCACAGGGATAATTCACGTTGAATATTTCGCCGTTGTACCCGTCAGTGAGCTGACCGTTGGCCGCTGCGTGCACGATCTCGAGCGCCTCGCGCACGGCCAGCACGATCTTTTTCGGCTTCCGGAGATCCATGGCATCGAGATTGCCCTCGCCGGCACCAACCGCGACCATGGCCCGGCCGTTGCTGATTTCGTTCAACGTGAGCAATGCGTTCGCGATTTTCAGCGGGTGCATCTCGAACGGGCTGACAGCCAGCGCACCCATGCGCAGGCGGGAAGTGGCCGCCGCGAGGTTGGCCAGACTGATGAACGGATCCCAATGCGCGAAGTAGTTCGACGTCCACAAACCGCGAATGCCATAGCCTTCCGCGGCCACGCCCAGTTCGGTGATCTGTGCTGGCGTCAGATCGGGTTCGAGAATAAGGTCGACATCCACCTTGTCTGCTCCTGGGCCGCCGGCCGACCGGCTGATTGGAAAGGGGGCGCAAAGATAGGCGGTACGCTGCGGGAAATCCAGTTGCGTGACTCCCGTTGTCCATAGCTTGCGATAATCGACGTGACAGCGGGGTAATCCGGTGAATTCGCAACCATCAGAACAAGAATTGCTGCCCGCGGCCATGGATGCGCACCGGCGCGGTGATATGGAACTGGCCGCGAACCTGTATGACAGCTTCCTGCGGGTGCAGCCGGACCATGCGCAAGCGTTGCGGCTGCGAGCTGTGCTGGCGCGCGCGCAGAGCGAACTGTCACTGTCACTGGAACTGTTGCAACGCGCGCGCCGGATCGCGCCGCGCGATCCGGAGCCGGGCAGCGAGCTCGCGCTGACCTGCCTGGCAATGGGCGATTACGAGCAGGCGGAACGCGCCCTGCGTGAAACACTGGAACTTGATCCGACCGCGTTGCGCGCGCTCGCGAACCTGGGCGCTTTGCTGCAGTACCGGGGACACCTCGCCGAGGCAGCCGCCACGTATCGACAGGTACTGCAGCAGGCACCTGACGACCTCGAAGTGATTTGCAACCTGGCCGGCACGCTGGCCGATGCCGGTCGCGAAGCAGAGGCGCTGCACGCTATCGATGCCGCGCTGCTGGAGTTGCCGGGCCACCCGTTGCTGCTGGCGACACAGGGTGCCGTGTTGACCGGACAGGGAGATTACGACGAGGCGTCGCGCGTGCTGGCCGAGGCAACGGCGAGGAATCCCGCGGACGATATGGCGTTGATCAACCTGGCCCTGTGCGAACGGGAACAGGGAGCGGCGAATCGCGCCCGGGAATCATTGCAGCGAGCGTTGCGCGCTAACGCTGACAACGCCCGCGCCGTGGCTGACCTGGTCAATCTGTTGGCCGAATGCGGTGACTATCCGGAGGCGCTGCGGCTCGCGGAGGACTTCCTCGAACGACATCCCGGCGAACGTTTGACGCTCGCCGCCTATGCGCTGGCGCTGCGGGATTCCGGTGACTGTGCGACGGCGGAGGAGTTGGTGAATCTCGACAGCCTGACTCGTGTCCGCGAACCGGCGCCACCGCAGCCGTGGGATTCACGGGAAGACTTCCTGACCGCAATCAAACAAGCCATCCTGTCCGATGCGTCGTTGTTACCGGGACCCGCCAGCAAGTCAACCCGGGAGGGTGCCCAGACCGGGGAATTGCAGTTGGCATCGCATCCGGCATTAATGGCGTGGCGGGACATGATTCGCGACGAAATCGACGCGGTCATCGATGAGCTCCGCGCCGGAGGGTTCGCCGATCATCCTGTAATGGCCTTCGCGTCAGCGCAGTGGGGGCTGCGTGCGTGGGGTACAGTCCTGGAGTCCGGCGGGTACCAGGAGTCGCATCAGCATCCGCTGGGTTTTCTCAGCGGCGTTTACTACGTCGATTTGCCTCCCGATATGTCGACCGAGTCGTCCACGGCCGGCTGGCTGGAGTTCGGTCGGCCCCCGGACCGCCTGCGCCATAAGGTGAGCCCGCCGACCCGCCTGCTCGAGCCACGGGTGGGTCGGCTCGTGCTGTTTCCGTCCTATTTCTACCATCGCACCCTGCCGTTTCGAGCTGGCGGACAGCGCGTCAGCCTGGCGTTCGACGTCATGCCACGGCGCTGAGTCCGTCTGCGACAGTTTCTTCTTGCCTTGCAAAAAATCCCGACAAATGATAGAGTTACGTGCTGTCTCAATGCGTAACTTATTGATCTGAAAGACCTCTCTTGGCTCAACTGAGCGGTTCACTGTAATGCAGCAAGAAGAACGGCTCTAGCCGTCTGCTGCTCGACAAACTCCTGATTTATATCGGATTTCTGTGAGTTCAGTCCTGAGGCTTTGAGAACCGGACCGGTGTCCGGCCGCATTGATGCGACCGAAGTGAGGAAATGAGGAATGGCCAGAAAAGCAGCCGCCGCTAAAGCAGACGAACCGGGCGTGGGCGACCCATTCGAACTGTCGGGCGTCGACCCGATTGAACCGCCCGTCGATGGCGACACCGGCAAGTGGTGCAAGTACACCATTATCCAGGGCAAGAACGTGATTACCGGCTACAAGAAGGGGTCACGGACCGCCGTTACCAGGGCAGCCAAGGTCATCGTTGCCGATCTGAACGAGCGCCGCTTCGGCCGGCGCGGTCGCATCCAGTAAATCCCTTCGCATTTCGAGCATAGCTCCGGTCCGGGACCTCACCCCGCGATCGGAATCGTGGCATAGTCCGGGCTCGCGCCATCTCTGGTGCCCGACCAAAAAATGAAAACGAAGGAGTTCCGCTTCCATGACTGACAAGCAATGGGACGCCGCGCCCGACATGCAGATCGAGGTCGACCGCACATATCAGGTGACCATCACGACCGACAAGGGCGAGATCGAGCTGGAGCTGATGCCTGAACATGCGCCGCGCACCGTCAACAATTTCGTTTTTCTGACGCGTGAGGGCTTTTATGACGGCACGGTTTTTCATCGTGTCATCGCCGATTTCATGATCCAGGGGGGTGACCCGACCGGCAGCGGCCGCGGTGGCCCGGGCTATCGGTTCGAGGACGAGTGCGACAACAACCCGCTGCGTCACGAACGCGGCGTCATCTCCATGGCGAATGCCGGACCAAATACCAACGGTAGCCAGTTCTTCATTACGCACGGTCCACAGCCGCATCTGGACGGTCGGCACACCGTATTTGGCAAGGTCACGAAGGGTCAGGATGTCGTGGACAGCGTCGAGCAGGGAGACCAGGTCAAGAAGATAGAAATCGCCGATTAGGCTTGAATTCGGGTACGGACCCGAGACGGACGGGGAGAATAAGAATGCGCTGGATTACTGTGCTTGCCGCGGTTGTGGCTCTGGCGTTGAATGCCGCATCGGTCGGTGCGGACACGCTGAAGCAAATCAAGAAACGCGGTGAAATCCGCATTGGCTATCGCGAGGCGACGAAGCCCTTTTCTTTCACGAATGCGAAAGACGAGGTGGCCGGCTATTCGGTCGAGCTGTGTAAGCGCGTCGCTGTCGCGGTGAAGGCCAAACTTGAACTCCAGGATCTCAGGACCAGGTTCGTCGAAGTGCCGATCGCTGAACGTTTCGAGGCCGTGGCGAACGGTGATGTCGATATCCTGTGCGCCGCGACGACGATCACGCTGGAACGCATGCAAAAGGTCGACTTCTCGTTGATGACGTTTGTGACCGGTGGCAGCCTGATGTCCCGGGCCGATACGCCCATTCGCCGAACCAGCGATCTGGCGGGTCGCAAGGTTGCTATCGTGCGGGGCACGACGTCATATGCCTCCTTGCCGACGGTATTGGAAGAACGGTTTATCGACGCTGAACTGGTCGAACTGGATTCCATCAACGAAGCGCGCATCGCGCTCGACGCGCGCGACGTGGATGCGTTCGCCACCGATCAGATCGTCGTCATTGGACAGATGCTCGCCAGCGGCCGGCCACGCGACTATGTGATCGCCGAAGACCTCTACTCCTATGAGCCTTACGGCCTGGCAATTCAGCGCGGCGACACCGAATTCCGCACGGTCGTCGACCAGGTGCTCGCGCGCCTCTACCGCACCGGCCAGATCCGCGAGGTTTACGAGAAATGGTTGGGTCGTGTTGGCGTGCAGCCGAGCCCGATCCTGCAGGCGATGTACAAGATCAATTCGCTGCCGGAGTAGGAGGCGCGCCTGCCTCGCGCATCAGGATACTGACGTCACCGCGGAAATAACGCTCGATCAGGCGACCGAGCTCCTGCCGCGCCTCGTCGCCGTCGCGCCCGCCAAACTCGTCGTAGAGCTTGCGCGCAATGCCGCCAAACAGGTCGAGCAGGCGCGGGTCGAAGTGGTGGTCACGGCCTTCCTCGAGAATCTGCATGGTCTCGTCGTAAGACAGCGGTTCCTTGTAAGGACGTCTTGACGTCAAGGCATCGAAAACGTCCGCGATAGCAAAGATGCGTGCGTTGACGGGGATATCCTCACCGGCAAGACCGGACGGATAGCCCTGACCGCCATACTTTTCGTGGTGCGCCCCAACGACTTCGCGGGCTTCGTGCAGCCAGCTGGCCCGTGCCGTGATGTCCAGGCCGTGCTCCACGTGCGTGCGCATGATGGCGAACTCGTCCTCGTCCAGTTTTCCCGGCTTCAAAAGCACTTTGTCGCGAATACCGAGTTTGCCGACGTCGTGCAGTAGCGCACCCTTGATTAACGACTGGATCTGCGAGGCCGTCAGCCCGGCGGCCTCGGCCAACCGCACGGAGTACACGGTGACCCGGTAGTTGTGCGCGTCGGTATCGCTGTCCCGTTTGGCAATCGCGCTGCCCAGCACCTGCAGGGTTTCCAGGTTGGCATCGAGCAACCGGTCCGTGAGTCGCGCCAGCCGTCCCAGTAACTGGGTGATGACCGGCAGCAGCAGCAACGACGTGGCGCAGACGATCAGGAACACGTAGAACACCGTGCGCAACAGGTCGCCGCGCAGCCGTGTTTGTTCCGCCGGCGACAACGCAAAGGCGCCGCCCAGCCAGGCACGAATCGCACCGTTGCTATCGGTCAATGCCAGCTGCACGCCGATGTATGACTGCCCGGCCAGGCGCGCACTGAGAACCCGGTAATCGCGGTCGGTCGGCGGCTGAAATCCGGCTGCGTCGATAATTGCCCGTAACTTTTCCAGTCCGGCGAAACTCTCGTCTTCGAGTTCGGCCAGGCGCCGGCCCGTCAGCCCGTGAACACGCACGAGGATGAAGCGACCCCGCGCAACCGATTGCTCCCCACGCTTCGCAACGAAGCTATCGAGTGCGGGCTGCAGTGCGCCCGGTGCCAGGCGGTCCGCATCGTCGAGTAATGACTCGATTTCGACATTCCAGCGCGCCGCCGCGGCACGAGCGTTTACGAGCACAGCTTCCTCCATGCGTTCGCGTTCGGTCACGAATGTCAGTGCGGTGAATACCAACGCGAGTATTGCGGCGGCGATACCAATGCGCGCGATGAGCTGGCGACGAAGGCTGGCTCGAAATCCCGACTGACTCATGGCTCAGGCTGCTTCGCGGTAAGGCATTGATGCATATAAGAAACTCGAGTTGCTAGGTACTTTCCCGAATTGCTCTGCGGCAACGGCCACGCTGTGATGGTAACGCGGACGAACTGGCAGGAGAGAACCATGTATATCAATTTCTGGTACCCGATGATCCGTAGCGAGGACTTGTCCCTCGACACGCCCGAAAAAGTCAAAGTGCTCGGGTTGAATTTCGTGGTGTTCCGCGATGACGATGGCAAGGCGCACGTGCTCAGCGATACCTGCGTGCATCGTGGTGGTTCTCTCGGCGGCGCCTGGTCGGGACCTGAATCCGCGCCGCGCATCATCAACGGCTGTGTCGTTTGTCCGTATCACGGCTGGGAGTTCGGTGGCGATGGCGTTTGCCGGAACATCCCGTCCATCGGCTACGGCACCAAGCCGCCGGCGCGCGCGAAAATCGACTCGTATCCGGTCGAGGAAAGATACGGCATCGTGTTCGCGTTTCTCGGCGATCTGCCCGAAGAAGAACGCCCACCGCTGCTGGAGATCGAGGAGTATGGCCAGGAGGGTTGGCGCGCCAACTCGGTGCTGGTGCTCGAGGTTGACTATTACTACGAGCGTTCGATCGAAAACGGGCTGGATCCGGCGCATAACGAATTCGTGCACCCGACGCACGGCTTCTCCGGTATGAACCGGGACACCTATCGCGTCAACGAAATCGAACTCGAAGACCACCGCCAGGGCTGGGGCTTCTGGTTCTGGCATCCGTTCGATGCTCCGCCGCTGCCTGACAAGAAACACTATACGGCGCAAGGATCAGGTGGTGACACGCCGTGGGAGAACGTGAAGAAGGATCGCAGCACGGTGAAGGCCGGTGGTGGTACGTATGGACCGAATATCATGCCGACCTACATTATCGTCAGTCCGCCGAACATGTTCCGGCAGTACTTCTTCGAACAACCCGTGGATGTGAACAAGACACGCATCTTCTTCCTGAACATGCGCAACTTCATGCTGGAGCCGGAGAAAGACGGGCCGATTCACGCGCGTAACAAGGTTATTGCCGGCCAGGATATTGCGATTCTGAACGATCTATATCCGCGCATGACTCCGGTATCCAACACCAAGGAAGTGCTGATGCCGGCGGATGGGCCCATTGCTGCTTATCGTGATTGGCTGGCCAAGTTCGACGACAAAGGCTGGCGCATCGATTGGGATGAATTCACCCGGCGCAATGGCAAGAGCACGGCGTTCGCCATTCCCAGCCCGGCGCGTCGCGAATCTGGCAACTGGGTACTCGAACCGGTTCCGTTGCTGCCCGGCAGGGCGGCGCGCAAGCTGCGCAAGGACGAAGCGGCCTGATCCCTGGCGATCTTGGGGACATTCTTTGCGAAGCATGTCCCCGGTCCATATATCGGGGCGGCTACATGGCCGCCCCTTTCTTTTCTGCAAGTCCTTGACTCGTAAGCCTGCTGCACGGCGGTAGGTAATTCTCCCTATTGCTGCTGCGCGGTCGCGGCGTTTGAAATCGCAGCAATCACACGGGAGGAGGAACCCATGTATATCAATTTCTGGTACCCGATCGTCCGCAGCGAGGATCTCGGTCCCGACCAGCCCGAGAAAGTCAAAGTGCTGGGCGTCAACCTGGTGGCCTTTCGTGATGATGATGGCAACGCCCACGTGCTGAGTGATACCTGCGTGCATCGCGGCGGATCGTTGGGAGGCGCGTGGTCGGGCCCGGAATCCGCACCGCGAATCCTCAATGGCTGCATCGTCTGCCCGTACCATGGCTGGGAATTCAGTGGCGACGGCAAGTGCCAGAACATCCCGTCCATTGGATACGGCACCAAACCACCGGCGCGTGCGAAGATCGACGCCTACCCGACGCAGGAAAAGTACGGGATCGTGTTCGCATTCCTGGGCGATCTCCCGGAAGGCGAACGTCCGCCGCTGTTGGACGTTGAGGAATATGGCCGGGAAGGCTGGCGTGCCAACACGGTGTTGATTCTGGAGGTTGACTACTTCTACGAGCGTTCGATCGAAAACGCCCTGGACCCGGCGCACAACGAATTCGTGCATCCGACGCACGGCTTCTCCGGTATCAATCGCGATACCTACAAGGTGAACGATTACGCGACCGAAGACCACGAGCAGGGCTACGGCATGTGGTTCATGCACAAGTTCAACGCGCCACCGCTAAAGGGCAAGACTTGGGGATCGGCGCGCGAAAAAGGTGGTGACCTCTGGGCCGGCGGCGGCACCTACGGACCCAATACCGTGATTACGTACATCAACGTGCAGCCCGGCATGGGATTCCGGCAGTACTTCTTCGAACAGCCGGTGGATGAGAAACACACGCGGATCTTCTTCCTGAACATGCGCAACTTCATGCTCGAGCCCGAGCAGGACGGACCGATTCACGCTCGCAACAAGGCAATTGCGAAACAGGATATCGATATCCTCATGGATCTCTATCCGACGCAGACGCCGATCAGTAATGCGAAGGAAGTGCTGATGCCGGCGGACAAGGCGATCGTGGCCTACCGTGACTGGCTGGCGAAGTTCGACGAAAGCGGTTGGCGCATCGACCTCGATGCTTTCAACAAGCGCGACGCGAAACAGACGGCATTCGCTATTCCAAGTCCGGCACGACGGGAAAGCGGTAACTGGGTCGTGGAACCGATGCCGCTGTTGTCTAGTCGCTCGGCTCGCAAACAGAGCAAGGACGAAGCCGCCTGAAAACTCGCGTTTTCCTGGTTGCGACGGCACTCCTGCTGGGATTGCTGTCGGGTTGTGCCGGCACGACGGGAGCCGGCGCTGCGTCGGACCGTGAGCTCATCCTGGTCGCTGGCGCGTCCGGGCGCGTGGGACGCTATGTAATCGGTCACCTGCAGCAGGACGATCGCGCGTTCCGCTCGCTGACGCGCGACGAAGCGCGCGCGGTCGAGCGGTGGGGCGCGGATTTCGCCGGTATGAACTGGGTCGAGGGCGATGTACGCGACGCGCAGCGCATGCGCGAAGTCATGCGGGATGTCACCCACGTGATTTGCGTCGTTGGCTCCCGGGATATCAAGGGTCCCAACAGCGCCGAGTTCGTCGATTACCGGGGCGTTGCCAACCTGGTCGACGCGGCGGTCGACGAACGCGTGGAGCATTTCGTGCTGCTCACCGCGATCGGTACCACCGACCCGAAGCATCCCTTCAATAAAGCAACCAAAGGCGCGCTCGAATGGCGCTTCAAGGGCGAGGAGCATCTGCGCCAGAGCGGGCTCAGCTACACGATTGTGCGGCCCGCCGGCCTGCAGGACCGCCCGGCCGGCGAACAGGCGGTGATCATTGCCCAAGGCGATAACTGGAAGCCGTTCTTGCGCAGTACGCTATCGCGTGACGATCTCTCGCTGGCGCTGATCGAGTCTTTGCAGAATCCCGGCGCTCGCAACGCAACATTCGAGATCGCCAACGATCCCAAGCAGCCGGCGAATAACTGGCGTGCGCTGTTGACAAACTTGTCGCCCGACTAATTATCCACAGGCGGTCGAACCGAGGTTTCGGCTTCCAGGCGATTAGTGACACCGTGGTCCGACCCCCTGTGGGTAACTATTGGAAGCTGGCGCGGAGCTCTTCCAGCTCGGCCCAGCGTTCGACCGCGGCTTCGAGCTCGGTATTCATCTTGTCGAGTTCTGCCAGCGTGTGCTGGACCTGTTGGTGTGGCCGGCTGTAAAACTCCGGCGCCGAAATTTCGCGTTGCAGCCGGGTCGCGGCCTGCTCCAGTTCCTCGATGCGCGCCGGCAGGCTGTCGAGCTCGCGCTGCTGTTTGTAGCTCAGTTTGGTCTGCTTCCGCGTGGCTTTCCCGGGTCCTGCGCCCGGCCCGGTCTTGCGCCGACGATTCGGATCGTCTATCTCGGCCAGCTGCCGGCCGCGTTTCAGCCAGTCGCTGTAGTTGCCGACATAGGCTTGCAGCCTGCCGTCGGCCTCGAACACCACGATGCTGGTCACGACATTGTCGAGGAACTCGCGATCGTGACTGGCCACGATCAAAGTGCCCTCGTACTCGGCCAGTTTGTCTTCCAGTGCTTCCAGCGTCTCGACGTCGAGGTCGTTGGTCGGCTCATCCAGCACGAGCAGGTTGGTCGGACGGGTAAACAGCTTCGCGAGCAGGACCCGGTTGCGTTCGCCACCGGACAGGGCCTTCACGGGTGTCATGGCCCGCTTGGCACTGAACAGGAAACCCCGCAGGTAGCCGATCACATGACGTTCCTTGCCGTTGAGAAAGATATAGTCGCGCCCCTCTCCGACGTTTTCCGCAATGCTCTTGTCCTCATCAAGCACGCCACGCAGCGGATCGAAATAGCCGATTTCGAGATTCGTGCCGTGCTTGATCGTCCCGGTTTGCGGTGCGAGCTCGCCGAGAAGAAGTTTCAGCAATGTGCTCTTTCCGACGCCATTGTTGCCGATCAGCCCGATGCGATCGCCGCGCATGATCTTGAGATCGAGGCCGCTGATCAGGGGCTGGTCGTCATAGCCATAACTGACATTGCGCACCTGGATGACCTTCCGACCCGAGCGCTCGCCGGCCTCTATATTGATGCGCGCCTGGCTCGGCTTCGCGATTCGCGCGGCCTGTTCGTCGCGCATGGCCTCCAGAGCGCGGACCCGACCCTGGTTGCGGGTGCGCCGCGCCTTTACTCCCTGGCGAATCCAGGCTTCCTCCTCCGACAATCGCTTATCGAATAGTTTGTTCGCGCGCTGCTCGGCCGCGTCGGCTTCGTCGCGACGTCGCAAATAGTCATGGTACGTGCCGGACCAGCTGCGCAGCTGGCCACGATCGAGGTCCACGATGCGGGTTGCCAGTCTTTGCAGGAACGCGCGATCGTGTGTCACGAACAACACGCTGCCGTTCCAGCCGACAACGCGCTTCTCGAGCCATTCAATCGTCGCGAGATCCAGGTGATTCGTCGGCTCGTCCAGCAGCAGCAAGTCAGGATTCGTCACCAACGCGCGGGCCAGCGACACGCGCCGCCGCCAGCCACCGCTCAGCGAGGCCAGCCGCTGTGCTTACGGCAGTTCCAATTCGCTCAGGATGACGTCGACGCGCTGCTCGATGCGCCAACCGTCCAGCGCGTCGATTTGTTGCTGCAGTTCCTCGAGCTCTTTGAGTTCGCGGCCGTCCGGCTGCGCGGCCGCGCGGCGCTGATACTCGTCGACGAGCGCCTGCAATTCGGCCAGACCGGCTGCGACATACTCGCGGGTGGTCAGGTCCAGTTCACGCGGCAGCGTTTGTGCCAGCTGGCTGATGCGCAAATCGCTGCGATATTCGATCTCACCATGATCCGGCTTTTGCGTGCCGGCAATCAGCCGCAACAGGGTGGTCTTGCCGGCGCCATTACGCCCGACCAGTCCCACGCGTTCGCCGGCATCGATGACCAGCTCGGCATCCCGAAGGATCACCAAGTCACCAAACTCGAGCGAGACTTGATCGAAACGCAGCAAAGCCATTGCAGGCATTCTAAGCTACCGCCTGCTGAACGCTCCGCTGCCGCGACTCGCGTCCATCTGCAGTACCGGGCGCGAATCGCCTACACTTCCCCGCAGAGTACATGTCGGGGGAAACTGTAATGACGCAGAAGATCAGTCGCAGAGGTTTCGTCGCCGGGGCGTCGTCGGTCGCCGTGGCCGGTGGGCTAACGGCTTGTGCGGAACCAGGGTCCGAGGATTTTGTGCCGGTGCCGGGCCTCGAGCGCGGTCCGTTCGGTGCGGACTCGACGGCCGAGGACGTCACGGCCGGCCTGGACCTGACCGGCATGACCGCGCTGGTTACCGGCGCCAATTCGGGTCTCGGGCTGGAAACCATGCGGGTACTCGCCGTGCGCGGGGCGCATGTAATCGGCACCGGGCGCACGCTGGAGAAGGCCGAGACAGCCTGCAGCAGCATATCCGGCGAGACCACACCCGCAGTGCTCGAACTCACGGAACTCGATTCGATCGCGTCATGCGCGGAGCAGGTGAATGGCATGGACAGGCCGATCGATATGCTGATTCTGAATGCCGGCATCATGGCCCTGCCGGAGCTCGAGCAGGTAAACGGCCTGGAGAAACAGTTCGCGGTTAACCATATGGGCCATTACCTGCTGGGTCGCCTGCTGCTGGATCGGGTCGTTGCCGCGCCGGCGGGCCGGATCGTCGTGCTGAGCAGCAGCGGTCACATGTGGGCGCCGGATGGCGGCATCGAGTTCGACAACCTGAGCGGCGAGGTCGGCTACGATCCAATGAAGGCGTATGGCCAGTCCAAGCTGGCCAACGGCCTGTTCGCGTTTGAACTTGCCCGGCGTCTCGAGGACACGAATGCGACCGCGAACGCGGTGCATCCGGGCATCATCAACACGAACCTGGGGCGCTACTACTCCGGCTGGATTCGAGCTTTCGCGAACATGTTCGGCTGGATTTTCATGAAGAATGTGGAGCAGGGCGCGGCGACGCAAACCTATGTCGCCACGCGTCCGGAGCTGGTCGGCCTCAGCGGTTACTACTTTGCCGACTGCAATCCGATCGTGCCGGATCCGCGCATGAACGACGAAAAGCTGGCCGCTGAGCTCTGGGACGTATCCGAGGAGTTTTGCCGCAGCTACCTGACCTGAGCCGTCGGCATGGGCATGCGCATTCTCGGCGGCTTTATTGTCGCTTTCCTCCTGTCCAGCAACCTGAACTGGGCCATCGCCGAGTTCGTCCTGAACCCATGGGCGATGCCGCGGTTTGACGGTTTCATGCGCAGCGGCGATGACGGTGCCGCGGGCATCAACATCCTGAAAATGACCGCCGGCTTCGCGTTGTCGCAGCTGGTCGTGTGCTCATTGATGCTGATGCTCGACAAACCAGTTGGCTGGCTCAGCCGCGCTCTGGTTGTCACCGGGCTCGTGTGCCTGGCCGGGTTTTTCGGCACCTACACGTTTCTTTCCGGATGGGGCGATGTCAATTGGGTTCCGCTGATGGGTGCCGCAATTGCCGATACGGTTTGTATCGGTGTCGGCGCGGTGGTATTCGGCTGGATCGTATTGAGAAAACAAGAACCCGGGGAAATTCTCTTGTGAGAGTGTCCCCAAGGTCCCCTCCATCCGTCCGCTCAATTGCGTGATGCGATTACCGTCGGTGTCTCACTAGTGTCGGCCGACGATACGCCGGCGCAATAGTTCACACCAGCACCTTCCTCGCCGTCACGGGCGAAGACGCGGTAATTCGTGTAGTCAGGCAAGATGCCGTAGTCCCCGGTGTACTCGTAGCAGAAGAAATTCTCAAACAGGAAGATCTTCGGCGGGAAGTACGTGAAGGTGGCGAACATGCCGATCAATACTGCATAGGCCGGTAGCGCGTAGCGGCGAATATCGCTGCTCAGAGATGGCATGGCCAGGATCTTGTAACTGGTGAACTGACCCAGACACACGCCGAATGCCATGATGGCAAGCATCGTCGGCAGGGAGGCCTTGCCACCGGCCACGTCGAGGTAGGCCAGGTACCCGTAGTACGTCGCGAAGATTGCGATCGGCGTAATTGCCAGTGCTGCGGCTTTACCCAGCCAGTAATTGTTGGCCGCATCACGCGTATAGGTATATTGCACCAGCGCGAATAACAGCCCCGGCCAGAAGTACATCTTCGTGTGTTCCCAGGCGCTCTCGTTTACCGCAGCAATCAGGGCCATCGGGGTCCAGTAATCGCTGAGTTCAAAGGCGAAGTGCAGGATTGCACCGGCAAAGAAGATCCAGATAACGCAGCCGACCTCCCACAGGGCCAGCTTGAACTTGTAATGCATCACGCCGCTCCCGCCAGGAAGATGACGCCCATACTGGCAATGCCAACCCCGGCTAGGCGGAGCATCAACTTGCCCTTGGCGTAGTGTTGCGAAATGTCGCCGATGATCAGCCCGGCAATATGTAGTGCCGCGGTGCCGGTCAGGAAGCCGATGGCATACGTGACGGGGTTGGCGACGGTCGGCATTTCGGCGCCGTGCGCGTAGCCGTGAAAAATTGCAAAGAACCCAACGGCAGTCATCGCCACCGAGATCGGCAAATTCTTGTCCATCGCGATGGCGATACCCAGCCCGAGGACCGACAGCGCTATACCTATTTCAATGGCAGTCAGGCCGACGTCCAACAGTCCCAGCAGGCCACCAATGGCCATTACGCCCACGAAAGTCGCCGGAACGGTCCAGATAGCGCGGCCGCCAATTTGTGCGCTCACCACGCCGACGCTGACCATGGCCAGGAAGTGATCCAGGCCGAGCACCGGGTGCGTGACACCACCGAGGAAGGATCCATAGGGCAGGCTGGCGCCTTCGTGGGCCACTACGAGGCCCGGCGTGAGCAGCGCCGCGATTAGCAGCATCAGCCGCCAGATCGTTAGCGGGGGGAGGTTCTGAGAATTGGATGTCATGAGTGAGCCTCCCGTGTGCAGCGCTTGGTTTTGTCAGCTGGTTTTCCGCAGGTAGTCAATGACCACCTGGTTGACTGCGTCCGGTTTGTCGTAGATCGCCGCATGGCCAGCACCCTCGATAACGTCCGTTTCGAGCGACGGCATCAATTTCTTGGCGCGTTTGACAATCTTGTAAGGGTTGTAGAGCACCTCGTGCTGGCCAAAAATGAGCAGACCCGGCACGCTTAGCTGTTCGAGCACATATTTCGGCTCCGACAGGAAGAACTTGCGCAACACGCGCAGTCCCTGAACCTTATCGACCTTGTGCGTGTCTTCGTTGTAGATTCCCACCGATCGATCGACGCGATAGTGACGTGTGCAGAGGGCCATCAACCGGGCGAGCTGTCGGTCGAAGGTGCCGAATGAGCCACCCGGGCTCTTGGACGATACCGACTTCGCAGTCAGGTCGTCCTCCAGCTCATTCGCATCCTTGCGTTTGTTCATGACGCGCGTGAGCCAGATTTTGATTGGCAGCCGCGCGCGCGACACACCCGTCGGGCTGAGCATCACGATTTTGTTGACGCGCTCCGGAGCGACCAGGGCCATCCGTAGCACGATCCAGCCGCCGACGCTGGTGCCGGCAAAATGCGCAGAATCGATCTGCAAGCCATCCAGCACGTCGCGCAGCCAATCGACGTAGTCGTCGTTGAGGAACGACGGCGGGTTCGGATCGCTGCGACCGGGCTGGCCAACGATATCCAACGCGTACACGCGGAAGTGTTTCGCGAAAGCGGGCAGCTGACGACGCCACAAGGGTGCGCAACCGGCCACGCCGGGGATAAGAATCAGGGGCTCGGCATCCTCGTGACCAGCCACCAGCATGTGGGTATGGCCGAAACGCGTGCGGACGAAATACTCTTCGAACGGGCAGTCGATAGTCTTGAGCGCGTCGTCGTACCAGGACATGATCGCCCGGTAGCCTTCGTCGCTCTTGTACAGTGCAAAACGCTGGTCTCCGATCGGTGGTAGTTCCGCAGTACGCATAAAATAAGGGGCAGAGCTGATCGCCTGTTCGCCAGCGGTTTCCTTGTATAACTTCATGTCTTGTTTCCCCATGGGCTGCCTCGGCAACCGCTGGACTGACACGCTCGAGGGTGCCGTCCAACTCGTGATCCATGCGAGTAATTTCGCGTGCTGGCCGGAATCGGTTTCAGATCCGGGCCGGTAGCAAAAAAGCTCTATAAATTAATATCTTACTCGGCAGCCGCAACGCGGTCCGGGTCAGTGACGTCCTGCAGCGCGAAGCGCAGGCGCTCCAGGTAATCGGGTGGGAACTCCCAGGCAGCCACTTCCGGGTGCATCACGAGCCCGCGCTCGGCCGGCGACAGGCCATAGCGCAGGGTCATCAGTATATCGCCGCTGACCCACGGACTGGCGCGGAAATAGCCGTGCCCGTTGGCCGACTTGGAGCCTTCGGCCTCCGTTACATTAATCACGCGCAGCCGCGGGTTTGCCGCGAGGAAGGCCATGCCGGCATCGGTCCACTGGTCTCGTGGCAGCATCTGCCCCAGCCGGTTCTGGCCGGCCAGCAACCAGCGGGACATGCCCAGCGCCTTGTCCTTCTCGGAGATGTAGATATTGAAGTCGTCAACAATGTCGAGCACGCCCTCGCCGACGATACGGGTGAAGTTATCACGGTCGGCGTCCGCGCCGACCAGGATCACGCTGCCAATGCGCAGATACTTCTGCTTGATTTCGGGGGTTACGAATTTTGCGAGCAGATTGAGCTGGTCCAGCGCGGTCACGACGATCCGCGTGCCGGCGCTGTAACCGATGATATTGATATTCTCGGCGGTCGTACGGCTGGATATTTCCGTGATCATTTGGCGCAGCGCCCAGGCTGAATACTCGGCCGTGGCGCTGTCAGCGAAGTAAGCCAGCGTCTTTGGCGTTGCCGGCCAGGCGAAGGCAATGAACGAGCCCTCGTAACCCAGGTAGTGCCATAACTCCGCGGATACCAGGATCGGGTTTTCGAACACGACCTTGTAGCCGTGCACATAGATGGTTACGTCTTTCAATTTCGACCGATCGAGGTGGACCTGAATCCGGCGTACCATTTCGTCCACCGCAAAATCGGTAGCGTTGTAGTCCGCCGGGTCGTCGATCGGGCTGATGGTGTTGGGAACCACACCAAATTCGGTGATTGACGAAACTTTCAGCGGATAGTCCTCGGTCCGGTTTTTCAACAGCGAAATCCGCCGGGCTTCTTCCCAGGTGTAGTCGCCCTCGCCGAGTTCCACCTGGGCCACGCCGGAGCGGACGACATGCCCGCGTTTACCGGTGTAGGCGGTGCCGTCCGCATCCGGGTCGGGCGCGCGATTGGTCAGATACAGAATCCCGGCATCGCCATCGTCGATCTCGATCGGGCTGAAATCCGCGAACGGATTGACGATGTCCTCGGAATAGACATCCGGTGCCGGCATGAAATTGATCTGGTACGGACGTTTCGAGCCGCAGCCCGCCAGGATCAGCGCCAGTGCGGCTGGGACCAGGCAACAATGTCGCAACGAAATCATAGGCTTATTCTAGCTCGTCACGCGGAGTGATGAAGCGCGGTCCCGGGGTCACCCAGTGAGCCCGCCGGGGGCTTAGGCTATGCCTACAGTCTCCCCCACGAACAACATAACAATACCCTGACGATCTTGGCCCGCTCTGCGGGCCACTTTTTTGTCACTTCGCGTCAGGTGCCAGGGGGATGATTAGTGGCCGGCCAGTTGATCTCGGCCGCGGTCGTCGGACCGATCCGCGTCTGGCGAAGGCTGGCGGGAATCTCGGCTGTCTCCTGGTCGATGGGAATACGACCGCCCATGATTTCAGCGTAGCGTTGTGGATAGATCGGTTGCCGCTCGGGCTCAGCAAAGCCGTCGGGAAAAACCGGCAGGTTGCCGGGTCCGTACTTGTCCGTGGCACCGAGTATGTGCAATAGCTCGTGCGCGATGACGACGTTGTTGCTGCCCTGCATTTGCCGGCTGGCGAACACATGCGCAATACCAATGCGGCTTTTTTTCATGCCCAGCGAGTGTGGCAGAGCAACGCCGTTCACCGGGTCGTGGAACGCGACGAACAGCTTGACGTCCGGCTCCGGGCCGGGGCGGTCGCCGGTTTCACGCCAGGCCCACCAGCGCAACTGCAGACTCCACAGCATGACGGCCAGCGGGTTCCCGTCGGTCGGCGGGTCCGGCGGCATGCCGGTGGGCGCGTCGATATCGATCCTGACCGGGTCTGCCAGTGGCACGCCGTAGCGTTTGGCCTCCCGTTCGACGAATTTGCGAATGGCAGCGAATTCTCGCGCGCTCAGGTTATCGACATAGTCCGACGTCATGTTCTGTTCGCCGGCGACTACGGGATAAATGGTGACCCACAGCGTTTCCTGCCACCCGGTCACGCGTGCCTGCGTGAGCCAGGTGCCGACCAGAAATGCAGCGGCAACAATACCGAGCGTCACCTGTCGAATAATCCGGATTGCATTGCCGCGAGCCATTCCTGCAGCCTAGCGACCCGGATTCTTCGAAACCGTGAACCGCGTGGGAATTAGCTCAGGCGGGGCGCAGGCGCCCGTCGGCGTCCTCCACGTATGGGAACCAGCCAATACCAATCAAACCGACATGGAGGTCCGTTGCGCGCGGATTCACAGCTACCTCGTCGAGCATTTCGGCCTGCGCGTCAAAGGCAGCGTCGAGCGCTTCCACGTCCTTATCAAATGCGGCCTCGAGTTCGGCCAGTTTGGCGTGCACGGAAGCCACGGTTTCTTTCGCGCGCCGCACATCGCCGGCCTGCTGACCGGCGCGGCCGGCTTTTCTCACCGCGGTGCCAACGCGCGACGCTGAGGTGGCTGAGATGCGCTTGCGCCCGAGCAGTGCACCGAGGACGGCGGTGCCAAAAGACAACGCGGTATCGAGTTTGTGCGCCCGGGCCTGTTCGGCCTCGCGCTCGACGGCCTGCTCCGCGCGGCGCAGTCGTTCCTCCTGCGTCGCGACCTTTTTCTCATAGCGTTCGCGCAGCTTGGCGACCTTCAGGTCGCGCTGTTCATTCCCCAGCTGTTGCAGACGAATCCGGAAATCACGCTCGGATTCGCCAGGATTCGAGGTCGCCTTCAGGACCTTGCTTTTGTACAGAATCAGCGGTCGGCCCGTGCGTAGATGGCGCCGCAGTGTCTTTTCCCAGGCCTTGAATTGCTTGCTCTTGGTCAGGCAGGCGGGGCACTCGGCGAACGCGGCATCTGGGTCCGGATGCCGATCGAGATCTCCGGGCGTTAGCGACAATTCCTGTGCCTCTGCCCAGTTCACCGTGCCGCTCGTGTCTTCCGGCTCGACGGCCAGCAGGTACGGGCGTTGTTCACTGACCTTCAGGCGCGCGTTGCTGTAGTTCACGTCACCAGCCGCGATCAGGCGTGGATAGTAGACCAGCCCTTCGGATGTCCCTTCGGTCGACTGCGGCGGCGCGAATAGTTGGCGAATGTCCGGCGGCAGTACCGGGCGGGCGCGTTGCGCTGAACGCGCGACCGGTTCAGCAGCTTCCGGATCCGCCGTGGCTGCGAATTTTGGTTGGGACGCGGCCAGCAGTTTGATCTGATCCCGCGTCAGCGGTCCGGCGAGATAGGACATGACCCAGCGCGTTTCCATCAGCGCCGGTTCCTGTTCATGAACGTTGTGCAACAGGAAGCGGCGTTTGCCGAGACCCGCGAGGGTCTCGTCCAGTTTGTCCATATCGAGGTTGCCGCTGCCGGCAGCGCCCATCAGGCCATCCTTGACCCGAGCCTGGTCACGCTCCGTCTGCAAGCGGCCGATAAACCAGGTACCGCAGTTCGACAGGGCCTTGTAGTCGAGATCCACCGGGTTCTGGGTCGACAGCACGAGGCCCAGACCAAAGGCACGTGCCTGTTTCAACAACGTCAGGAACAGCTGCTTCGACGGCGGATTCGCGACCGGCGGCAGGTAGCCGAAGATTTCATCCATGTACAGAATCGCGCGGAGTGACCCACTGCCGGGCTGACGTCGCATCCAGCCAACGAGCTCCGTCAGCAGCATGGTCACGAAGAACATGCGCTCGGCATCACCGAGATGCGCGATCGACAGCACCGAGACCTGCGGTTTGCCGGTATCGCCGTACAACAAGCGATCGATGTTGAGTGGCGGGCCTTCCATCCACGCTTCGAAGCCCGGCGCCGCCAGCAGGTTGTTCACGCGCATCGCCAGCGCGAAGCGTTCCTTCGGCGGGAAAAACGCATCGAGGTCCATCACCCCGATGCGGTCGATGCCCGGATCCTGGATCGCGGCGATCAGGGCGCCGAGGTCCAGCGAACGACCTTCCTGCCAGGCTTTGTCCAGCACGTTGGCAATCAGGATGTGTTCCGGACTGGTCACGGGGTCTGCGTCGATACCAAGGAGGGTCAGCAGGCCCGTTGCCGTGCTTTGCACGCGTTCGCGATACAGGTCCGCATCCTCGAGCAGCTCGGGCTCCGGAGCTGAAAACTCCCGCAGAACGGACAACGGCGTGCCGGCAGCGCTGCCGGGCGTATAGATCGCCATGTCGACTGCGTTGCGCAGCGCGCCGATTCGCGCCGGCGTCTGACCCCAGCCGGCCAGGCCTTTCTTCCAGACACCGGCCATGGTCTTCGCGAATTCCTGCGGCGTCTGCCCCTTGTCTGCCGCCGCACGTGGATCCACCCACGGCTCGAAATCAGCCGGACGCAGTTTGGGGAAGGTCAGCAGCAGGTTGCCGAGGTCGCCTTTCGGGTCCAGCGCAATCACCGGGACGTGATCCATCGCGGCTTCCTCGATCACACCGACACCGAGTCCGGTTTTACCGCTGCCCGTCATACCAATGATCACGCCGTGCGTGGTCAGGTCCTTCGAATCGTAGAGAATCAGTTCGTCGGTACGCTCGCCATCCGGTGCGACTTTCTTGCCGAGATAAAACGCGCCGAGTTTTTCAAAGTCCTGCATGGCTGTTCCTCAAACCCCAGGTCGATGCTCCAATTCGTTCAGGTCGACGGTCAGGCCCGGCGTAGCGCGCTGAACCCAGCGGGCGCCGGTCCGCTCGAGACGATCCTGAAACGCGTCTGCCGCATCCGGTTCGCCGTGCACCAGGCAGACCGGCGGATGATCGGCGATACCCGAATACCAGCGGTTCAGGTCATTCTGATCGCCGTGTGCCGACAGGCCGCCGATCGTGTGGATCTGGGCGCGCACCTTGATGGTCTCGTGATGGATGCGGATGTAATCGTGGCCATCGACGAGGCGGCGGCCCAACGAGCCATGCGCCTGGTAGCCGACGATGACCACCTGCGTTTCCGGGCGCCAGATGTGATGCTTGAAGTGATGCAGGATGCGTCCACCCGTGCACATGCCGCTACCGGCAATGACAATCGCGCCACTGTCCATGCGATTGATCTTGCGGGAGTCCTCCGCGCTCTTTGACATCAACAGATTCGGCAACAGCGGCATCTCATCGTGATCGCGGCGCAGGCGCGTCGCTTCCTCGTCATAGAGATGCGGGTAATTCCAATAGACATCGGTCGCTTCGATGGCCATCGGGCTGTCGAGGAAGATTTTCCAGCGACCCAGCTCCCATTCATCGTAATGTTTGCCAAACTGGTACAACAGCTCCTGGCTGCGACCGACGGCGAAAGCCGGGATAAGGATATTGCCGTGCTGGTGACTGGCGGTAGAAATGATCTCTGCCAGTTCATCGATTGTGTGCTGGCGATCCCGGTGAAAGCGATCACCATAGGTACTTTCCATCACGACCAGGTCGGCCGCCGGGATCGTGTCCGGGTCGCGAAGGATCGGCGTATCGTATTGGCCGAGGTCACCGCTGAATACGAGCGTCTTTTCGCTGCCTTTCTCGCGAATGTTCAATTCGACGACGCAGGACCCCATGATGTGCCCGGCATCATGGAACCTGACCGTGACACCCTCGGCGACTTCGCGGGGTTCACCGTAACGCAGGCGTTCGAACTGCTTGCAAGCCTGTTCGGCATCCGCTGCTGTGTACAGCGGTTCGATGGGTTTCAGGCCTTTCCGTGCACGCTTGCGGTTCTCGCGCTCGGCATCGCGCTCGCCGAGCTGCGCGGAGTCTTCCAACATAATCCACGCGAAGTCGCCGGTCGCATTGTGCGCATAGATCGGGCCTTCGTAGCCGCGCTTGACCAGTAGCGGCAACCGGCCCGAGTGGTCGATGTGCGCATGACTGAGGACGACCGCGGTCAAATCGGCGGGGTGGAACGGAAAATCCTCGCGATTGCGGACCTCGGCCTTGCGACCGCCCTGTATCATGCCGCAGTCCAGCAAAATACGCTGACCGGCGACATGGAGGATGTGACAGGATCCGGTGACTTCACCGGCGGCGCCGAAGAACTCCAGGTGCATATCTAGCAAATCTTCTTATTTATCAACGATTGCCGAAGCGTGAGGTCCGCGGCGTTTGTTAGTATTATCGCTAACCTGTCTATTTAACAAGGAGAACAATATGGCAGTCGCCCGCACCACCGAGATCGTCGCCGGCTCCGGCAAGAGCTTCAAGGATGCGATGGAAAACGGTATCAAGCGCGCCACCAAGACCCTGGACAACGTGACCGGCGCCTGGGTGCAGGACCAGGAGCTCGTCATCAAGGGCGGCAAGATCGACGAATTCAGGGTCCGGATGAAAGTTACGTTCGTTCTCAAAGACTAATCCAATCACAGGGGTGTTCCGGGCGTCGGCAGGAGGTAGTGCCGCGTTTCGGATTGTTTTGTCGTCATAGTCTAAAGACAGGGGGAGAGCTTCAATGCTTGAGGAATTCAAAAAATTTGCCATGCGTGGCAATGTGGTCGATATGGCCGTGGGCATCATCATTGGTGGCGCCTTCGGCAAGATCGTCAGTTCGTTCGTGAACGACGTCATCATGCCGCCGATCGGCCTGCTGATGGGTAATGTCGATTTCAGCAGCCTGTTTATCAACCTGAGCGGTGAGGATTACGCCACGCTGGCCGCCGCGCAGGAAGCGGGCGCGCCGATCATCAGGTATGGCACGTTCATTAACACGGTACTGGACTTCGTGATCGTCGCCTTTGCCATCTTCATGGTGATCAAGGCGATGAACAAATTGAAGAAAGAAGAGGAAGAGGCGCCACCGCCGCCACCACCAGAACCTTCGGCTGAAGAGAAGCTGTTGACTGAAATTCGTGATGCGCTGAGAAGTCGTTAATCGAGCGCATTTTGAGAATGCCGGGTGCTGCGGGAACGGCGCCACACGGCTTGGGAAACTAGAGGAGAAAGAAACCATGGCAAAAATCGATACTATTGAGGGCGTCGGTCCGGCACTGACTGAAAAGTTTGCTGGCGCTGGCATTACAACGTGTGAAGCGCTGCTGAAAGCCGGCGGTGACAAGAAAGGCCGGGCCGACCTCGCAGGTAAAACCGGTCTGTCAGAGGTCCGCATCCTGAAGCTGGTCAATCACGCCGACCTGATGCGTATCAAGGGCATCGGCGGCGAGTATTCCGAGCTGCTGGAAGCCGCCGGCGTCGACACGGTGCCAGAACTGGCGCAGCGTAGCGCGAAGAACCTCGCCGACAAAATTGCGGAAATTAACGAGGAGAAGAAGCTCGTACGCTCCGTGCCGTCCGAGTCTGTGGTCGAAGGCTGGATCACGCAGGCCAAGGATCTGCCGCGCGCGATCTCGCACTAACGCCGCATTGGCGGACGAGAAAAGGCCTGCGCCATTGGCGCAGGCCTTTTTCATGCGCATCAATGTGCTACCAGGGAACGACTTCGCCGCTCTCGTAGTTCAGGAACTGACCGTTGTTTTCCAGGGTCAGGCCATCGACCACGGTCAGCATCTTGCTGACACTCTCTTCCGGTGAAATGCCCTGGGGATTGTTGAAACCGGGCGTCGTGTTCACCATGCCCGGAGACAGCATCGTCACCGTGATCTCTTTTTTCGCGGTTTCGAAAGACAGCGTGTACATGAACATGTTCAGTGCGGCCTTGCTGGCGCGATAGCTGTACATCATCGGCAGCTTCGGGCTCATTTCGAAAGAGCCGCCTTTGCTGGTCAGCACGATGATTTTCTTTTGCTCCGATGCGGCCACGTGGGGCATAAATACCTGCGCCAGTTTCAGCGCTCCCAGTGCATTGATCTCGAAGCTCTGCCGGGCGGTATCGAAATCCACGCCATCGACTCTCTTGAACGCGCTCTTGTAACGCGGTGTCAGCGCCGCGTTGCTCAGCAGGATGTCGATCGGCTGGTCAGCGTATCGTTCGGCAAGGGCCTCCATCTGCGGATGATCGGTGACGTCGAGTTGTTCGATCACGATGGTGTCGTGCTGCGCCGCCAATGCCTGGAGATCTTCCGCCTGGTCTGGCTTACGGGCGGTGGCGATGACATTCCAGCCACGCTCGGCGAATTGCCGCACGAACTCCAGGCCAATGCCGCGATTCGACCCGGTGATCAGGACGGTCGGCGCGCCGGCATCGAGGGCAGCCTGCAGGCTGCCGCCTGTTAGTAGCAACGTAATCAGGGTCGCGATCCGGAATAGCTTTCCCATCAGGGTTCCTCGCTGTCAGCTGAGTCGTATCGGGGGCGTGATTGTAGTCTGAGATGCCGGTTATACCCGCGTCGATCATGGCTTTCATGACCGGCAAGTGGTCGATGCGGACAGGGCTCATCGCGTAAGCTGCGGACAGGCATCCGGGGAAGGGAGTATGGGCATGGCTCAGGGCGTTCTCATTTTTGGCGGCACCCGGGAAACCGGTCTCGAAACCGCCCGGCTGTTGCGGGCCCGGGGTGAAGCGGTGACCGGGCTGGTCCGCCCCGAATCCGATCCGTCCGACCTGGAGGAAACCGGTGCGACCATTGTTCGCGGCGACGTGTTGAATCGGACGGACGTTGACAACGCCTTCGCTGCCGGTGACTTTCGTGCCGTCGTCAACAGCATCGGCGCATCACCGGGCCAGAAGCCGCGCCCGGATCTCGATGGCACGATCAATATTGTCGATGCTGCTGTGGCCGCGGGTGTGCGTCGGCAATTGATGGTTACCGCGATCGGGGCCGGCAACAGCCGGGCGGCGGTCGCGCCAAAGGTGCTCGAAGTGCTGGGCGAAGTTCTCGAATTGAAGACCAAAGCCGAGGCCTACCTGGAGGAGAGCGGCCTCGACTATACGATCCTCCGTCCCGGCGGCATGACGTCTGATCCGGCCTCCGGCAGTGCGATCAAGACAGAAGATCACTTGCAAATGGGCGTGATCAACCGGGCCGATTTGGCAGCGCTGGTGGTCGACTGCCTCGATGACGACGCAACAATCGGCCGGATC
The DNA here is from genome assembly GCA_030066665.1 of Gammaproteobacteria bacterium. Lineage (GTDB taxonomy): Bacteria > Pseudomonadota > Gammaproteobacteria > Steroidobacterales > J054. The sequence goes on from JASJBD010000009.1 coordinate 31,197, forward strand.
TATCACACGGTCGATCCGGAGATTACCTGGCAGGCGCCGCTGCAGCGTGGCGACGATTCCCTCCATCGCAGGTAATATAGAGTGAATCCGGACCAGCCCGGACATCGAAGCATTTGATAACCAGTCGCTGATAAAACAACGGTTTAGCGAATCAGAGTATGGCAACAGTCGACGCCACGTCTTCAGCGGGTAATCCGTTCGCTGCCGAACTGCTCGAGCGCAGCGCCGCCGGCTTTGGCGGCTTCGCTGCCAGCGTGATGCTCGAGAAATCGCCGGAGATCAAGACGCGCTACAAACCGGATCCTTTCGCGGACTGGAAAAGTCACCTCACTCAACGAATTCTGGAATTGGCCGCCGCCGTTAATACCGGCGAGCCGCTCGTTTTCACCTCGCGGGTCCTGTGGTCCCGGAAGGCGTTCCTGGCACGCAACCAGGAGGAGACCGACCTCGTGATCAGCCTGGCCGCGTTGCGTGATGTGCTGGCGGACAAGTTGCCGGCCGCGGCCGCCGCCGAACCGCTGGCTTACGTCGAACAGGCGATGGCGACGTTGTCGGACGCCCAGCCTACGCCCGATGCGTCGGAGCTGGATCCACAGAAGAAGACGGATCGCCTCGCCTTGCGTTACCTGCAGGACGTGCTGGAAGGCAATTCGACCAAAGCCCTTGACGATGTGCTCGCCGCCGGCGATCAGGGCATGAGCATGATGGATATTTACACACAGGTGTTGATGCCCGCACAGCGCGAGATCGGCCGATTATGGCACCTTGGCGATGTCAGTATTTCCGAAGAGCACCTGGTGACGTCCGCGACGCAACGCGCGATGGCGGTCGTGGTACACCAGGCCAGCCGTGCGGAGCCTAATGGCAAGACCATGGTGGCCGCGGCCGTAACCGGCAACGTGCACGATATCGGCTTGCGGGCTATCAGTGACGTGTATCAGATCGCCGGCTGGCGCACAGTCTATCTGGGCGCGGATGTCCCCATGCAGGAATTACCGTCCACGCTCACGTTCTTCGATGCAGATCTGCTGTTGATGTCGGCGACACTGAGCACGCAGTTGCCCCGCGTTCGAGTCGCCATCAAGACTGTGCGCGACCGCTGCGAGCGGGACTGCAAGATCCTCGTCGGGGGTGCGGCCTTTGACGAAGCACCCGAAGTCTGGCGTAAAGTCGGTGCCGATGGTTACGCGGGCAGCATGGATGACGCGCTCGCGCAAGGCGCGAGACTGGTCGGTCTCTGACCAGCACTTCGATGTGGGAATACCGGGGCCAGGCGCGCCCCAAATTCGCTGAAGAGTCGGGGCCCGGGCAGGAATCCGTTTGGGACTATCCGCGGCCGCCCGCGATCGCGCGTGATAGCCGGCGCGTGCGCGTCGAAGCCCGTGGTCAGACAATCGCGGACAGCACCGCTGCGATCCGAATCCTGGAAACCGCAAGTCCGCCCGGCTTTTACATTCCGCCGGCAGACATTCGGCTGGATCGCCTCGAAGCGATCGGTGGTCGGAGTTATTGCGAGTGGAAAGGTCAGGCGACTTACTGGGCGCTGGCCAATGATCCCCAGCGCGAACCGGTTGGCTGGAGTTACCCGGAACCGCGCGCGCCATTCGGGGAGATTGCGGGCTACCTGAGCTTCTACGCGGGCCGTGTCGAGTGTTACGTCGACGACGAGCGCGTGCGACCCCAGCCGGGCGGCTTCTATGGTGGCTGGCTGACAGATGAAATAATAGGCCCTGTCAAAGGCGAACCGGGTACCGGACATTGGTGATGTGTGATTAGTCTGACCGCAATCTTCGCCGGTCTGGCCGCTACTCTGCTCGTGATGTTGGCGGCCTGGCTGATTAGCATTCCGCTCCGCGACGTCAGTATCGTCGACATCTTCTGGGGACCCAACCTGGTTGCTGCCGCAATCGCGTATGCGCTGTTCCTGCCGCAGCCGGGGCCGCGCGACTGGCTAATTGTGAGCATGGTTATTCTGTGGGCCTTGCGACTCGGCGCGTACATCTATGGCCGCAATCGTGGGCAGCCGGAAGATCGTCGCTACCGGGCCATGCGCGAAAGACGTGGTGCATCGTTCTGGTGGCGGAGCTTCTACGTCGTCTTCGTCACGCAGGCGGTCCTTGCCTGGGTACTGTCCTGGCAATTGCTGGGTGCAATCGCCGGGCAGGCACCGCTGGGTTGGCTGGATGTTCTCGGCGTCGGAGTATGGCTGTTCGGGCTGGTATACGAAACCGTAGCCGACCGGCAACTGGCGAAGTTTCTTGCCGCACCGGATCGTGGCACCGCGGTGATGGATCGCGGCCTGTGGCGTTATTCGCGCCATCCCAACTATTTCGGCGAGTTCTGCCTGTGGTGGGGACTCTTTCTGCTGGCCGCCAGCACTGGCGCGTGGTGGTCGATCATATCGCCGCTGATGTTGACGGGGTTGCTGTTGAAAGTTTCCGGGGTGGCTCTGACGGAGCAGACGATCGCGGAGCGGCGGCCCGAATACCGCGACTACATCAGGCGAACCAGCGCTTTCTTCCCGCTGCCGCCGAAGGCCACACCTTAACGTCGCGCATGTCCCTCGCGATCGAGCTCTGCGAACGCGGGTGGCTGCCGGACCGCCTGACGCGGTTTGGTATGCGCCGGCTAATGGCAGCGCGGCTGCGCAGTGAGAGACAGGGCGATGGTGCGGCACAGGCTGAGCGAATGGCCGATCGCCTGGACGAACTGCGCCGCAGTCCGATCGCACTGGATACCGCGACGGCCAACGAACAGCACTACGAAGTACCGGCAGAGTTCTTTCGCCTGGTTCTCGGCAAGCACCTCAAATACAGCTGTGCGTGGTGGGACGAGGGTGTAACGGATCTCGACCTGGCCGAATCGCGGATGCTGGCACTCACCTGCGAGCGCGCGGAGCTGGCCGACGGTCAGCGAGTGCTGGAACTCGGCTGCGGCTGGGGCTCTCTAAGTCTGTGGATGGCGACCAATTATCCGAACAGCCGCATTACGGCAATGTCGAACTCCAACTCGCAGCGCGAATTTATTCTGGCGCAGGCAAAACAGTTGGGCGTCGGCAACCTGCACGTGGTGACTGCAGACATCAATGACTTTCAACCGCCGGAACGCTATGAGCGCGTGGTGTCTGTCGAAATGTTCGAACACGTACGCAATTACGATCTGCTGATGGCGCGTATCGCCAAGTGGCTCGATCCGGGTGGCAAGCTGTTCGTCCACCATTTTTGTCACCGTGAATTGCTGTATCCATTCAGCGCTGGCGATCAATACGACTGGATGGCCCGGCACTTTTTTAGCAGCGGCTTGATGCCCGCAGAGAATACGCTCTTGAACTTCCAGCGTGACCTGCATATCGAGCGATTCTGGCGGGTACCGGGCAGCCACTACGCCAAGACCAGCAACGCCTGGGTGCAGCGTCTGGATGCACAGCGCGGTGCAATACAGGAGTTGTTCGCCGACGTTTACGGCGATCATCAGGCCGACCGTTGGCTGAATCGCTGGCGCATGTTTTTCATGGCCTGCGCAGAGTTGTTTGCCTACCGCCGCGGTACGGAGTGGGGCGTGGGTCACTATCGATTTGCCCGGTGATCCACAACCGCTAGAGTGCCTCGGCCCGGTCTATCAGCAACGCAAAAGAGGGTATTCCCATGACCATACGCCCCCCGCACGTCTGTTAGTGCGACGGCGCGCTCGTTCGCTGCCACGCTGCGCCTGATGATGTCTATGGTTGCCTGGTCTCAGGCACCGGTTATCGAGTGGGGCCTCGATGACGGCAACACCACCCGGCTGGTGGAGCGCAACCGGGTATCCGTCTTTGACGCGAAGGCCGAGCAGATCGAGCAATATTCGCTGTCGAAACACAAGGACCGCTTGGAACTGTATGTGCGCCTGGGCTTCAGCACCACGGGCAAAGAATTGAAGGACGGGTATCTGCTGACATCGCTGGGCGACGAGCACATCAGTGAAAGTCGCACGCTGGGTATCGACATGACGCCGAAGCGGCACGTCGCGGGACTCTTCGACTACCGCTGGTACAATTCACTGAGCCATGCGATTTCAAAAAGGGTCAGTCATGAACCTGAAGGCTAGTCAGATTTTTAAAGCATTCCATGCTCGGGGCGTCCTCGATGAAATGACCGGGCCCGACGCCGACATTGCCCGCTTCGATCCGGTCGAGAAAGGCACCTCGTCGTCCCTGGTTTTTGTCGACAACGCGGATTTTGTCGATAAGGCAATCGAAACCAGCCCCGCCGCCGTTGTGATACCGATAAAACTGCGGGAGAGCTTCGCCAGTTTGCCATCGACCGCCATTCTGACCAGCAGGAATGTACGTCTCGCGCAGGCGTTGATACGCCAAGTCTATGATGATCACGCTCTGCGTGACGTTGAATGGCCGGCGATTCACCCGGCGGCGACGGTGCACGAATCTGCCAGTGTTGGTGCCGACGTCGTTCTCGGCCCCGGTGTCGTCGTCGGACGCAATGTAACGATCGGCAAGGGCAGCATCATCAAGGCCAATACCGTTCTGGAACAGGATGTCGTGATTGGGGAAGACTGCGTCCTGCACCCCGGTGTCGTGGTTGCGCATGCTTGCGAAGTGGGAAATCGCGTGATTCTCAAATCAGGTTGCGTAATCGGTATGGAAGGTTTCGGTTTCGCCCAGGATGAAAAAGGCCGCAGCTATCGCATCCCGCAAAACGGCAAAGTGGTCATCGAAGATGACGTGCTCATGGGCTCCCAGTGCAATGTCGACCGCGCCACCTGGGGTGAGACCCGCATCCGTGCGGGCGCCAAATTCGATGCGCTGTGCCATATTGGTCACAATGCCGATATTGGCGAGGATTGCATAATCGTTGCGCAGACTGGGGTTGCCGGTTCCAGCTCGCTGGGTAAACGGGTGGTTATCAGCGGGCAATGTGCGATTACCGACCACGTCAGCATTGCCGACGATGTCACTCTGGTACAGCGCGCCGGTGTAATCAACGACGTCAATGAGCCGGGTGTATACGCAGGTACGCCAATCCAGCCCGTCAAAGACTATTTCCGCAACGCGGCGGTTGCGCACAAACTGGTCGAGTTACGCAAGCAGGTACGCCAGTTGGAAAAACAAGTGGCCGCAATGGGCCAACAAGAATAGTCCGTTGGTGATCGGCGGCTAAACGCTTCCTTTGATCAGCGACTCCAAGTAGCGGTAGCCCGCAACCATCGGTTCAATTACCGGCAGGCCATCTGCCTCGAGCAGTGCGGCAGTCGATTGCATGCAGGTGCAGCCGAGCAGGATGACGTCGGCGCCGTCATCGTCCAGTCCCCGGCGGCAGGCCTCATGAATCTTCGCCATGGTGGTCATGCCGCAAGCCTGCATGTCCTGCACGAAGTTGTCCGGCTGTTTCAGCGTGGCCAGGTCCGGGTCTTCAGAAAGATGGTAAATGGCGAGGCAATCGTGTGCGGCATCAGTCGCAGCCAGGATCGCATCGTAGATAAACCGCAATGCCGGCGGCCAGATCGTCACAATGGCAAATCGGTGGCCGTCAGCCTGCGCGGTACGAATCGCGCCCTCGCCTGAGCCGGTCACGGGCACACCGCTTACGTCACGCAAGTCCGCCAGCCCGTAGTCGCCAACCGTATTGATATACAGACCGGCGTAGCCATCACGCTCGGCGCTGACCCCGGCATTGAGGTAGGCGCGTGCGCAGGTCTCGCGGGCCGCGGGCGTATCGGGGAACACCGCGTCTGGAACAGGACATAGCTCCGGTCGAAAATCAGTCGCCGCGGCCAGAATCGGCGCCGGCGTAGTCGCGTCCGGCGTCTCTGCATCCCCGGTACCCAGGATCGCAAGCTTTTTCATGTCGCAAGTCTGGTTGAAACTGGTCGCGAAACCCAGTGAATTCCGTGGCTTCCGAGGTTGAATCGACCCGCATGGCGCATCTATAATGGCACCATTAGATGCCTATTCTTGATGACACTGTACGCAAGACATGCGGACCACCCTGAACATCGATGAGGAGTTGTTGGCCGAAGCACAGCGCCTGACCGGCGTCACCGAGCGGGCCGCGGTGGTGCGGGAAGGCTTGCGGGCCCTCATCGAGCGCGAAAGCGCCCGCCGGCTGGCGCGCCTCGGGGCGTCCGAGCCCCAGTTGAAGAAATCGCCGCGCCGCCGCTCCGGATCGGCATGACCCTGGTCGATTCCTCGGTGTGGGTTGATCATCTGCGCAACGGCAACAGCCGATTGGCGGCTCTGCTCGATCGTGCCGAGGTGTGGATCCATCCCTTTGTCACCGGTGAGCTGGCTTGCGGTCATCTACGCAATCGTTCCAAAATCCTGGCGTTACTCGACAATCTGCCGCGGCTCGATTTGGCGACAGATGCAGAGGTGCGCTTTTATATCGAGCAACAACGTCTTATGGGTCGCGGCATCGGCTACATCGATGCGCATCTGCTGGCCGCCGTTGCACTTGCCCGCCCGACATCGATTTGGACGCTCGACCGGCGGCTTGCCCACGTCGCGGGCGATCTTGGCATGCAGGCTTAACCACCCATCGGGCTCGTACTAGCGCGCTTTCGCGGCAATTTTCTGTTGCTGCTTGATCAGCTTCTCTTCCGGCGTCGCGCCACGGCCGATGCCAATCCGCCGCTCGACCACCGGCTTGCGGCCCTTGCCCCGATACCAACTCATGATCATCGGGATGCCGGCTTTGCGAAACAGGCCGAGCTGCGGGCAGCGGCGATCGGTTTCGCGGGCCAGTGCCTCGATTCGCTCGGTTTTCTCGCGTGTATCCAGGTACAAATCGAAATTGACCTGCTTGTATTCGGGCTGCAGATGCAGGTCGAAAAAGAAGCCGCGGATGTCGATCAGCGAGCGCATCTTGGTGCGCAGCCCTTTGTAGCGAAATTGCTGGTCTCTTGCCACGACCCGCACCGTAATCGACGTGCAGGATGCCAGCGCCGCCAGCTGCGCATGCACCGGGGTCCAGCCACGCGAGCGACCCTGTAGTTCCGGCGGATCACCGATATCGAAACCTTCAGGCTCGTCGAACATGATAGAGGGCTGACCATCGAAGTAGCCCTCGACGCGCATCTGTTCGAGAGATTCGGTGGTGATGTCCGATATGCCAATATACTCGGGATACTCTGCGTTCTCGTTCAAATCGAAGACTCCGGGCGTTGATTTGCGTGGCACGTGAATGCGGGCCGTTAGGGTATCATCGGCTCGCTCCTTATGGCTGGCTCATCCAAAAAGGCAATCTACGCGGCCCTCGTTGGCAACTCGCTGATCGCGATAACGAAGTTTGCTGCCGCCGTTTACACTGGTAGCTCGGCGATGATGAGTGAAGGCATTCACTCGCTGGTCGATACCGGCAACCAGGTGCTGCTGTTGCATGGGATTCGGCGTTCCGGTAAGCCGGCGGACGCTGAGTTTCCGTTCGGGCACGGTAAGGAAATCTACTTCTGGAGCTTCGTGGTCGCGATGCTGATCTTTGCACTGGGTGGCGCAGTGTCCATGTACCAGGGTTGGCAGCACATCAGGCATCCGGAACCCATCGAGAACATTTCCGTGAATTACATCGTGCTTGGCCTGGCCATGGTGTTCGAAGCGGGCGCATTGTGGGTCGCGTTTCGGGAATTCAACCGCAGCCGCGGTTCACAGGGGATGATTCAGGCTATTACGCGCGGTAAGGATCCGACGCTGTTTGTCGTGGTGTTCGAGGATTCCGCGGCCATGCTCGGCCTCGTGATTGCTTTCGTGGGTCTGCTCGTCTACCAGGCCACTGGCAATGCTATCTTCGATGGGTTGGCCTCCATGCTGATCGGGGTCGTGCTCGTGCTCACTGCATTCGTCCTCGCCCTGGAAAGCAAGAACCTGCTGATTGGTGAGAGTGCGGAGCCGGAAATCGTCACGCAAATGCGCGCCGCGCTCAATCAGGACGAGCGGGTTCTGACAGTAAATGAGGTCGCGACGCTGCACATGGGGCCCGAGTTCATTGTGGCGACGGTGTCGGTGGACTTCATCGATCACTTGCCGTCAGAGGAACTGGAAGCGGCCGTGACCGGCCTCACCCGCCGAATCAAGGAGATCGATGCGCGCATCAAGCGGGTGTTCATCGAGGCGGAGCGAAGGCAGGAACATGAGCGCGCCCGGCTGGCGGCCGATCAGCCTGCGCCCGGCACCGCGTCGAGCTGAGTTCGCATTTCCTGCTGCCAGCGCTGGTAACGCTGTTGCAGCGGCAGATTTGTCGCCGGACTGTAGTCTGTCGGCCGCGATGGCGCAGACCAGTCGTCGGGTCGGTCGGCCAACAGGTACGCCAGCCCCTTGGCGGTGGCCTCGCGAATCCGCGGCCGGGAAACGGGCAGACCACTCAAATCCGCGAGGCACTGGCAAAGCGGGTCGACGTTGGCGAGTCCACCCGTAACCAGCATGCGCTCCGGTCGCGGCGCGAACTCACTGAAAGCCTCCAGGTTCGTGGTCAACAGAAAGACGATGCTTTCCATCACAGCCGCGATTTTTTCGGCCTTGTCGCCTTTGCCGACAAAACGCGTGGGGAAATCCGGCACCCAAAATGGTGCGCCGAGTCCACCGATGCCATTCAGAAACAACGGCGGGTCCTCGATCGTATCCAGCCAGGCCGCGCTGTTCGCCTCGAGGTATTCCTGGTCCATCTCAAGTTCCTGTGCGACTGCGCGAATCGCGCTGCCCGCGCCATTCACTGTGCCTTCGAGGACGTATACTGCCCGCTCCGCGTCCTGGTATACGACACTGCTGAGCAAATCAGGCGCGAATACCGGTGCGCCATCCACAACCTGCTGAATGAATGCGCCGGTACCGAGATTCACGTAGACCGTGTCTGAGGTCGGTGCGCCAAAACCAAACAGCGCAGCAGATTGGTCGCCGGTCACGACGCTGAGCGGTACTATCGTATTGCCAACGCGGAGACTACCGAAGTCGAATCTGCTGGGCACGCTCGCCGGCAGGCAACTTCGCGACAGGCCGAACAGGTCCAGCAGTTCGTCGGACCAGTCCCGCTGTCGGTAATCCCACAGCAGTGTGCGCGACGCGTTGGCCGGGTCGGCGGTCAGCGGATGCTCCTCACACAGGCTGTAGGTCAGGAAGCTCGACAACGGTCCATAGGCAAGCTGCTGGTCGTCGAGCGCCGTCGCGACTTCGGGAATGTGATCGTTGCACCAGCGCAATTTGCTTGCACCATAGTGTGGCGATAGCACCAGGCCGGTGATTTCGTGGACGCGTTCCTCCCGGTTTTCAAACTGCCGCAGCCAGTCGGCGGCGCGCCGGTCCTGCCAGGAAATGATCGGCGACAAGGTTGCGCCGCTGCCGGGATTCCAGCAGGCGATACTCGACCGCTGGGTCGCAAAACCGGCAGCTCGAATGTTCTTCGCGCCGGGTCCCAGCGCGACGCCGATATCGTCAATGACCTGGCGCGTTGCGCCGATGAGTTCAGACGGCTCGTGTTCTACCCAGCCTGGCAGCGGTTTGAGCGTATGGATGTCGGCCTTGGCGCGCGCCTGAATCGATCCCGAGGCATCAAACACGATGGCGCGCGATGCATGACTGCCCTGATCGATCGCCAGATAGAGATGCTGTTTGCTCATGCGTGAGCAGTCCCGGCGACCGTCCCGCCTAATCAGGTCTTGGGTAAAAAGATATCCAGCCGATGCTCGACGCCGTCCGCGATGGCGGCGGCTTCGTAAAACACGATCTCGGGAGTTGCACCGAACTGCTCCCGGGCGAATGCATACCAGGCATCGTCGTAAAAAGCGTCTGCAGACTGGCGATTGTCCCATTCGTAGACGCCGCCGCCCACGCCGTCCCCTGACAGGAAATACTTGCGCCGCAGGCCGGAGATATTGATGTAATTAGGCCCGGCCTCTTCCAGTAAGGCGCGTAACGCATCTGCGTCCAGGTCCGCGGGCGCCGGAAAAGTGACGACCGCGATGACAGGGATGTCTTGCTCTGACATGCGGAGAGCTACCGTATAAATATCTGGGCGAGACCAAAGCCGATGGTTATACCGGCTCCGCCGAATATGACCCGTTCATACCAGCGGGCTTTCGTGACGGTGAGCAAAGCTTCGGCGGTGGCCCGCTGCGCCTCGGCCAGCTTCAGTTCGATCTCGACGCGGGTCGCCTCGTCCATGGCGTGATTCTATCACCGGGCGCGACCAGCCACGTGGGACGAAAACCTCGCGTCTGGCGGTATTTGGCAAGCATATGCGAATGGAGACGAGGCTCGGGTAACATTGCGGCCGCCGGCAGGGTGCTCTGCTGTGCCGGGAACAAGAACGAGACCGGAGTATTCCTGATGATTGCCAAGCTCAATCGTATTGGGCCGCGAGTCCTCGCATTCATGAGCCTCATAATCGCTGGACCCGTTACCGCGGATGTGATCGTCATGACCAACGGTGACCGCATTACCGGCAGCATCAGCCGGATCTGGGACGCCGAGGTCTTCATCGAGCCGAGCTATGCGGACGAATTCGCCGTCGATGTTGGTGAGATTGCCTACATCGAGGCGAAACGCAAGTTTGAGATCACCTTGGAGAGTGGTCGCGAGGTGTTCGCCGAGCTGCTGGGTGCCGACGATGAAGGCAATCAGATCGTCGCCTACGGCAGCGAGCTAATCGCCGTGCCACTGGGAGAGTTGGCGGAACTGGAGGAGCCTGAAGACTTTTTCGAATGGGAGAGCAATATTGATCTGAGTGTCGGCATCAACAAAGGCAATACCGATAGTCAGAACGGCCGCTTGCAGGCTGCTGGCCAGGTGAAATGGGGTGAGCATCGGCATCGTGCGGAATTGATATTCAATCGCGAGGAGACCGACGGGATCACCAACCGGGAGCAGGACATCTTTCGCTATGGCTACAATTGGTTGTTTCGGGATCCGTGGTTCGTGACATTCAACGCCGACGCCGAGCGCGACCCGATCAGGGATCTGGATAGTCGGATCATCCTGTCGGCCGGCGTGGGCCGCGATATCTGGAATCAGCCGGCACGCAGACTGAATTTCTCGCTAGGCCTCGGTTATCAGAGTGAGAAAATCGGCTCGAACGATGAGGACAGCAGCGTCGCGATCTGGAACTTCCGTTTTGAGTATGAGCTCTTCAACCGCGACCTCGAGACCTACCACAATCACACTTTCTATACGACGTTGTCGGGACGCACGAATACCGTATTGAAGACCAGTACCGGCCTGGCGTACGAAATCTCCGACCTGCTCTATACAACCATCTCGGTTGATTATGACTACGAATCTGATCCGGCCGATTTCGCTGAGAACGACGACCTGGCCCTGCTGCTCGGCCTCGGGCTGGAGTTCGATTAGGTCGTCAGCAGGCAGTTGTCCCAGTAAGGATCATCGCCGAAGCGAGCGGTGAGAAAGTCGATGAGCGCACGCACGCGCGCTGGCAGGAACCGGTTGGCTGGGTAGACAGCGTAGGCTGTCAACTCGCGCCACCGATAGTCGGTCAACACGGGCTCGAGCTTTCCGGCTTCGATGGCGCGATGAACAATAAACGAGGGCTGCAACAAGATGCCCAGGCCAGCAATCCCGGCCTGGCAAAGGAAATCCCCATTGTTGGCCAGCAAATGACTCTGCAGCCTGATCTCGCCATTGGTGCCATCAGGCCGGGTATAGGTCCACCCGAGCGTTGGCGCATTGGTGTAGCGGAGCGCCATGTGATCGACGAGCTGGGCCGGTTCATCGGGTCGACCATGTTCGTCCCAATACATCGGGCTGGCGCACAACACATGCCGAATGGGCGACAGCCGCCGCGCGACCAGACTGGAATCGTCGAGCTCGGCGATGCGAACTGCGACATCGAATCCTTCGCCGACCAGGTCAACTGGCCGGTCGTTCAGATCCAGGTCGAATTCCACGTCGCGATGGCTACACGCGAATTCCGTGATTGCCGGCGACAGGTGCAGTAGCCCGAAGGACAGCGGGGCCGCCAGTCGGATCTTGCCGGCCAGTTTTCGGCTGGCGCCGGTGACTTCTGCATCGGCTTCGGCGATGTCACCAAGGATTCGAACTGCGCGGTCGAAATAGGCGCGACCAGCATCTGTCAGGCTCATGCGCCGCGTGCTGCGGACAAGCAACTTTGCACCGAGGCGTTCTTCGAGGTCGCTGAGCCGACGACTAACGGCGGACTTGGCGACATCGAGCTGGGCCGCGGCCGCAGTGATGCTGCCGGCCTCAACCACCCGCACGAACGACCGCATCTCGTCGATCTGGCTCATTGTTCGAAATTATAGAACAATAATTTCTTAAAAGGCCGGTTTATCCTGCTATCTGTAACACCGATACTCCTTTTCAACAACCAGGATCTGGCTGACCCGGATCCTCGAAATACAGCAAAGGAGCAGTTAAATGAATCAGTTACCCAATGTCGCCACCCTTGCCGGCCGTGCCTTCATCGCGGCCATTTTCCTAATTTCCGGTTTCGGCAAGATCGGGTCTTACGAGGCAACCCAGGGCTACATGAGCGCAATGGGCGTGCCGGGTGGATTGTTGCCCGCCGTGATTGCGTTCGAAATCGCCGCGGGTCTCGCCGTACTGGTCGGCTGGCAAACCCGAATCGCAGCATTTTTGCTGGCGGGCTTCTCGCTGGTAACCGCCGTGCTGTTCCATGGTGATCTGAGTGATCAGATGCAGTCCATACTGTTCTGGAAGAATGTCGCGATTGCCGGTGGGTTTCTGTTCCTGGTGGCACATGGCGCCGGTGCATGGTCTCTCGACGCGCGGTTGGCCGGGCCGCAACGCGCATCCACTGGAGCCCTGACATGAATGCCGTCGTGGAAGAACGTCGCCGCCTTCGCGGCGTTCAGCGAATGCTGCGTGGTCAGCCGGCGATGGATGGTGCCGGTGTCCGACTGACACGGGTCATCGGGACGCCGGAGTTGGATCATCTGGACCCGTTCCTGCTGTTCGACGTGTTCGAATCGGACAATCCCGACGACTACATCGCTGGCTTTCCGCCACACCCGCATCGAGGTTTCGAAACCGTTACCTACATGTTGGCCGGGCACCTCGAGCATCGCGACAGTGTCGGTAACCAGGGCGTGATCGAGACCGGCGGCGTACAGTGGATGACTGCCGGTCGCGGCATCATTCATTCGGAAATGCCCAAGCAGGCAGATGGCCTGCTGCGCGGCGTGCAAATCTGGGTGAATTTGCCGGCACACCTGAAGATGTCGGAACCTGCGTATCGCGAATACGACGCGAATCAAATTCCGGAAGACACCATGGGTGCATCATCAAGCGTGCGCGTTGTTGCCGGCGAAACCGCGACCGGTGTGACCGGTCCGGTGAGCGGGGTTGTCACGCAGCCGTTGTTCTGGGACCTGGTTGTCGGGGCGGGTGCTGAATTCACCGAGAGCATTCCTGACGGCCACACCGCATTGCTTTTCGTCGTCGAGGGCGAAATGGCGGTACGCGGGCAGGATGGCGAAAGCAGGGTGCCGGAAAGACATCTGGCGATCCTGGCGCAAGGCGACACACTCGCGCTGCGCGGGGCCGCGGCAAGAAACCGCGCACTATTGCTCGCGGCGGCACCGATTGGCGAGCCTGTCGCGCGGAGCGGGCCCTTCGTGATGAATACGCGTGCGGAGGTTATTCAGGCATTCAACGACTATCAGTCTGGCCGCCTGGCCAGACCCTACACACTGGAGAAGGAGTAAGACATGGGTTTGCTGGTTGACGGTCAATGGCATGACCGGTGGTATGACACGAAAAGCACGGGCGGCAAGTTCGTGCGGTCGACGTCCCAATTTCGCAACTGGGTGACGGCCGACGGCGCGCCGGGACCGACTGGTAATGGAGGGTTCAAGGCCGAAGCGGGACGCTATCACCTGTATGTGTCCTGGGCCTGTCCTTGGGCCCACCGCACAATCATTTATCGCCGGCTAAAAGGCCTGGAAAATGTGATTTCGATGTCGGTGGTGAATGCCTTCATGGGCCCGGAGGGCTGGACCTTCGAACCGGGCCGAGGTGTCATCGCCGATGACATCAACGGCAAGTCCCGATTGCATGAGATCTACACGCTGGCTGACCCAGCCTACTCGGGTCGCGTCACGGTCCCGGTCCTGTGGGACAAACAGCGGCAAACTATCGTGTCGAACGAATCTTCGGAAATCATTCGCATGTTGAACTCGGCTTTCGACGGCATCGGCGCACAACCGCTGGATCTATATCCGGAAGAGTTGCGCGCGGAAATTGACGAGCTGAACGATTTCATCTATCCGAATGTGAATAACGGTGTTTACAAGGCGGGCTTCGCGACCTCGCAGGCCGCTTATGACCACGCGGTGAGGAATCTCTTTGATGCGCTGGATCAGCTGGATGAGCGCCTGGCGTCACGACGGTATCTGATCGGCAACCGGATCACGGAGGCCGACTGGCGTCTCTTTACGACCCTGGTGCGTTTTGATGCCGTCTATGTCGGGCATTTCAAGTGCAACCTCCGCGAAGTGCGCGACTATCCGAACCTGTCAGGCTATTTGCGTGACCTGTACCAGCAGCCGGGTATCGCGGAAACAGTCGATATCGACTACATCAAGGAGCACTACTATCGCAGCCAGGTGGCGGTGAACCCGACCGGCGTCGTGCCGGCCGGTCCAACGCCGGACTTCACATCGTCGCACGGCCGGGACCGAATCGGCCAGGCGGACGCAGCGGCGTAGTGATACAGCCGGCGGGGGTCAGAGTCGTGACTCTGACCCCTGCGCGGTAGCCTGCTCCCGCATCGCCGCGCGCTTCTTCTTGACGACTTCTTTGCGGCGCTGTTTGGCTTCCTCGAAAAATTCGTCCCAGTCGTCGTCGACGTCCTGTTCGTACAGGTCTTCGATATACACCATGGCGGTTTTCGGTGACTCGGCCCAATGGATATACCGCCAGCCGTCATCGGTCTCGCGAAGCACGGCGCTGACCCGCACGGTCTCACCAATTGCGTTCGACATGATGCGTTTCATATGGAAGCGCATCTCCCAGACCGCGATGGCGAGGTCCGGCCCAATTTGTTTCACCTGGATGTTGTACATCTCCTCGCGAATCGCCTCGACGATCGGATTGGGACGCGGCGGGTCCAGGTATTCATTGAGCCGATCCCAGCCGACAAACCACTGCGCCTGTTCTTCGGCGAGATAAGTGGGGAAGGGTTCATTCGGATCCCAGAGTCCCAGCACCGATGCATAGTCCTGCGAGTTCCAGCGCTCCGCGGTTTCCATGACGACATCGGTCACGGCCGCCTCGACGACCGGATCCACATCTATTTTGACCAGCGGTTTCACGGTCTTGTGCGCGCCGGCAAGAGCGGCTGCCGGGGCAAGCGTCAGGATCAGCATCAGAGAGGTGATGGTCGGATTCTTCGTGAGCTTCATAGTGTTACTCCAGGCGCATGCGCTTGATGATGTTGTCCAATTCTCCGGAGGCGCGCAGCATGTCGATTTCCACGTGGAGCTTCTCCGCGTCTGTGGCATTGTCTGCGCCGACGATGAATCTCATGGGTTCGTCACGGAATACCGCATCGTCGGCAATGTACAGCTCGTTGACCCGGATAATGCCCTTCAGGGTATCGACATATTTCTGGCCGCGTTCGGAATAGCGGATCAATCCATCGGCCAGGGACAGCGAGCGCCGAACACAATGACAGCTTCATGCCGCGTACGCTAACATAACTTGCTTCCCACTTGATTTGCGATGCGAATGCCGGACGGACGCGCTGACCTGAAATCGCTGCGCATCGATAACTCCTTGGCGATTTCGTCGGTGGTGCTGGTAGTTGCCAACCTCCTGCCCCTTTACGGCGTGATCGCACTGGACTGGTCGGTGCGGTCAGTCATCCTGCTGTTCTGGCTGGAGAACTTCGTCATCGGCGTGCTCAACGTCCTGCGTATCCTGACAGCTACCGCGCACCAGGTTCCGATCGTCATGAAGATGTTCACCGCGGCGTTCTTTACGGTGCATTACGGCGGCTTCTGGTTTGGCCACGGATTCTTCATTTTCGCTATGTTCGAGGGCGCAATGGCGGAGGGCGCACCGGTTACACCGGCCGACGGCATGGTTGCCAGCCTGCGTGCCGAGATTCTTGATGGCTGGTTGCTGTGGCCGCTGATCGGCATTGCATTGAGCCACGCGTTTTCCTATGTCGTGAACTACCTCGGTCGCGGTGAATTCCGCCGTACTTCGGCGCGCGAATTGATGAAGCAGCCATATGCACGGGTGATTGTGCTACACGTCACAATCATTTTCGGCGGCCTGCTGATCCAGACACTGAATTCGCCAGCACCGGCGCTGGTATTGCTGATCGCGATCAAGATCGCGGTAGACCTCGGCGCACATATCCGCGAGCATCGGCAGCGGGACCCGCAGCCGCTGATGGCCGACTGATAACCCAGTCGAGCTCTTGGGGCTCAGAACCAGGCGCGCAGGCCCATGACAAACTGCCAGGTTTCGCTCCGCTGGCCTTCCAGGCGCGCGAAGTCGGCAGTATCGCCATACAGCTTGGCGTATTCGACCCCCAGATACGGCGCGAACTCGCGCTGGAATGCATAGCGCAATCGCAACCCGAGTTCGAGGCCGTTTAAACCTGAGCCCACGCCGAGTTCTGGCACATCCGAAAACGCGGCGTCGACTTCCAGGCGCGGTTGCAGAATCAGCTTGCGCGTGATGAACAGGTCGTACTCGGCCTCCAGTCGCAAGGACGCGTCGCCGTCTTCGCTCACGAACCCCGCGGCATCGACTTCGAAGAAGTAGGGCGCCAGGCCTTGCAGGCCGATCACCGCGTAAGTCGTCGACGGGCTGGGTCTAAAGTCATGCCGGATCCCGGCCTGAACATCCCAGAAGCTCGCAATGGCACGGCTGTAAAGGGCCTGCACTTCAGATGATTCAGTACCCTCGTTCTCGATATATTCGCCTTCCACTTTGAACCAGGCCTTGTTAATGTCGCCACCGACCCAGCCCTGGCCGTCCCAGAGCCAGGCATTCTCGCCGTCCCGGACCTGGTACTCGGCGCGATCGGCCAGCACCATGGTTCTGATTTCCCCACCCTCCATGCCGCCGGTTGCGCCGGCAATTCGCGCTATCAGCGCGAGCGCGAGTAGCGGCGCGAACCTACTAACCGACATTCCGCGCCTCCTGCGGCGGCACGCTGACCGACACCATGCGCATCATGCCGGCCTTCATGTGCAACAGCAGATGACAGTGAAAGGCCCAGTCGCCGGGCGCATCCGCCGTAACCAGCACACTCAGCTTCTCTGCCGGCTTCACACTCACCGTGTGTTTGCGCGGCATCGGTGTCTGGCCATTCTCGAGCTCCATCCACATGCCGTGCAGATGAATCGGGTGTTCCATCATGGTGTGATTGATGAACACCAGTCGCAGACGTTCACCGTGCGCGAACTGCAGCGGCTCGGGACTCTCGCTGAAACTCACCCCGTCGAACGACCACATGTAACGTTCCATGTTGCCGGTCAGGTGCAGTGTGATTTCGCGAGTCGGCGGACGTGCATCGTAGAAAGGTTCGCGGGCGGCGAGCTGGGCGTAATTCAGCACACGATGTTCGACGTCGGCCAGGCCGGTTCCTGGTTCCGCCAGCCGGCTGCTGGGGTTCTCGACGACATTCGCGACGCCCGGTCCGCGCCGCGGTGTCCAGCCTGGTTCCCGATGAACTGCCGGTTCTGCTGGCGTGGTCGCCGCCGGCATCGCGGCTTGATCGTGACCCATGGCCGCATGATCCATGGCTTCATGATCCATCGCCGCGTGATTCATGCCGGCATGCCCCATGTCGGCCATGGTGCGCATCGGCCGCTGGCGCAGCGGCGGCGGTGTCGCCGACAGATCCGCTCGCGGCGTCAGGCTGCCGAAAGCGAAACCGCTGCGGTCCATCGCTTCGGCCATAAATGCATAGGCCTGGTTACCCGGACTGACAATGACATCCAGCGTTTCGGCGACCGCGAGCTGAAATTCGTCAATTTCAACTGGCTGCACATCCTGACCGTCCATCTGGATCACGGTCATCGGCAGGCCCGGAATACGCACATTGAAATAGGTCATGGCCGAGCCGTTGATGATCCGCAGCCGCACGCGTTCATCGGGACGGAACAAACCCTGCCAGCCGTCATTTGGCCCGTGGCCATTGAGCAGGTACGTATAGGTATAACCGGTGACGTCGGCGATATCGGTCGGCGACATGCGCATCCGATCCCACTGCAGGAGGTCCCGCAGCCCGGCGCCAAATCCGCGTGGCGAATTCATCAGGTCGCCGAGCGTGATCGGATTGCGGTTGTAGTACTCGCTGTCCTTTTTCAGCGTCTTCCAGATCCGCATCGGATCCTCGAAGCTCCAGTCGGACAGCAGGATGACCAGCTCGCGCTCGTAGTCATGCACTTCCGGACCGGCCGGATCGACGATCAGCGGCGCGTAGACACCCGACTGTTCCTGAAAACCGGAATGGCTGTGATACCAGTAGGTGCCGGTTTGTGCCAAGCGATAGCGGTACTCGAAAGTTTCGCCCGGCTGAATACCATCGAAACTGATACCGGGCACACCGTCCATTTCCGGCGGCAACAGGATGCCGTGCCAGTGCAGCGAACTGTCCGCATCGAGCTCATTGCGCACGCGCAGTACTACTTCTTCGCCTTCGCGCATGCGCAATAGCGGACCGGGCACGCTGCCATTGACCGTGGTTGCCACAGCTTCGCGGCCGTCGAAACTGAGCCGCTGTTTCCTGATAACCAGGTCAAATTCGCTCTGTGGCAGCCCGGCATTGCCAGTCTTGGCCCACGCCGGCATTAGAGCCTCGGCCCCGGCAAGCGCGGTCATCGCGGAACCAGCGGAAAGAAATTGGCGTCTCGAAAACATGGGATCCGTCCCGTCCATACATTTTGATCAACTGCCATCAGTGGCAGTCACTTGCATGCAAAGCACCGGCGAACACCGGCAAAGGACGGACAGCTAGTCCAGCAGGATGTCGTGGCGGGCGACCGGTGTGGCGGTCGTGATCAGTGGCGGCGCGCGCGGCGGCGATGAGACAGTTCTGGCAATGCAACGCAGCGGCAGATCAGGTTGCGCGATGACGCCGGCGAGATCGCCCGGTGTCGGACTCCGATACGCACCGGCCATGGATCCGGACTCGTGAACTTGGTCGGGAAGACTCGAGCAGCCCCCGGTGCAATCACGGACATGATCGTGTTGCAGCGGATCCGCGCCGTCGCAGAGCATGGAGTGGCGTTGAGGCATGCTGCCGGGCATAGCGGCGCCAACCGGCAGCGTCAACCAGCTCAAAAGCATCAGCAGGCTGGTGGCCAAAACGAGCCCTTGTCGCGACCGCGTGATCATGGTGTCAATCTAGGCCGGAATCGTGCTTTTTTGCAAGCGCCAGTGTCCCGTTTTTCGGTTACTCAAAGCAGCATGATGACGGCGCCCGCGATTGTCAGGAACACATTGGCAAAGGCGTACGCGCCGGTATAACCGATACTGGCAATTGTGCTCTTGGCCTGGGCGTTGATCACATTCAGCGCGCCGCCGCTGGTCATCGCACCGGTGATCGAGCCGAGCAGCATCAATGGGTGCATACCCAGCAGTCGGCGACCGATGACGTAGGCGAGGGCCAGCGGCACGACAGTGATGATAATCCCACAGACCACCAGCACCAGGCCGCTTTTTAGGAAGGTCTCAACCAGGTCCGCACCGCCGCGCAAGCCCACGCCGGCCATGAACAGCAACAGTCCCATTTCGGTGAACACCCAGCGCGCCGCTTGGGGAACGCGGCCGAATACCGGGAACAACGATCGCAGATAGCCGACGGCCAGACCGATCGCGAGCAGGCCCCCTGCGCTGCCCAGGCCGAACGGGATGCCAGCAATGCTGATTGTCCATGCACCGATCAGAATGCCCAGGACAATGGCCCAGGAGAAGGTGCGCAGGTCGGTTTCGTCGACGTTCCCCTCCAGGTGCCCCAGTCTCGCGCCGAGTGCTTCGAGCCCCCCTTTCGGCCCGGTCACGTGCAAGACATCGCCCCGTTCGAGCGTCGTCGCAGCGGTGACATCGAGATCGACGCCGAGTCGGGCTACGCGGGAGACAAACGCGGCATGCTGTTGTGGAATCTGAAGTTCGCCTAGTGTTGCGCCTTCGGCATCCTTCCGCGTCACGCAGATCTGCACCGATTCCGGTTGGTAGTGCAGCAGGTCACGACGTCGCACCGGAGTGCCGATGACAGCATCTTCGATTTCCTGTGCGGCTTGAGGCGTCAACACGCCGACAATAGAAATCAAATCGCCGATCTGCAGCTCCGTGTCCGGGAGGGGTTCTACTGCTTCGCCGTGCCGCAGAATCTTCAGCACCGTAAACTGCACGGAGGACGATTCGTAAAGCTCCCGTAATGGTTGGCCGGTAATCTCGTCTTCTTCGACGCGGAACCCGCGCACGATGATGTCGCTCGGGGAAAAAACTGGCTGCGGACCGGCGGCGGCTTCCTCGCGTTCCAGCCGAGTCGCCTCGGCCTCCAGGTCAATGCCGACCGCCCGCGGCAGGAGACGGATGATCAGAATCAGACCAACCAGGCCGACGATATACGTAATCGCATAGGCCGTCGTGATATTGCTGCGGACCTCGTCCGGCATCAGCCCACCCGGGTTGGCAAAGGCCCCTGACACGACCGCCGCATCGGCCGCTGCCAAAGTGGGCGTCGATGTGAGGCTGCCGGCCAACAGACCGGCCGCTACGCCAGGCTCGAAAATCAACAGCTTCGCCGCTGCATAGGCGAGCCCCGATCCGCTCATGGCCACCACCAGAGCGATAATCAGGTAGCGGCGTCCGTCGACCTGGATGGCCTGCACGAATTTCGGCCCAGCCTGATAGCCGACCGAGAATATGAACAGCACGAAACCGAAAGACTGGATCGCGGGGTTGCTTTCTAGCCCAAAATGCCCCAGCAGCAAACCCGCCACCAGCACGCCGGCAACCTCGCCGAGGCGAAAGGAGCCGATTCGCAAGCCGCCGATGACGTAGCCCAGTCCCAGCACGAGGAACAGCAGGGCAACCGGATCATCGCGAATCGGGTCGAACGAAAACACGTCGGCTGGGTTTGTTACTCGATAGTTACGTTGGGGCTCTCGTCCAGATACAAACTGCGCTCTTTCAGTCCCTGCACCGGCCGGTTGTTATTGTCGTAGATCGCTGTGAATGCGGCAATTTGCTCCTTTCAACAGTATAGGCCGTCGCGGCGGGAGAGGTTGACGAAGTGCGGATAGACGGGGCGATCCGCATCCTTATATATTGTTTCCTGTCGCCGGTCCGGCCTGGCGACTTGAGGAGCCATGGAAAAGAACAATAAGAAAGCCGCCGGCGTGCCTGCCGGCGACGCTGAGGTGCTCATCGAGGACGATCGCGCGGGCATGAGCGTGGCCACGCTCAAGCGGGCAATCACCGACCACCTCTTTTACTCGCAGGCCAAGTTCCCGGCCATCGCGACCGAGCACGACTGGTACAAGGCGGTAGCCTACGCGGTCCGCGATCGTCTCTTGCGTGGCTGGGTCGACACCCAGGAGTCATATCTGGAGGAGAACAAGCGACTGGTGTTCTACCTGTCGGCGGAGTTTCTGATGGGTCCCGCGCTGCACAACAGCCTGGTCAGTCAGGGCATGTACGGGGCGACGAAAGAGGCGTGCGAGGCGCTCGATCTGGATCTCGAGGCGCTCATCGATAGCGAGGAGGAGCCGGGTCTGGGGAACGGTGGCCTCGGGCGTCTGGCGGCCTGCTACCTGGATTCGCTCGCCACTCTGCAGGTGCCGGCTATCGGCTACGGCATTCGTTACGAGTTCGGCATCTTCGACCAGGAGATCCGCGACGGGTGGCAGGTCGAGATCACGGACAAGTGGCTGCGGTTGGGGAACCCGTGGGAGATTCCGCGCCCCGAACGCGCTTGCGAAGTGAGCTTCGGCGGGCACACGGAGAGATACGAAGACGAGAACAGTGAGCGTCGTGTCCGATGGTTACCGAATTACGTCGTCAAAGCCATCCCCTATGACACGCCGATTCCCGGCTATGGCGTGCCCACCGTGAACACGTTGCGCCTGTGGAGTGCCGAGGCCTGTGAGTCCTTCGATTTCCAGCAGTTCAACATCGGGGATTACTACGGCGCCGTCGAGAGCAAGGTGCGCTCGGAGAACCTTACCAAGGTCCTGTATCCCAATGACGAGCAGCTCCAAGGGAAAGAGCTGCGTCTGCAACAGCAGTATTTCTTCGTCAGCTGCGCGCTCCAGGACATGATCCGCATTCACCAGTTGCGGGGCGAGCCCCTCGAGACTCTGCACGAGAAGTTCACCGCCCAGCTGAACGATACGCATCCGTCGGTGGCAATCGCAGAACTGATGCGAGTGCTCGTGGACGAGCACCAGATGCGTTGGGACGACGCCTGGGGGATCACAACGAGAACCTTCGCGTACACGAATCACACGCTTTTGCCGGAGGCGCTGGAGACCTGGGACGAAGACCTGTTTCGGCGCGTATTGCCCCGGCACCTGGAGATCATCTACGAGATCAACGATCGCTTTCTCGACGAAGTACGGCGACGCTATCCGAACGACGAAGAGCGTGTGCGGCGGATGTCGCTGATCGACGACAACAACGGCCGCCGCGTACGCATGGCGCATCTGGCGTGCGTTGGCAGCTATGCCGTGAACGGCGTGGCGGCCCTGCACACGGAGCTGCTCACCAAAGATGTGTTGCGGGATTTCTACGACTTCGATGCGACCAAGTTCAGCAACAAGACCAACGGCGCGACCCCGCGGCGGTTCCTGCTCGTGTCCAATCCGAAACTCGCGCGGATAATTTCTGCGCGGATCGGCACGGACTGGGTCACGGACCTGGCAGCGCTGCGCGACCTGGAGGCACATGTCGACGATGCCGCCTTCCGCGCGGAGTGGCTGCAGGCCAAACGGGACAACAAGGTCCGGCTGGCCCGAATGATCAAGGACCGCACGGACGTCATCGTTGATCCCGACTCGCTCTTCGACATCCAGGTGAAACGGCTGCACGAGTACAAGCGCCAGCACCTGAATGTGCTCAATATCATCACCCAGTATCTGCGCATCAAGCGTGATCCGAACGTCGACATCGTGCCGCGCACCTTCATCTTCGGGGGCAAGGCGGCGCCCGGCTATGTCATGGCGAAGCTGATCATCAAGCTGATTCACTCGGTGGCCGACGTGGTGAACGCCGATCCCGACGTGCGCGATCGGCTTAAGGTGGTTTTCTTTCCAGACTACAACGTCAAGAATGCCGAGCGAATCTACCCGGCGGCCGACCTGAGCGAGCAGATCTCCACGGCTGGCAAGGAAGCGTCGGGGACCGGCAACATGAAGTTCGCGCTGAACGGTGCGCTCACCATCGGCACGCTGGATGGCGCCAACGTCGAAATCCGTGAAGAGGTTGGGCCGGAGAACTTCTTCCTGTTCGGATTGACGGCGCGGGAGGTCGAGGAGCTCCGGACGCAGGGTTACGATCCCCAGACGTACGTGGCGGGCAACCCGGCCCTTGCGGAGGTGCTCGAGTTCATCGGTTCCGACACGCTGTCAAAGGGCGACCGAGAGCTGTTTCGCCCGCTGCTCGATTCGCTGCTGCAGCGGGACGAGTACCTGCTGTTTGCCGACTACCAGGCCTACGTCGACTGCCAGGACCGCGTCGGCAAGGCATATCGCGACCAGGACGCGTGGACGCGCGTGTCAATCCTGAACTCTGCCCGCGTGGGCAAGTTCTCATCGGATCGCTCAATTCGAGAGTACTGCGAAGACATCTGGAAGGTGCAACCCATCCTGAATTCAGACGCGAGTCAGTAACCGAGACAAGTCAGACGTTGTCGGCTTCCGTCGAGCTCGCCCGGCCGGCCCGTGCCGTGCCGTTGCCCCATTGCCAACCGGTGATCTCTGGCATGTCCTCACCGTGCTCGTGGATGTATTGCTTGTGCTCGATGAGTTTGTCGCGGATGGCCTGCTTCGCGTAAGCGGCCCGGGAACCCAGTTGCGGCACGCGGTCGATCACGTCACCCACGAGGTGGAAGCGATCGATGTCATTCAGCACGCACATGTCGAAAGGTGTGGTCGTGGTGCCTTCCTCCTTGTAGCCCCGCACGTGCAGATTGGGGTGGTTATTGCGACGGTAGGTCAGCCGGTGGATCAGCCACGGGTACCCGTGGAACGCAAAGATGATCGGTTTGTCCTTCGTGAACAATACGTCGAAGTCCCAATCGCTGAGCCCATGCGGATGCTCTTCCTGCGGCTGCAGCGTCATCAGGTCCACCACGTTTACGACCCGGACCTTCAGTTCCGGCACGTACTCACGCAGGATATCCACCGCAGCCAGGGTCTCGAGCGTCGGTGAATCACCGCAGCAGGCCATCACCACGTCCGGTTCGCCACCATCGTCGTTACTCGCCCACTCCCAGATGCCGATACCGGCCGTGCAGTGCTTGATGGCCTCGTCCATGCTGAGCCATTGCGGCGCGGGCTGCTTACCGGCCACCACGACATTGATGAGGTTCCGGCTGCGCAGGCACTGGTCGGTGACGTACAGCAGGCTGTTCGCGTCCGGCGGCAGGTACACGCGCACGACCTCGGCCTTCTTGTTGACCACGTGGTTGATGAAGCCCGGATCCTGGTGGCTGAAGCCGTTGTGGTCTTGCCGCCAGACGTGGGAGGACAGCAGGTAATTTAGGGAGGCGATTGGCCGGCGCCAGGGAATCTCGTGGCATACCTTCAGCCACTTCGCATGCTGGTTGAACATGCTGTCAACGATGTGAATGAAAGCTTCATAGCAAGAGAAGAAACCATGCCGCCCGGTGAGCAGATAGCCCTCCAACCAGCCCTGGCACTGGTGCTCGCTCAGCATTTCCACGACCCGACCATCCGGCGCCAGGTGATCATCGTAATCGTAAGTATCCGCGACCCAGGCCCGGTTCGTGACACTGAGCGCGTCCTGCCAACGGTTCGAATTGTTCTCGTCCGGACTGAACAGCCGGAAATTTTTGTGTTGCAGGTTGCGCTCCATGACCGCGCTCAGAAACTTACCCATGGTGCGCGTGGACTCGGCAATATTTGCGCCCGGCGCGGGAACGTCCACCGCGAATTTTCGGAAATTGGGCAGGCGCAGGTCTTTAAGCAGCAGGCCGCCGTTCGCATGGGGATTTGCGCCCATGCGCAGCTCCCCTTCCGGCGGCAGGTGTGCCAGCTCCGGCGCCAGACGACCCGCGTCGTCGAATAGCTCCTCGGGCCGGTAGCTCTGCATCCATTTTTCCAGCAGTTTCACGTGCTCGGGGTTTTCGTGCATTTCGCCCATCGGCACCTGGTGTGACCGCCAGTAGCCCTCGGTCTTCTTGCCATCGATTTCCTTCGGGCAGGTCCAACCCTTGGGCGTGCGTAGCACGATCATTGGCCAGCGCGGCCGTTCGCGGAAACCATGACGCCGCGCATCACTCTGGATGTGCTGGATGTCGCTGACGATT
>JASJBD010000129.1 GCA_030066665.1 Gammaproteobacteria bacterium
GTGAAGTTCGGCGCCGCCGGTGATTTCATTACGGCACCGGAAATCTCGCCGCTGTTCGCGCGTTGTATCGCGCGCGCGCTGACGCCCGTCTTCGACCAGCTAGGTGGCGGCACACTGCTCGAAATCGGTCCGGGCAGCGGTGCGATGGTCAAGACGTTGCTGCCGGCGCTGGCCGAACTGGGGCGATTGCCGCATGAGTACCTGTTGCTGGAAGTCAGTGCCGAACTGCGCGACCGGCAACGCGCTGCGCTGCTAGCACTGGATCCCGCTCTGCGCGACCGCGTGCGCTGGCTCGACGAACTGCCTGCGTCGCGCCTGCGCGGCGTGATCCTGGCCAACGAGGTGGTCGATGCGTTGCCGGTGAGTCGCTTTGTCTGGCGGGATGGCCAGGCGCGGCCGCTCGGGGTCGGTATGCAGCAGGGCGAGTTTCAATGGACCGAAGGCGAGCCGGATCGCCACTTCGCCGAGCGAGTGTCAGTCAGCGTGGGTCGGCATGCGGATGAGCTGCCGAATGGTTACCGGTCCGAGTTTTGCCCCGGCCTGGCAGCCTGGTTGCAGAGCTGCACGTCCCGACTCGACGCCGGTCTTGTGCTGCTGTCCGATTATGGTCTCGTCGGCCGGGACTATTACAACCCGTTGCGCCATGACGGCACTTTGATCTGTCACTACCGGCATCGCAGTCACGCCAACCCGTTCTGGTGTCCCGGTGGTCAGGATATCAGCGCCTGGGTGGACTTCAGCAGCCTCGCCGTCGCGGCACGCGCGGCCGGCCTGGAGCTGGCAGGCTATACGACCCAGGCCCAGTTCCTCCTCGCACATGGTATCGAGACGGAAGCCGCGGCTGCCGGCGGATCGCCGCGCGAAATCGTCGAACATGCGCAGGCGATGCGCAAGCTGCTGCTGCCCGGCGAGATGGGCGAGTACTTCAAGTTCATGGCGCTGACGCGCAAGCTCGAACCAGGCACGCTGCCGCTGGGCCGTGACCTCACCGGCCGTCTCTGACGCGCAGGATGATGAACCAGTAGCTTTGCGCCGGCGCCGCCTTCCGTTAGGGTGCGTTTGCGCCGGATACACACGGAACGGAAGTGGACTTACTGCAAGCTCTCATCCTCGCCCTCGTGCAGGGCGTGACCGAATTCCTGCCGATTTCGAGTTCCGCGCATCTAATTCTCGTGCCGCGCTTCCTTGGCTGGCCGGATCAGGGGCTGGCTTTTGACGTCGCGGTCCACTTCGGCACCCTGACAGCGGTGGTGGGCTACTTTCGGCGCGACGTCATGACGATCCTGAGCAGCTGGACCGGTTCGCTCGTCGGCAGGCCGCACGATCGGACCGCTGCACACATGGGTTGGGCAATTGTGCTGGCGACAATTCCACTGGTGTTTGCCGGTTTGCTGTTCGAAGACTTGATCGAGACCCGCTTTCGTTCGCCGCTGTTGATCGCCGCAACCACGGCGGTATTCGGTCTGCTGTTATGGGTGGCCGACCGCCGCCCGGATCGCGTCAACGCGGTAGAATCGATCAGCCTGCCTTTCGCCGTGCTGATTGGGCTGGCCCAGACGCTGGCGCTCGTGCCGGGCACTTCGCGTTCCGGCGTCACCATGACGGCCGGACTGGCGCTCGGACTCGATCGGGAGACGGCGGCGCGATTCGCTTTTCTGATCGCGATCCCGGCCATCACCGGGGCCGCGATTCTCAAATTCTGGGATCTGGTCCGTCAGCCGGACCCGGTGCCGTGGCTGGCACTCGCTGTCGGTTTGCTGGTCGCGGCTGCCAGCGCGTGGCTTTGCATCAAGCTATTCCTGCAGACCATTCAGCGCATTGGCATGCTGCCGTTCGTGCTTTATCGACTCGTGCTGGCGGCAGTTATCGTGCTGGCCTTTCGTTAGCGTCCGGATCGCGGCGCGTTGCGGCGATGGCAGCGATGCGCGCCTCGCGCAGAGCGGCACCGAGCTTGGCGCCGCTCAACCCGGCCGCCAGGAAGTCCTGCGGTTGCACCGCGGCGGCGGCATCCCGGGCGATGGCCAACAGACTCGCCTGCGGATACGTATTGTCCTCGAGTCCAGTGCGACCGCGGGCATCCGCCTCGCAGGCCAGCAGGAACTCGGCGAAGCGCGCCGGTCGCCGGAATGCATCGGTGTTCTCCAGCAGTTTCAAGATGGTCGCGGGCTTCAGTTCGTCCGCCCGATGGCAGAGGCCGTGGTATAGCGTCACCTGTTCTGCCAGTTCCCGAAAGCGGTTCGGCGCGCCAACGCGGTCACACAGCGCGTGCAACAGTTTCGCACCACGGCGTTCATGGCCGTGATGTTTGGGCCATTCGGCTGCGGGTGTTTCGCCTTTGCCGAGATCATGGCACATCACCGCAAAGCGAACTTCCGGGCTCGGCGACAGGCGTGCTGCCGCGGCCAGCGCCAGCAATACATGGACCCCGGTATCCACCTCCGGATGATGTTGCGCCGGTTGAGGGACACCGAACAGCGCCGCCAGCTCCGGGTAAACGGCCCGCAACGCGCCGCAATCCTGGAGGACGCGCAGAAATTCGTCCGGATTGTCCGTGGCCAGGGCCGACTCGGTCTCGCGCCAGACCCGTTCCGCGACCAGCGCGTCGG
The DNA here is from genome assembly GCA_030066665.1 of Gammaproteobacteria bacterium. Taxonomy (GTDB): domain Bacteria; phylum Pseudomonadota; class Gammaproteobacteria; order Steroidobacterales; genus J054. The sequence goes on from JASJBD010000129.1 coordinate 2,607, forward strand.
CCTCGCCGGCAGCGACCATGTCCCGCATCAATGTGAGTGTCGTTGACTCCACGCTGAACCCGAATCGTTTGAAGCGCGCGGCAAAGCGCGCGACCCGCAGAATTCGCACCGGGTCTTCACGGAATGCGTCGGACACATGGCGCAGGCGACGCGCATCCAGATCGGCACGGCCGCCATAAGGGTCGATGACTGCTCCCGTCGGATCCTCGGCCATGGCATTGATCGTGAGATCGCGTCGGCGCAAATCCTGTTCCAGCGTCACCGTGGGCGCCGTATCGAACTCGAAGCCGTGATAGCCGGGACCGGTTTTGCGCTCGGTACGCGCGAGCGCGTATTCCTCCCCGGTGTCCGGATGGATGAACACGGGAAAACTGCGACCCACCTGCCGATAGCCGGCCTTGGTCATTTCCTCGGGCGTGGCGCCGACGACCACCCAGTCGCGCTCGCCCACCGGCTCGCCGAGCAAACGATCCCGCACCGCGCCGCCGACCAGATAAATCTGCATTGGCGCATTCTAGCGTTTCGCCTAATCCCGTACTCTTGGGCCATGATCGCCTGTTCCCGTTGCCTGACCTTGCTGTTGGTCGTGCTGGCCATTGGTGGTTGCAGCCTGGGGTACTACTGGCAGGCCGCGACCGGGCATCAGCGGCTGATGGGCCAGCGCGAGCCAGTTGACGCGGTGGTGGCCGACGCGGCCACGCCTGCAGAACTGGCGGAGCGACTCGAGCTGACCGGCGAAATGCTCGACTTTGCCCATACCCGCCTGGGTCTGCCCGACAATGGTAGCTATCGCCACTACGCCGAGATCGACCGCGACTATGTGGTCTGGAACGTGTTCGCAGCGCCACCGCTGTCGCTCGACGCACGGCGCTGGTGTTACCCGGTCGCCGGCTGTGTCAGTTATCGCGGTTACTTTCAGGAGCAAGCAGCGCGTGACTTCGCGGCCGGGCTGGCCGCGCAGGGTGATGATGTTTATGTCGGGGGTGCGACCGCCTATTCGACCCTGGGCCGGTTCAAGGATCCGTTGCTAAGCACGATGCTCGACCTGCCTGACTATCGGCTGGCTGGCCTGCTATTCCACGAGCTGGCGCATCAACGGTTCTACCTGCCAGGTGACTCCAGCCTGAACGAGTCGTTCGCCAGCGCTGTAGAGCAGGCCGGGCTGCTGTTGTGGCTGGAGACGCGTGGCCACGTCGAGAGCTATTGCCAATATCATGACTGGTTGCTGAGACGGGCCGACGTCAATGCCTTGCTCGATAAGGCGCGCGTGCGATTGCGCGAGTTGTTCGCTAGCAACCTGCCGGAGGCCGACAAGCAGGTAACGAAGCAGGAGATCTTCGCGGCGTTGCGGGCCGATTATCTGCGGCTGAGGGAGAGCTGGGGTGGGCCGCCGTACTTCGACGGCTGGTTCGGGCCGCAGCTGAACAATGCCATGCTCGGCGCCTTGTCCACGTACGAGTCGTACGTGCCGGCGATGCACGGGTTACTGGCCGCAGAGCAGGGGGATTTTGAGCGATTCTACGAGCGTGTCGAGGCGTTGGCGAAACTGCCCGCGACGGAACGCGAGGCGATGCTGGTGGCACTGCCACAAGCAACCGGTCCGGCCGGCAATTGCCGGCCTGTTACGGCGGCGCTAGGCAAGCAGCCAGATTGAGTTCCAGGGACCGTGGTTCGAGGCCCAGCGCGGCGAAACCGTCTTTGCTGCAGACACTGGGTACCGACAGCGACCGATAATTGTCTGTGGTGAACAATTTACCCGGCAGGCGCTCCATGACGAGGCCCTGGATTCGCGCCATCCAGTCCGGGATGCCGATCACGATGCAGCGGCTGTCGACCGCCCGCGCGGCCCGGCGTACCAGTGCTCGCAGCGAATACACCTCCGGTCCGCAGAGCTGATACGTCTGACCGTCGGTTTGCGGCTGGGTCAATGCCAGGCTGATGGCCGCGACGACGTCGTCAACATGCACCGGCGCGAACTGCGCGCCGGGTTTGGCAAGCGGCAGAAATGGCAGGAGTCGGGCCATCTGCGCAAAACGATTCAGGAACGAATCACCCGGCCCGAAAATGACCGACGGCTGCAGGATCGTCCAGCGCATCTCACCGACATTTTGCGCAATCAGGCCCTCGGCCTGTCCCTTGGAGCGCAGATAGTGGCTCGGGCCGCGCGCCGCGTCGGCCTGTAACGCGCTGACCTGGACCAGTTTCCCGACCCCGGTTTCGCGCGCCGCGGCCAACAGTTTGTCGACCAGTTCCACGTGCGCCCTGATAAAGCCGCTGCCATCGGTGCCAGGCTCGTTGAGAATGCCAATGCAGTTCACGACGAAGTCGCAACCCGCAACGCAGTCGCGCAGGGTTGCCGGGTCGTGGACGTCGGCCGTGAACAGGCGCAAATCGGGTAACACGCGCAGCGCCGACGCCAGCGTGTTTCGACTGGGCACCCGGATCGCATAGCCCTGGGCCGCCAGGTGCGCGACCAGCCGCGAGCCGACGAAGCCGGTACCGCCGAGAACACAGACGGTCCGGCCGACGCCGGCAGTACTGCGGGTCAGGTTGACGTCACGGTCGATCAACGCACCTGCAAGAGCAAATTCCGCCCGCTGCGACGGATGCCGAGTATCAGCAGTGACTGGCCTTCGGCAGTCTCCTGCAGCGCCGCGAGGTTGCGTACCCGCACCCGGTTTACCGTCACGATCAGGTCGCCCGGCTGCAGGCCGCGAATTTCTGCCGGGCTGCCCGGCTCCACAGTCTCGACCTTGATGGCGCCGCGGCCCAGTCCCGAAACCTCTTCATCATGATCCACGAGCTCGGCACCGCTGAGGCCCGGGTGGATATCTTCAGCGGAAGCCTGCTGCATGGCTTTTAGCTCAGTCAGCTCCGCGGTCAGACGTTTCGTTTTGCCATCCCGGATGAGTTCGACGCGAACGCTGTCGCCGCTGCGGCGCAAGCCGATGGCATTCCGCAGGTCGTTCGCGCTGGTAATTTCTTCTTCATCGATGCGGACGATGATGTCGCCCACCTCGATTCCCGCGCTTTCGGCGGCGGAATTGGCGACGACTTCCTGCACCAGCGCGCCTTTCAGAGACTCGTCCGCGCCGAGCGCCTTCGCCGTTTCACTGGTGACGTCACTGATACTGACGCCCAGCAGACCGCGACGCACTTCACCGAATTCGATCAACTGCGTCATGATCGATTTGGCGATGTTGACCGGTATGGCGAAGCCAATGCCGATGTTGCCGCCGCTGTTGCTGAAAATCGCTGAGTTGATGCCGATCAGTTCACCGTTGAGGTTCACCAGTGCACCGCCGGAGTTGCCCGGGTTGATCGATGCATCGGTCTGGATGAAATCCTCGTAGCCATCGCGGCTGATACCACGCCGGCCGAGTGCGCTGACGATGCCGGAGGTCACCGTGTGCTGCAGTCCGAACGGGTTACCGATGGCCAGCACGAAGTCGCCGACCTCGACCAGGTTCGAATCACCCAGCGACATTTGTGTCAGGTCATCCGGATCTTTCACCTGTAACACGGCGATGTCCGTGCCCGGGTCGGATCCGACGATGTCCGCTTCGATACTGCGATCATCGTCGAGCACGATTTCGATCTGGTCGGCGTTTTCGACGACATGGTGATTCGTGATGATGTAGCCCTTGTTCGCATCGACGATCACGCCGGAGCCGGCGCTGCGTACCTCACGCTGGCGTTCCTGCGGCACACCGAAAAACCGACGGAAAAACGGATCGTCCATGAGCGGATTGCGCGGCGTTTCAACGGTGCCGCGCGTCGCGATATTCACCACCGCGGGTGATACGCGTTTCACCAGCGGCGAAAGACTCGGCAGGGGTTCGTCGCCAATCTTGGCGGGCAGCGCGGCCCAGCCGCTGGCGGTGAGCAGCAACAATGTCAGTGCCGCGATGCTCAATGGCCGATAGTTCCATTTGGTCATGCTGTGCGAATTCCTTTCCGGTTTAGCGGGCCGGAGATAATAGCGGGTTCCGGTAGTGGACAGCGCAGTTTCGCTAGGGTTCCGAACCGCGTTCACGCCAGGTCCGGAGGCGTATTTTGGGGAAATCCTGTGGAAAATTTATGGGTTTTCAGGGGAAAAGCCAAACACAATATCTTGTGGTTTGGCCGCGACCGGCCGGCGGCGGAAAAAATTCCCAGGGTTCTCCGTAAGTTATGCGAAGTGTATTGTAAGACTATGTTTTATATAGCAATATTGTAATAGCTCATTTGCGCCTGAATCCTTGACAGGGCTTCGCAACGGACATAATCTAGCAACCGTCGCCACAACATCTTGTGTCGGCAAATTTTCATCAGACCTGCCATATCGGTCACGGGTGCCGAGGGAGTGCTCATGGCTGCGGGGAACCAGTGTCTGTGAAAAAAGGGGTTCGGAAAACGGGTTGCTCTGGCTTGGATTGAGGGTTTTCGGCCTGCTTACCGGCGGGTCGGCTGCGTATCGGGGGTGAACGAATAAACATGAAAACGGCTGTGCAGGTTAACCAGGTGAAGGCTGCGGCCATCGAGTTTCAGGCTGCGTCCATCGATATCTGGGACAAGAAATACCGGCTCAAGTCAAAATCAGGGGAGGTGCTCGATGAGACCATGGACGACACGTACAAGCGTGTCGCTGCGGCCCTCGCCGAAGTCGAAGCCGAGCCCGAGCGCTGGTATGACACGTTTTTGTGGGCCTTGCGACATGGTGCGGTACCTGCCGGACGCATCGTGTCGAACGCCGGCGCGCGGCATCACAAGCCGGCGACGTCGACGATCAACTGTACCGTGTCCGGCACAGTCGCCGATTCCATGCACGACATTCTCGATAAGGTGCACGAAGCTGGCCTGACGCTGAAGGCGGGCTGCGGCATCGGTTATGAGTTTTCCACTCTGCGACCCAAAGGCGCCTACGTGTCGGGTGCTGGCGCCTATACGTCCGGACCGCTGTCGTTCATGGATATCTACGACAAGATGTGCTTCACCGTGTCTTCGGCCGGCGGTCGTCGCGGCGCGCAAATGGGCACGTTCGATGTCGGCCATCCCGACGTTCTGGATTTCATTCGTTCCAAACGGGAGGATGGCCGACTCCGGCAGTTCAATTTGTCACTGCTCGTTACCGATGACTTCATCAGTGCGGTGCGCGAAGACGCCGAATGGGCGCTGGCGTTTCCGCTGGACAAGCGCGAACTCGAGCAGGGCGATATCGACCTGACAGACGGCGACCAGGTGTTATGGCGTGACTGGCCTGCCGATCACGGCTATGTACAGAACGAGCACGGCCTGATCGCTTGCCGGGTGTACAAGAGAATGCCGGCCCGGCGTCTGTGGGACATGATCATGTCCTCGACCTATGATTTTGCCGAACCTGGCTTCGTACTGGTCGACAGGGTTAACGACGAGAACAACAACTGGTTTGACGAAAACATCCGGGCCACGAACCCGTGCGTGACGGCAGATACGTGGGTCCAGACTGGCGACGGCCCGCGGCAGGTTAGCGAGTTGCTGGGCCAGCAGTTCGTGGCGCTGGTCGATGGTCAGGCGCACAAATCAACCGCGGCCGGGTTTTTTCATACCGCCACCAAAGCTGTGCTGAGCGTCGAAACGGCCGGGGGCTATAGCCTGCGGCTCACCGATGACCACCAGCTGCAGCGCGTGGTGCGTTTCGACGAACAGCAGACGGTGACGGAATGGTGCGCGGCCGGCGAGCTGAAACCCGGCGATCGGCTATTGCTCAACGACCATCGCCGCCAGGTGCATTGGCGCGGCGCCAGTCGCTTCGGTCGCCAGGAAGGGTATCTGCTTGGCCTGTTGCGATCAGGTGGCAGCACGTCGGATGTGGCGGCGACGATCAGCGTGCCGTGTTCGCCGGTCGTGGCCAATGCGCCCTGCAGTCCAATGCCGGACAGCGAAGACGCGGTGATGAGCGCCGCGGTCAATGCTGCCCGCACCCTCGGTGCCGCATCGCGGGCGGTGGCATGGCAGAGTCAGGCCGAGCACGGTGAGCTGCGACTGACCGTGCCGGGCTTGCAGGAAGTTGCCGGCGCAATGGACTTTGACAATGACCGCGCCGTGACGCCAGCGATCGAACGCGCTTCCAGCAGTTTCTATCGCGGTTTTCTGCAGGCTTGTTTCGACATCGGTGCGGAACTGCTGGCCGGTGAAGAGGCCGGTCCCGCCATCCGCTACACGGATTTGCACGAGGACGACCTCGCTGCCATCCAGCGCATGTTGCTGCGGTTTGGCATCGTGAGTCGCCGCAGCGGGCAGCGCACGTCTTCAGTGACGGGTTGCTGCCTGTGGATTAGCGGCGCGAACCTGGCGCAGTTTGCCAGGCTGATTGGTTTCAGCGACGCCGGCAAGACGGCGCAGCTGGAGCAGGCCTTGCTACAGTCGTCCGTTGCGCAGGGCAGTGAGCGTTTTGTGGCGCGGGTGAAATCCATCGAACCGGCTGGCGCCGAAGATGTCTACGACTGCCAGGTGCCGGGCATCAACGCTTTCGACGCCAACGGTCTGCATGCGCATAACTGCGGAGAACAACCGCTGCCGCCTTACGGTTCCTGTCTGCTCGGTTCCGTGAACCTGACGAAGTTCGTCGAGGATGCCTTCACGGACCAGGCTCGCTTCAATTGGGAAGAGTTCCGCAAGGTCGTGAAAGTATTCACGCGCATGCTGGACAACGTGGTCGAAATCAATGGTCTGCCGCTGGAACAACAGCGCCAGGAAATCTATCGCAAGCGACGGCACGGCATGGGATTCCTCGGCCTTGGCTCCACGCTGACGATGCTGCGTCTCGTCTATGGTGAAGACGCGGCAGTGGAATTTACCGAAACCGTCGCGCGTGAACTGGCGCTGGCCGGTTGGGAAACTGCGCTGGAGCTTGCCCTGGAAAAAGGCCCGGCACCAATCATGCTGGAGGAATTCCAGGTAACCCCCGAGATGCTGCGCCGCCGCCCGGAAATGGCGCGCGACGGCTGGCAGATTGGCGACAAGATCCCCGGACGGATCCTGCACGCTCGCTACAGTCGTTATATGCAGCGCATCGCCGCTGAAGCCCCGCAGCTCGCGAAGGAACTCGAGCGGGTCGGGGCGCGGTTTACGCACCACAGTTCCATCGCGCCAACCGGCACGATTTCACTGTCGCTGGCCAACAATGCCAGTAATGGCATCGAGCCGAGTTTCGCCCATCACTATTTCCGCAATGTCATTCGGGAGGGGCGCAAAACGAAAGAAAAAGTCGACGTGTTTTCTTTCGAGTTGCTGGCGTACCGCACAATGATCAATCCGCGCGCCATGCCGGCTTCCGAGAGCCCGGATGAACAGCTGCCGGCGTATTTCACGACCGCGGAGAACATCACGCCGAAGGAGCATGTGGATATCCAGGCCGCTGCGCAGTCCTGGACCGATTCGTCGATCTCCAAGACCGCCAATGTGCCGACGGATTTCCCGTACGATGAGTTCAAGGACATCTACCTGTATGCGCACGAAAAGGGTCTGAAGGGATGCACGACTTTCCGGTTCAATCCGGAGGCATTCCAGGGAGTCCTGGTCAAGGAAAAGGATTTACAGAACACCAATTACGTATTTGTCCTGGAAGATGGCACGGAGGTTAGCGTGCGCGGAGACCAGGAGGTCGAATACGACGGCGAGGTCCATACCGCCGCGAATCTGTTTGACGCTCTGAAGGAAGGCTACTACGGCAAGTTTTGACCCGGTCGAAAGCAGTCGGGTTCCGGACGGAAAATCATCATGGCAGAGATAACAATTTCGAAAAAAATCGTCGACTATCGTGTCGAGACATCAGGCGGCACGGAGGAAAAAGCGCGCGAGGAAGTACGGGCCACACCTGTGCTGGAGACCAGCGCGGACGGCAAGGTCGTGCGCATGCACGAGAAGCTGGAACGGCCCGAGATGCTGCGCGGTTCGACTTACAAGGTCAAAACGCCGGTATCCGATCACGCCATGTACGTCACGATCAACGACATCATTCTGAACGCCGATACTGAATACGAGACCCGGCGTCCGTTCGAGATTTTTATCAACTCGAAGAATCTCGATCACTACCAGTGGATCGTCGCGTTGACCCGAA
>JASJBD010000130.1 GCA_030066665.1 Gammaproteobacteria bacterium
CCGCTGGGTTATCGGCGCGTCTTTCTCGTTCTGCGCCGATAACCCAGCGGTCGACGTTCTTCACCAGCCCATGGCGTTCGGCCGCGGGCATGAATTCGCTCGGCAAGACCAGTTCGTCCTGCTCGTCCAGTAACCTGACGCGGGTGTCGTATACACCCTGGATTTCCTCGTTAAGGCTGGTGACGGGCTGGTGTACCAACCGCAGTCGATTATTCATCAACGCGTTGCGCAACCGCGGTACCCAGACTGCATCGGCCTGGCGGATGCTGGTGGAGCCGGTGCTGATGCGAGCGATTTGTAGCCGATTGCCGCCGGCCTCGCGGCCCTCACGGCAGGCTTTTTCGACTTCGGTCAGTAATTCAGCGGCCGTGTTGATTTCCTGGTCGACCTCGACCATGCCGATCGTGCAGGTCAGGGAGGTCGATTGCTGTTCGACTTCGAATACCTTCTCTGCGACCGCCTTGCGGACCTTGTCGGCCCACGCCTCGACGTCTCCCAGCGTGCCGCGTTCGAGCAAGGCAACGAACATGGTGCCGCCAAACCGACCGTAGAGGTCGGCCGGTTGCATGAATTCCCGCAACAGTTCTGCCAGCCGCATCAGCAGCGCTTCGGTCGCCAGCAAACCGATATCGCGATGCACGCGCGAGAAGTTGTCGGGGCGAATGTAAATCATCGCCCGTACCCCACCATGCAGTGCGGTAACCAGGCGATTTTCGAGTTCTTCCAGAAAATAATGCCGATGAAAGAAACCGGTCGACGGATCTTTGCGCACGGCATTTTCCAGCACGTCAGACGGACTGTCTTCGGCTGCCGTTTCCATTGGCACGACCACACGCACGGCCGGGTCGCCGTCGATACTGACTTTTTCGAGCCGAACATCGAGCGGCAGCTCATTGCCGTCGGACTTGTGGACGACGACCTGGAGCAAATCCTCGTTCCACTTGCCCTTGAGGCAGGCAACCAGTGCCCCCTTCAATCCCTGGCGATCGGATTGGCGGAACAAATCCATGAACGGCTGTCCTTCAAGGTCTGCTTCATTCTCGTAACCCAGCAACCCGACCCACGCAGGATTGGCCGCAACCACGATGCCTTCCTGGACATCGGCGATGGCGTCCGACGCACCATCCATGAGTTCGCGCAATTCCTGTTTATAGGTTTTCGCGGAGGACATGAGGCTGTCGAGCGTGAGGCGCAGACGGTGCGCGCGCAGCTCGCGTTCGATCACGGCCAGAAGGCGGTTCCTGTGCGTCAGTGAAATCACGTCACGGGCACCGCTTTCCATGGCATCCGCGATTGCCTGTTCATCGACTTGCGAGCGAACCAGCAACAGTGGCGGCGAATTGGGTCGTCGCGCCAGCGCACTGGCAACTGCCCCGGCATCGAAACCGGATTCGTCGGCGAACAAGATGATGAGATCGATGTGCCGCTCGTTCAGGCACTCATCGAGCGAGTTCGGCTGGTCCAGCTTGACGCAGTGGCTGGCGTGACCGCCCTCCCGCAGGATGGAATTGATCGTCTCGACCGATTCATCCTGGCGTGTGAGGATGACGATCTGAACACCCACGGAATCACCCAAGGCTGGCCCCTTTGCTCGACTCGCAACAAACCGTATGCGGCCGTCCGCAGCGACCGCGAAGAGGACTTTAAGCCAGTGATTCCCGGGATTATGTGACCCGGTTCTGATTATGTGACGGGTTGACCCACCGGTGTTTTGGCGGTTGCGCCCGGCAGTTCCCGCACCAGCCGCGGTACCAGGTAACCGGGCAGACCGGCGGCCGCATTGCTAAGCAGCAAACGGGCACGGTCGTCGCTCACGGCAAAATGAGCAGCGCCCGCTACGGGGTCGAGCTGGTGCAGGTAGTAGGGCAATACGCCCGCGCAAAACAGCACTTCCGACAGTTCGCGCAGCGTCGCAACTGAGTCGTTGACCCCCCGCAGCAGCACGGACTGGTTGAGCAGGGCGGCCCCGGTCGCAGCCAAATCACCGCAGACCGTGGCGACCTCTTGGTCGATTTCCTGCGCGTGGTTCACGTGGAGCACCACCACAAGCTGGCGTGGCCACTGCTTCAGGGCGGCAAGCAGGCCGCCATCGACCCGCTTGGGCAAGACGACGGGCAGCCGAGTATGAATTCGCAACCGCGTGACGTGATGCATGCGCGCCAGTTGCTCGAGCCAGCCGCCCAGCCGCGCATTGCTGAGGCTCAGGGGATCGCCGCCGCTCAGGATGACCTCCGTCAGGCTGGTGTCGCGCTGTATCGCCGTCAGTATCGTCGCTGCCTGGCTGCCGCCGGCCTGGTGCTGCTGGTACGGAAACTCGCGTCGGAAGCAGTAGCGGCAATGAATACCGCAGGCCCCCGTCGTAACCACCAGTGCCCGACCGTGATATTTCTGCAGCAGACCGGGCGCACGGATGCTGGCCAGATCGCCGACCGGATCGGCCACGAACCCGGGAACACTGTCGGCTTCCAGCGCCAATGGGAGTACCTGGCGCAACAGCGGATCGTGAGGGTCGCCGGGGCGCATGCGCGCAACATAGGCACGCGGCACACGCAGCGGAAAACCGCGCAGCACCGGCTGCGGGATTTCCGCCAGCTGATTGTCGAGATCCAGTGCGTGCAGCAGGTCACTCACCTGCGTGTAGGCGCGCGCGAGTTCCTGCTGCCAGGTAATTGCCGGGGCGATGGCGGCCATGCGTGAGTCGGGTACAGGTCCTATAATATCGCCGGCCCGCGCCGACGATCGGAAGCGGCAATTCTAGCGGGTTTCTCGCGATAGCAAGACAATGGACTGATGGCAAGCTACAACACAAACGAGTTCCGCTCGGGCTTGAAAATATTGATCGATGGCGATCCGTACGCGATTGTCGAGAACGAATTCGTCAAGCCCGGTAAGGGGCAAGCGTTCAATCGGGTCAAGATTCGGAATCTGAAGACAGGACGGGTCGTCGATCGCACGTACAAATCGGGCGACTCGGTCGAAGCGGCCGATGTGATCGACGTCGAACTCGAATATCTGTACACGGATGGCGAGCTGTGGCATTTCATGGATCCCGATACGTATGAACAGTTCGCCGCGGACACGGCCGCGATCGCAGATGCCAGGGTCTGGTTGAAGGAGCAGGACCGCTGCGATGTGACGCTTTGGAATAATCAGCCGCTGCTCGTCGCGCCACCCAACTTCGTGGAGTTGAAGATCACCGAGACCGAGCCCGGTGTGCGCGGCGATACCGCGCAGGGCGGCGTCAAACCGGCCACGCTCGAAACCGGCGCGGTCGTCCGTGTGCCGTTGTTCGTCGAGGAGGGCGAGGTCATCAAGGTCGACACGCGCTCGGGCGAATATGTATCGCGCGTGAAATAGCTGCCGCGGTCAGGGTGCGAAACTCACCGCCGCGTCGATCCGGTCGAGGTTCAGAAAGCTCATCACGACACGGTCGAAGCCGACGGCCACGCCACAACAGTCGGGGAGGCCGTGCTCTAGTGCAGCAAGCAGCTGCTCGTCCGGTAGCACATCAGGCAAGCCCATTGCGGCGCGCCGCGCACGGTCGCGCTCGAACCGCGCGCGCTGTTCGGCAGCGTCGGTGAGTTCGCGATAGCCATTGGCGAGTTCCAGGCCGTTGCGAAAGATCTCGAAGCGCTCGGCGACGGCCGGGTCGCCGGGATCCAGCCGGGCCAGCGCTGCCTGGCAGGCCGGATAGTGTGTAACGGCGACAAGGCAGCCCCCGGGCATCTCGGGCAAGACCGCGTGACTCATTATCAGGTCGAGCCAGTTCGACCGGTCGCCGCCCAGCTCATCCCGCAGCGATGCGGTAGCGCCCATGGCCGGATGCCTCACGGCATAGTCGATCAGCGCTTCGAGCTCGCTCTGCAGTGGATCGAGCCCGGTCGCCGACCTGAACAGCTCACGGTACCGGTACTGTTCCAGCGCGGGCGGAGCGGTGCCAGCCGCCCTGGCCAGCGCCGCAAGCAGCGCCGCGGTCTCGGCAATCATGGCATCGAGCCCGAGAGCATGGCGATACCATTCGATCATGGTGAATTCCGGTTGATGGCGGTGCCCGACTTCGCCATCGCGATAGACCTTGCAGACCTGGTAGATGTCGCCGCTGCCGGCCGCCAGCAGCCGTTTCATGCAGTACTCGGGCGAGCTTTGCAGGAACACGGGCGCGGCAGGAAGCGCCGCGATCCTGACCGCAATGCTCTGGATATGGGGCTCCGTTACGGTGCGCGGCCTCAGCGTTGGAGTCTCGACCTCCATCACGCCGCCCGACGCGAAAAAGCGGCGCGTTTCGGCCAACATCCCGGCGCGGCGCGCCAGCGTGTCGAGAGCGGCGCTCGGGTGCCAGGTCACGCGAGATGGGGCGGTGCCAGCCGACCGAGACGTTGTCCAACGCGAACGGTCTCGCCGTCACGCAGTCCTGCATCGAGTTGGATGGTATCCGGGGGCAGGAGCAAAATGACCGTCGATCCCAGGTTGAAGTGGCCGAGTTCATCGCCCCGCTGCAGTCGTGGGCCCGAAGCATCCGGATAACTCCACGACCGCGCGTGTCGCGGTGCCAGCGGCAGGACTTCACCTGCCCAGGCCGTCGAGATGCTCGCCACGTTGAGGGCACCGACCAGCACCACAGTGAACGGCCCCCAGTCAGCGTCGAAATGACAGGCCAGGCGTTCATTGCGGCTGAATAGTCTGGGTACCGCCGCCGCCGTCGTCTGGTTGACGGCCAGACGCGCGCCTGGCAAGTACTGCATCGAGCGGAGGGTTCCCGACAGGGGCGCGTGCACGCGATGGTAGTTGTATGGGGCCAGGTACACGGTAACGAAACTGCCTTCGCTGTAAGCGGCTGCGAGCGACGGGTCGCCGCAGAGCTCAGCGGTCTCGAAATACATCCCCTTGGCCTGCAGCAGCTGTCCGTCGCGAATCTGCCCGGCGGCATGGATCCGGCCATCCGCGGGACAGCTCAGTGCTTCCGGTGCGGGATCCACCGGTCGTGCGCCTGTTTTCAGGCGACGTGTAAAGAAGTCGTTGAAGCTCGCGTAGCCGTCGGGCACGGACCGTTCCGCCTCGGCCGTATCCACAGCATACAGACGGATGAAGCCGCGAATCAGTAGATTCTTGAGCCACGGATTGCGCCGACGGCTGAGCCAATGGACAAAACGTCCCAGTGCGAATGCCGGCAGCAATCGCTGCAGCAAAATATACAGTTCGGTCATCAGAATTGGCGGCCCGTTCTGACGCAGCGGGTACAATTACGGGGCCGCCGCCATAATGCCGTTCCCTTGAGCTGAAATACACTCCGTCGTGAACCTGCCCGACCACGATCCGCTGTGCGTGCGCGAACTGATTCGCCATTGTGCCGGGGAACTCGAACGTGCCGCGGTCTATTTTGGGCACGGCACTGACAATGCGTGGGACGAGGCGGCCGCGCTCGTTGTGGCAGCCATCAATGCGAGCCATGAAGACCCGGATCTTGGCAATGTCATCGTGGACGCCGCCGGGCGGGCGCGGGTCAATGAGTACCTGAGCCGTCGGATCGTTGAGCGTCTGCCGTTGCCGTACATCACGGGATATGCCTGGTTCGCCGGGTTGCAGTTTCGGGTCACGCCGGACGTGCTGATTCCCCGGTCGCCGTTCGCCGAACTCATCCAGGCGCGCTTTCAGCCGTGGCTGGGGGGCACACCGGTGCAACGTGTGCTGGACCTCGGGACCGGCAGCGGCTGTATGGCGGTCGCCGCGGCGCTGGCATTTCCCGAGAGTCGGGTGCTGGCAACCGACATCTCCCGCGCCGCACTCGATGTGGCTCGCGAAAACATCACCAGCCATGGGCTGTCAGACCGGATCGCGCTGCAGGAAGCTGACCTATTTGCCGGTTTGCGCGGCAGCTTCGACCTGATCCTGAGCAATCCACCCTACGTGCCCGAACAAGAGATGGCAGGGCTGCCAGCTGAATTCGCGCACGAGCCGGCGCTCGCGCTCGTCAGTGGCCGGGACGGGATGGATACACCGCGGCGAATCCTGCAAGATGCCGGCCGATTCCTCAGATCTTCTGGTCTGTTGGCCCTGGAAGTCGGCAGCGGCTGGCGCACCCTGGAGGCGGCGTTTCCACAGGTGCCATTCATCTGGCCTGAGCTGGAATCCGGAGGTGAGGGTATTGCGTTGGTGACGGGTGACCGTCTCCAGTAACAGTAGATTGTGTAGAATAGTCATTAATCTATTGAAATTGTTTGAATATGTCGGGTAACTCAATAGGCAAGCTGTTCACGGTAACGACGTTCGGGGAAAGCCATGGGCCGGCCCTGGGTTGCATCGTGGACGGCTGTCCGCCTGGACTGGAACTCTCTGAAGCGGACATCCAGCCGGACCTGGACCGTCGCCGGCCGGGACAGTCGCGCTATACCAGCCAGCGGCGCGAGCCGGATCAGGTTCAGATTCTGTCCGGCGTCTTCGAAGGGCGCACCACGGGCACGCCGATCGGGATGTTGGTCCAGAACGAGGACCAACGGTCGCGCGATTACAGCAAGATCAAGGACCTGTTCCGCCCCGGTCATGCCGACTACACGTATCAGCAAAAGTATGGCGGGCGGGACTACCGGGGCGGCGGCCGTTCGTCGGCCCGCGAGACGGTGATGCGGGTCGCTGCCGGCGCGATAGCGCGCAAGTATCTGCGCGTCCAGGCCGGCATCGAGATTCGCGGCTGGCTCCGGCAGCTGGGTTCCATCGTGATCGACTGTGTGGATATTGCCGCGGCGTATGCCAACCCGTTCTTCGCGGCGGATCCGGACCGGATTCCGGAGCTGGAAGCTTATATGGATGCGCTGCGCAAGGAGGGCGATTCCGTTGGTGCGAGAATCAACCTGATGGCCAGCGGGATGCCTGTCGGCCTCGGCGAACCTGTCTTCGACCGGCTCGAGGCGGACATCGGCCACGCGCTATTGAGTATCGGTGCGGTAAAGGCCGTGGAATTCGGCGCCGGTTTCGCCAGCGTGGCGCAAAAGGGCACGGCGCATCGCGATCAGATCACTCCGGACGGTTTCCTGTCGAATTCGGCCGGCGGCACGCTCGGGGGGATTTCCTCGGGTCAGGACCTGCTGGTCAGTATCGCCCTGAAGCCAACCTCCAGTCTGCGCCTGCCAGCACGCACGATCGATCGCACCGGCGCCGCGGCCGAGGTCGTCACCACGGGCCGGCACGATCCGTGCGTCGGCTTGCGCGCCACGCCGATTGCGGAGGCCATGATTGCCATCGTGCTCCTGGACCATCTGCTGCGGCACCGGGCGCAAAACGAGGGTGTCACGTCGGAGACGCCGGTGGTGCCGGCGCGCGCCCCGGAGTCGGTCCCCGACCAGAGTTAGATTATATTCTCAGATTATATTGATTATTTATTGTTTTTAATGAAGTTATAGGACGCGACTAATCGCTCCGGGCAATCCGATGACTGAATCATTCGACGTCGCCGTGGCCGGCGCCACCGGGCTGGTTGGCGAACATATGCTGGCTATTCTCGAGTCTCGCGACTTTCCAGTGGGTCAGCTGCACGCCCTCGCGAGTTCACGGTCGGCCGGCAACTCCGTGATGTTCCGTGGCAAGCCGGTCGTTGTGCAGGACCTGGCTGACTTCGATTTCAGCCAGGTTCAGATTGGCCTGTTCTCCGCGGGCGGCAGCGTTTCGGCGGAACACGCGCCCCGTGCCGGCGCCGCCGGCTGCGTGGTGGTGGACAACACATCGTATTTCCGCAACGAACCCGATATTCCGCTGGTCGTACCCGAGGTCAACGGGGAAGCGATCGCGGCCTATCCCGGGCGCAACATCATCGCGAATCCGAACTGCTCGACTATCCAAATGGTGCTGGTGCTCAAGCCGATCCACGATGCTGTCGGCATTTCGCGCATCAATGTCGCCACCTACCAGTCGGTATCAGGTGCGGGCCGCGCGGCGGTCGAGACACTGGCGGACCAGACAGCCCGGTTGCTCAATGGCCGGCCGCTGGAACTTGAAAAGGCCGCCAAGCAGATTGCATTCAATGCACTGCCTCATATCGACAGCTTCCAGGACAACGGGTACACCCGTGAAGAGATGAAAATGGTCTGGGAGACTCGGAAGATCCTCGATGACGACAGCATCCAGGTGAATCCGACCTGCGTCCGTATTCCAGTGTTCTATGGTCACTCGGAAGCCGTTCATATCGAAACCCGGGAGGCGATCAGTGCCGCCGGTGTGCGGGAATTGCTGCAGGCGATGCCCGGCGTGGCTGTTCTGGACGAACGCGAGCTTGGCGGGTATCCCACCGCGGTGACGGAGGGAGCGGGGCGCGACGAGGTTTACGTGGGCCGCATTCGTGAAGATATCTCGCACGACCGGGGCATCAGCCTGTGGATCGTTGCGGATAACATACGCAAAGGTGCCGCGCTGAATAGCGTGCAGATCGCCGAGATCCTCGCGCGGGATTACTTGTAGGCGGCTTGTAGGCGATTGGCGATTTATACGCTATATTTGGCGACTAATTCCGGTAGGTTGCGGATGTTGTTGTGCGCTTTGGTATTAACGCAGCCACGGACGGCTTGGGTACCGTTATTCGGGGAGATGTAATGCCGCGATTGCTGTTCGTGGCGGTCTCGGCGCTTGCCGGGATCCTGCCTGTTTCCGTGTTTGCCCTGGGTCTGGGCGAAATCAGTCTGAAGTCCGCCTTAAATCAGCCCTTCAACGCTGAGATTCCGGTGACTTCCGAGTCGACGGACGATCTGTCGCAGTTAAACGTCAGTCTCGCCTCGAGCGATACTTTTGATCGTTTTGGCCTGTTGCGGCCGCGTTTCCTCAGCGACTTTGAATTTGACGTAGTGACCGAGCGCGGCCGTACGGTCATCCGGGCGACGTCCACCAGCCCGGTCGTGGAGCCGTTCGTGACGTTGCTGCTCGAGATCGACTGGCCGCAGGGGCGGCTGTTGCGCGAGTACACAGTATTGCTTGATCCGCCGGTGTACGACACCGGTGCACCGGTCGCAGCAGCGCCGCAGGCACAACCGGACAGGGCCGCTCCCGCGCCGACACGGCAGGAACCCACGCGGGCACCGACGACGACTGCGCCGGTTGCGCGCCCATCGCGGCCTGCGCCGACTGCGACAGGCGGCAATTACGGCCCGGTGCAGCGCAATGACACGCTGTGGGCAATTGCCGAACGCGTCCGGCCCGATACGTCGATCGACATGAACCAGATGATGCTGGCGATCTACCGGGCCAACCCGGAGGCCTTCGCAGGCAACATCAACCGACTGCGCGCCGGCGCGATTCTGCGCCTGCCCGACTCGGCTGAACTGGAGTCGCTCAGCCGCCGCGACGCTTTCACGGAGGTGCGCCGCCAGAACGAGGAATGGCGGGGTGCTGCACCAACTCGCGCCGCAGACTCGGCGCGTCTGCGGCTAGTGCCGCCCGGCAGTGATACCGGTGTAGCGGCCGACGGGGAGCAGCAGGCAATGGTGCCGCCCAGCGTGTCGGCCGACACCGCCGATATGCAGGCCCAGATCGCAGACCTGCAGTCCCAGCTCAGGGACCGCGATCGATTGCTGGAGCTCCGCAGTCAGGAACTGCAGGACCTGCAGAATCAGCTCGAGGCCCTGCGAGCGCGTGAGGCAGAGTTGACGGGCGAAGCGCCGGTAGCAGAGCCGATTCCGGAGCCGGCTCCCGAACCGGCGCCGGTTGCCGAGGTTCCCGCGCCGACGCCCGCGCCCACGCCGGAAACCGCGCCGGAGACAACGCCGCCTGCCACCACGGGCTTGCCGCCGGCGGTCACCACG
This sequence comes from Gammaproteobacteria bacterium, assembly GCA_030066665.1. Classification (GTDB taxonomy): domain Bacteria; phylum Pseudomonadota; class Gammaproteobacteria; order Steroidobacterales; genus J054. The sequence continues at coordinate 9,780 of JASJBD010000130.1, forward strand.
ACCGTGCGCGAAGAACCATCGATGATTTCGCAGCTGCTCAGTGGCAACTGGCTGTACATCATTATCGGTGTCGCCGCGGCGTTACTGCTGTCGTTGTTCGTCGCGCGCGGGCGGCGCAAGGCTGCCGCACCGGTGGGCGAATGGGGCGACCTGCTCGACGAGGAAGCGGAAGCCGAGAAGGTGGCCGATACCGCGCAGATTTCGCCACCGGGCGCCGCCGACGAGACGTTCGTCGTCGAGGAAGCGCCGCCGGCCGCCGACACCGACCAGCTGGCGGCGTCACCGTCGGCCACGATGGAGATGGACCGCACCGGTGATCAGGAAGCGCCGCTGGAGAAGACCCTGAGCAGCGACGCGGCGCTGAATCTGGATCAGGCCGACCCGATCGCCGAAGCCGAATTTCACATGGCCTACGGTCTCTATGACCAGGCCGCCGATCTGCTGCAGGACGCGCTGAAAGATGAACCGGAACGACGGGACCTGCGACGCAAGTTGATTGACGTGTACTTCGTCTGGGAGAACCGCGGCGGCTTCCTGCGTGAAGCGCAAGCGTTCCGGGAACAGGTTGGTGATCAGGACGCCGAATGGAACAAGGTGCTGATCATGGGCAAGCAGCTTTGCCCCGAAGAAGAACTGTTTGCGGCCGCCCCGACAGCGGTCAGCGCCGATGAAGCCATGGACCTGGCGCTGGACGAAGAACTGGGCGGCGATGTCGACTTGCAGCTGGGCGACGATGATGCGGGCGTCGACCTGGAGCTGTCGGCTATTCGGGAAGGACCGGATGCGGACAGCTCCAGGTCGACGCCCGCATCATCGTCGCCCAGCTGCAAGTCGACATCGCCGCCCAGTTCTTCGTCCAGCGCCAGGTCCATGGCTTCATCGGCGCTGACCGCTGTCGGGGCG
>JASJBD010000131.1 GCA_030066665.1 Gammaproteobacteria bacterium
GAAGGCAAGGTCTTCGATGGTTTCAGCCTGGACATTCCTGCTGGCGGTCACGTGGCGCTGGTGGGGCCGAGCGGTGGCGGCAAGTCGACGATCGTGAACCTGCTGTTGCGCCAGTGGGATCCGCAAAGCGGCCAGATCCGGATTGGCGACCGGCTGCTGACGGATTTCCCGTTGGCGGACGTGCAACGCCTGTTCGCCGTCGTCTCGCAGCGCTCCTACATCTTCAATGACAATCTCCGGGAGAACATCCGCATGGGTCGCTATGAATCGACTGACGACGAAATCATGGCTGCAGCCGAGAAGGCCGGTCTGCGGGAGTGGATTAAGACCCTGCCGGAAGGACTCGATACTCAGGCTGGCGAGCGCGGCAGCGCGATCTCCGGTGGCCAGCGCCAGCGGGTCGCCATCGCCCGGGCGATCCTGAAGGACGCACCGATGGTGCTGCTCGATGAGCCGACGTCGAATCTCGACCTCGAGACGGAACTCGGCGTGATGGGTGCGGTGAAAAAGCTCGTCGAGGGTCGTACGACGCTGACCATTGCGCATCGGCTGTCGACCATCGTCGATTGCGACGAGATCTTCGTGCTCCAGGATGGCAAGGTCACCGAGCGGGGCACGCATGACCAACTGATGCAGCAGGGTGGTTGGTATGCGCGCATGTTCGACATGCAGCAGGACGAAGTTGACGTCACGCTGAGCGCCGGGTGACCGGTCACCGCAAATCGGGGGTGAATGTGGCAGCGGCTCGGCGCGCCGTCTCGCTGTCGATGTGCCTGCTGCTGCTGGCTTCCACGCCTGCCTGTGCGACCGGTTCTCCCGAGCGCATCCAGTTCGCCGATGCCGATCGATTTGCGCAGGTCCTCGAAGCGCAGCGCGGTCGGGTTGTGCTGGTCAATTTCTGGGCCACCTGGTGCCGGCCCTGCCTGAAAGAGATCCCCGACCTGATGCTACTGGAGGCGGATCTGGCCGAGCGCGGGTTCGTCCTGATGCCGGTTTCGCTGGACGATCCGGACAGCATCGACACAGTGGTAATTCCATTTCTGGACAAGTTCTTTCCGGAATTCCGCAGTTGGGTCAGTCTCGAAACGAGTATGGACCGCATGGTCAGCGTGGTGGATCCGGCCTGGAACGAGATCCTGCCGACCAGCTATATCATTGATCGCGACGGCAAAGTCGCGGCGATGCTTCAGGGCGGCAAATCGGGTGCGCAGTTTGCAGCGAAAATACGTCCACTGCTGGACTAAATACGCATGAATGAAGCCTTCGCAAACGCCGAACCAATGATCCGTCTGGGTTCCTTCGCGGCCGTGCTGGCCGTGATGATCGCCTGGGAAACGCTGGCGCCGCGCCGGCGGCGGCTGGTATCACGCTGGTTGCGGTGGCCCAGCAACATCGGCATTGCCGTGTTGAATACCGTGCTCTTGCGGGTCGTGTTCCCGGCCGCGGCGACCGGTTTCGCAATACTCGCAGCCGACCGCGGTTGGGGTCTATTCAATCTGCTCGAAACGCCGTACTGGGTGGCAGTGGTGCTGTCTGTCGTGCTGCTCGACCTGGCGATTTATACGCAACATGTCGTATTCCACGCGGTGCCAGCGCTGTGGCGGCTCCATCGCATGCATCACACGGACATCGACCTCGATGTGACCAGCGGCGCGCGTTTTCATCCACTCGAGATCCTGCTGTCCATGCTGATCAAGCTCGCGCTGATCGCGCTGCTGGGCGCCCCGGCGCTGGCCGTGCTCGTTTTCGAGGTTTTGCTAAACGCGACGGCCATGTTCAATCACGCCAATGCGCGGTTGCCGCTGGGCCTGGATCGCGTGTTGCGGTACATCGTGGTCACGCCGGACATGCACCGTGTACATCACTCGGTCGAGGTTGATGAGACCAACAGCAACTTCGGATTCAACCTGCCGTGGTGGGATCGCCTGTTCGGCACGTACCAGGACCAGCCGCGCGCCGGCCACGATGCGATGACCATCGGCTTGACGGAGTTTCGCAACGAACGCGAGCTTTGGCTGGACCGGTTGCTGCTCCAGCCGCTGCGCCGGGACCGCGCGATCGGCTGACCTACGCGCTTTTCGCGGCCGCGACCGGTTGGCCCTCGGACAGGAGCGGCACGGGCTCGAGTACCCAGTTGCCGGACTCACGTCGTGCCGGGCTGGGTATCGCGTAAGCGGCCTTGTGCTCGGAGGCCTGCATCTGGTCCCAATCAATCCGCCAGCCACGCTGCTGCCAGTCGGTCAGGTCTTCGCGGTATTTGACGATGACCGAGTCGCCCGGCGTCAGCAGTTCCCTGGTCAATGTGTCCGGTGTCTGCACCGGCCACAGGTTCTCCACGATGGCCTGGTCTTCGCGGGCAATCTTCATGTTCGTTTCCACGATCCAGCCGTCGCTCTCGGGGTCCAGGGTATTGTTCCGGGTATTGATGAAATAGATCCGGGTCCGGCCGCCGCTGAGCGGCGCTTCAAAGAAGTATTGCACGAAGCTGTAACCGCCAGGCAGGTAAATGCCAGTGACCATTGCATTCGGCCCCGTGTACCAGGTACCAGCGCGCAGATTCGCGCTTTCGTCCACTTCGACGATTTTTTGCCTGGCCTCGGCCGCGGTATAGCCGAAGTCCACCATGAACTTCGCGCCCCAGTCGTTGGGCTGGATATCGATCTGGTCTTCGTTCACGCGCGGTGAGCCTTGTGACGGATGCACAAATTCGTTGTGTACCGGGTCGAGGCCGTTTTCCATCGAGCGCTCGTAGTACGCATCCACTTCGAACACGATTGGCGCACCAACACGCCAGCCTTCTTTGTCGAACTCCTCGACGTATGGCAGCGGTGGCCGCTCTGCCTCCGGCAGATCACCCAGGAAAGCGAACACGACGCCGTATTGCTCGTGAACGGGATAGCTGTCGACCTTCGCACGCGCCGGCGGCGTCTTGCCTTCCATCGACGGGATCGACGCGCACCGGCCATCGCCGGCAAACTGCCAACCGTGATAGGGACATTGCACACAGTCGCCGATCACCTTGCCCTTGCTCAGCGAGCCGCCGCGGTGAATGCAGGTGTCACTCAGCACATGTGCCGCGCCGTCGTTGTCGCGAAACGCGACCAGCCTGACACCGAGCAGCTCTGCTCGACGGGCCTCGTCCTGAACCAGTTCCTCGGAGGTGCAAATCGGGTACCAGAAGTTGATGTACATACTACGAATTTCCAATTTGTTTTAACTTGGAGCGAGTCTAGCAGGGCATTCAACTTGCCATAAGTCAGGAAAAACCGAGGCCGGGTAAACCCTGTCAACCATTCCTGCACTATCCCGTTGTGAATCGAAACGTCAGCATCGATGATGAGGCGACGATGAAAGCAATCAAGGTCAAAATCCCACCGTTCGACCGGCGCCGGTTCCTGGCGCTGAGCGGTCAGGGATTGGGGTATTCAGCGCTGGTCGCCAGTCTGCCGGGCTGCGGTGGTTCCGGCGGGGGTGGCGCCCCGGCGCCGACGCCAGCGCCAACGCCGGCCGGGCTGCCGCCGGCGAGTGCCGAAGTGCTGGCCGTGCAGCGCACGAGTTTTGGCGCCAGCCAGGGTGCCCTGGCCGAAGTCCAGGCAGTCGGAATAGATGCGTTTCTGGAACAGCAGATCGACTACACGACGATCGACGACAGTGTGGTGGAAGCCGAGGTTGCGGCGCGCTTCCCGCTGGCGAACGCCGATCCCGCCACGTTGAGAAATGATTTTCCCAACAATTTCCAGAACATTGTCGAAGACCTCGTTGGCGCGACGTTGTTCCGGGAATTCTTCAGTCCGCGCCAGCTCTACGAAGTCATGGTGGAGTTCTGGACCAATCATTTCAGCATCCACCTGATCAATGGCGTCATTCCGCTGTTGAAGCCACAAGATGATTTCGCAGTGATCAGGCCTAACGCGATGCGTAGCTTCGCGGAGATTCTGCACGCGTCGGCCAAGAGCCCGGCGATGCTGTATTACCTGGACAATTTCCTGAATTTTGCCGGCGCACCGCAGGAAAACTATGCGCGTGAGCTGCTCGAGTTACACACGCTGGGCGTCGATGGTGGCTATACCGAGGATGACGTCAAAGAAGTCGCGCGGTGTTTTACCGGCTGGACCATTGATCAGAATACCGGGCAGTTCCTGTTCGTACCGATCCTGCACGATCCCGGCACCAAAGTAGTTCTCGGCACCGTTATTCCGCCGGGTGGTGGCATCACGGACGGGGAAACCGTGCTGGATCTGCTGGCGGCGCATCCGTCGACAGCGCGCTTCATTGCGACCAAGCTGTGCCGGCGATTCGTCGCGGATGATCCGCCCGGCGAGCTGGTCGACGAAGTCGCCGCCGCCTTCGAGCAATCGAACGGCGATATTCCCACGCTGCTCCGGACCCTCTTTGCCAGTGACGCGTTTCGTGAGTCCGGCGATATGAAGCTGGGCCGGCCCATGGAGTTTCTCGGCAGGCTGGTGCGCGCTTTCAACGGGCCGACAGATTTCCCGGCCGACGACGCGCGGCTCTATTTCGCGGTGCTGAATATTCTCGGCCAGATTCCGTTCTACTGGATTCCGCCGAATGGTTACCCGGACGTTGCCGGTTACTGGGGCAGTACCAGCGGCTTCCTGAATCGCTGGCGCCTGGCTCTGGCATTAAACGTGCCGGCGATTCGCGAGTATTTCCCCGTAGAACAGGCCGTGGCCGGCGCGATGAATCTTGCCGAGGTGATCGACAGCACGGTGGACTTCGTGCTGCACCGTGAACTGGCCGCCGAGGATCGCGAACTCGTGTTGACCTGGCTCGAAGACGAACTCGGCATTGATCGCGACGTGCCGCTGGATGCGGCGACCGTGGACGCGCTCGCGCCCTTCGTGGTCGCGCTGTTCGTCAGTTCCCCGTACTTTCAATTGCGTTGACGGGAGAAGTAAGGATGGCAAGCACAGGAACACTGGCCGCCGGCGCCGCCGGACTCCCCGACATCCTGGTCTGCGTGTTCCAACGCGGGGCCGCGGATGGCATGAATTCGATCGTCCCGTATGGCGACGATGACTATTACAACCTGCGGACCCGCATTGCCGTCCCGCCACCGGGCCAGGTCGATGGGGCGCTGGACCTCGATGGCTTTTTCGGCCTGCATCCGGCCGCGCCGGAAATCAAGACGCTCTACGACATGGGCAGGCTGGCTGCCATTCACGCCACCGGCGTGCCGCATGGCAGCCGGTCGCATTTCGATGCCCAGGCGCTGGTCGAAGCCGCGGCTACGGATAAGCAATTCCTGGACACGGGCTGGTTGGCGCGGCACCTTGTGGCAACCGCAAGCCCGGACGACCGCCCGTTCCGGGCCGTGGCCATTAGCGGCGCCGTGCCGCTCTCCCTGCTGGGTGCAGCGGACCCGTTGGCGATCGATTCCATCGAGCAGTTCGGTATCGGCGACGCGGGCGGCGGTAGCTACGAGGACACCTTGCAGGCCCTGTATCCCGACGACCGGCCGTATGCGGGTGTCGCGCAGGCGGCGCTGACCGCAATCGAGGAACTCGCGATTGCTGACCCGAGCCAGTATTCGCCGGACAACGGCGCGAACTACCCGGCCAGTCAGCTCGGTGGCGGCTTGCTGCAAGCCGGGCAGTTGATCAAGTCGGATCTCGGCGTCGAGGTGATTTGCGTCGACGTCGGCAACTGGGACCACCACGAGAATCTGCCGGCGGTGTTGCCCGGTTCGCTGGCCGATCTGGCCGCAGCGCTGAACGCGTTCCACACGGACATGGGCAATCGTATGGAACACATCACCGTCCTGGTGCAGACGGAATTCGGGCGGCGTGCCGCCGACAACGTGTCCAGCGGCACGGATCATGGCACCGGCGGTTGCGCTTACCTGCTGGGCGGCGGCGTGATCGGTGCGCAGGTCGCAGGCAGCTGGCCCGGACTCGGGCCCGGCGACCTGTTCGCCGGCGAAGACCTGGCCATTACGACGGACTTGCGTGATGTCCTCGCGCAGATGTTGCAGCGTCGGTTGATGAACCCTGACCCGGCAGCAGTATTCCCCGGCTACGCACCGCAACCAGCCCCGGAATTGTTCCTGGCGAAGTAATTCTCACGCAGCTTGGATCCCACGCCGGGAATGCTAGTATGAATCATCACGAATGATCCGCCGGGCGTCGCGCCCGGCCGCGGGGAACATCCATGAAAGTGCTGGCCGAACACCGCGTGTTCGATGGCAGTCTCAGCTTTTGCGCGCACGACTCTTCCCGGACGGGTACCGAGATGCGCTACTCGATATTCCTGCCCGCGGCGGCCGGCGACAAGCTGCCGCTGCTCTGGTGGTTGTCCGGTCTGACCTGCACAGAAGAGAATTTCACGATCAAGGCCGGCGCCTACCGTGCGGCCGCACAATACGGCCTGGCGATCATTGCACCGGATACCAGCCCGCGCGGTGACGCGGTGCCCGACGTCGATGCGTATGACTTGGGCCAGGGCGCGGGTTTCTATGTCGACGCGACTGAGCCACCGTGGGACAACCACTTTCGCATGTACAGCTATATCACCGACGAGTTGCAGTCGCTGGTGATCAAGGAATATCCCGTCGATTCGCTGGCCCAGGGGATCGCCGGGCACTCGATGGGTGGGCACGGCGCGCTGACCATCGGCTTGCGCCACCCGGATCGTTATCGTTCGTTGTCGGCGTTCGCCCCGATCGTTGCGCCGTGCCAGGTCCCCTGGGGTCAGCAGGCGTTCACTGCCTATCTCGGCGACGACAGCGCCAAATGGCAGGAACACGACGCGACCAGCCTGATGGCCGCGGCCGGCGATCGGTCGACCGCGTCGCCAATCCTGGTCGATCAGGGGCTGGCCGACGTGTTCCTCGAGGAGCAATTGCGACCGGAACTGTTTGCGGCCGCCTGCGAGTCAGTCGGGCAGGCACTCGAATTGCGTTGCCATGAGAACTACGATCACAGCTACTTCTTCGTGTCGTCATTCATCGACGACCATATCGCGCATCACACCGCGATCCTGCGAAACTGACACAGGACGCGCCGAAGAACAGGGAGAAGACTATGAAAACCCGTGCCGCCGTGGCCTTCGAGGCAGGCAAGCCCCTGGAGATTGTCGAGGTCGAGCTCGGTGGTCCGCAGGCTGGAGAGGTGCTGGTCGAAATCAAGGCGACCGGTATCTGCCACACGGACGCATTCACGCTGTCCGGTGAGGACCCGGAAGGGGCTTTTCCGGCCATTCTCGGTCACGAAGGCGCCGGCGTGGTGCTGGAGGTGGGGGCCGGCGTGACCTCGGTGAAACCGGGCGATCATGTCATCCCGCTGTATACGCCCGAGTGTCGGGAATGCGACTTTTGCCTGAACCCAAAAACGAATCTCTGCCAGTCGATTCGCGAGACCCAGGGGCAGGGACTGATGCCGGACGGTACCAGCCGTTTTTCGATCGATGGGAAGCCGGTCCTGCATTACATGGGTTGTTCGACGTTCGCCAATCACACCGTGCTGCCGGAGATCGCGCTGGCGAAGATTCGCACGGACGCGCCTTTCGACAAGGTGTGCTACATCGGCTGCGGGGTCACGACCGGCGTCGGCGCGGTTGCCTTCACGATGCAGGTCGAGCCCGGCTCGACGGTGGCCGTGTTCGGTCTCGGCGGCATCGGCCTGAATGTGATCCAGGGTGCGCGCCTGGTCGGTGCGGATCGAATTATCGGGATCGATATCACCCCGGCGCGCGAGCAGCTCGCGCGCGACTTTGGCGCCACCGATTTCATCAATCCCAAAGAGGTTGACGACATTACCGCGGCCGTGATCGACGCGACCGGCGGTGGCGTGGATTACAGCTTCGAATGCATCGGCAATGTCGCGACGATGCGCCAGGCGCTTGAATGCTGTCACAAGGGCTGGGGGCAGAGCTGCATCATTGGCGTCGCCGGCGCCGGGCAGGAGATTGCCACGCGGCCATTCCAGCTGGTTACCGGCCGGGTCTGGCGAGGAACCGCTTTCGGTGGCGCGCGCGGCCGCACGGATGTCCCGAAGATTGTCGACTGGTACATGGACGGCAAGATCAACATCGATGATTTGATCACGCATACGATGCCGCTGGAGGACATCAATCGGGCCTTCGACCTGATGCATGAAGGCGAAAGTATCCGCTCGGTCGTCTTGTATTGATTGTTTTGATCGTTTCGCGGGAGAAGAATTATGGCCAGGGGATTGAAGGTCTTTGGTTGGTTGATCGCGATTGTGTTGGTCGTCGGTGGGCTGGCCGTCTGGTTCCTCGCATCGAATCTCGACAACATTGCCAAACGCGCGATTGAAACCGTCGGCAGCGACACGCTGGGCACGCCGGTCCGCGTCAGCAGCGTCGCGATATCGCTGGCGGACGCGTCGGCGACAGTCGGTGGACTGACAATCGCGAATCCACGGGGCTTCTATGCCGAGAATGCCTTTACGCTTGATTCGATCGAAATCGCGATTGACGTGGATTCCGTCGGCTCACCGGAAATCGTGCTGTCGAAAATCATCGTCAATCAGCCGAACCTGAATTTCGAACAGCAGGGCGGCACCAGTAACCTCCAGGCGCTGCTCGATAATCTGCAGCGCGGGACCGGCCAGTCATCGGCTCGGGCCGAGACCGAAGCGAACGAGATGAAGCTCGTAATTAAAGAGTTGCGCGTCAATGACACGCAGGCATCGGTCGTGCATGATCGGCTGCCGGCGCCGCTGGACCTGGAGCTCGGTGACATCGTGCTCCGGAACATCGGGCGCGAGGGCGCTGGGGTCACCGCGACCGCCGCGGCCAGGCAAATCATGGAGCCCCTGCTGGAACGCGCCATGCAGGAAGGGCAGGCCAAGGCCAAGGAGCAGGTGGAAGCGCTGGTCAGGAAAGAATTGGACAAGCAAAAGGACCAGGCACTCGACGCGATCCGCGAGAAGTTCAAGTTCCCCTGAGTACCGCCGGGGGCCCTGGCCTGGCGCGGGTGTCCACGCAGTGGTCCCGGGGATGGAATTGCCGTCCACACCGGCAGCGCATTTGCGCCAGTCGATGTCACACTATGTGTATTGCATGCCTGGCTGCGAAGGTAGCGCCGGCATGACGATCACCACAGTTTCTGGAGGTTGTGTTAATGATCAGGATTTTCAGCCTTGCTGTTTTGTTTCTGGCCTACGCTGTCGCCCTGCCGGTGTATGCCGGCGCGCACAAGGGTGCCGGCCCTGTCGACCCGGACAAGTTCGCGCATCGCAGTGGTTTCAAGGGGCATGAGGACGAGCTCGGTGCAGCCGTGGCGAAAGCCATCCGCGAGGTGAGTCCGAGTGGCGACCCCAGCCATGATTTCAGCGGGCGCGAGCGTGATCTCGGCCTCGCGATGGAATCCCTGATCAAGGCGCTGAACAACCGCCAGCCCTATCAACACGAGCCGAACGACGCGTTAATTAAATCTCATCTGACGACGATTCAGTTCGCCAAAGACAACGAGATGATGGAGCAATTGGTCGACCACGAAGTCGAGACGCAGTCGCCGATGCTTGAGCGCGTCGGCAAACTGATCGAGAGAACCGGCAATAGTGATCTGGCCATGCTGGCGATGACCGAGCGCACGGCCTGCTTCTATCAGCTGGTGCGGGAATACGAGCGCGACGGCGATTCGATGCGCTGGCGCTCACCGTACTGGAATGTGCTGGAGCAGACTCGTCGTATGGGTCAGAACGATTATGACGAGAAGTGGCTCCACGAAAATTACACCATCCCGCTGATGCGCAAACAGGCGGCTGTAATGGGTATGGACGCCGAGATCTCCGACTGGCAGGAGGATGGCTGGGTCACGATGACCCTGGTGCCGCCGAAGTCGGTTGCGGCGTCGAACTGATTCCGATTAATCGAGGTAGTCCGGCAGCGGCGGGGCTGGCAACACCAGTACTTCGAAGTCGGATATTCCGACGCGTAATGGCCTGATTTGCTGCTGGTACTCATCCGAGTACCAGAAGTTCCTGGCGGCTTCGAGGCAGGGGAAGCGTGCGATCACGACACCGCGTGTGGCGGGTGGGGTCCCCTCGAACACGGCAACCGGCGGGGTCAGCGCTTCGTAGTAGCCGCCGTTGCGTGGATACAGTTCGGACGTTGCAATCGCCCGCGCATAGGCGCCGAATTGCTTGCGATCCCGGATTTCGCCATATACCAGCATTCGCACCGGCTGGACGCAGGCATTCTTCGCGTCGACACGGCGGAAGTGATAGCCACCGCTGGCCGGGCCCCAGACCAAGTCACCGTTCACGTTGAAGCCGCGGTCCCAGTTGACCATGCCGTCCGCTGTCGTGACATTGCGCGAGATCGCGTAGCTCGCGTTCTTGTAGCGGTTGGCGCAGTTTTTGCCCGCCGTGCTGCCTTCGAAGCGGCCCCGCCCGGCCGCGACGACGGTTAGTTCGCAACCGGCAAGCTCGACGAGCGACGCGACGTCGATTGAGGCAAAGCGCTCTGGCATCTGCCACGCGTCGATGAACTTTTCGGCATCCGGCACAAGGTACCGCCGGACCAGCAAACTCTCATCCGGTAACTGCTCGACGCGCGAGAGCCTTTGCATGTACGGCGCCTCAGCATCTTTTATCCAGCTCTCGGTGTACAGCCAACGCGCCTCGCTCTCACCCGCCACCGGGATTTCGACAATGTGCCAGGTGATCTCGTCGTAACGACTGTCGGTCGCCGCCTGCGCGGCGCTCGTGAAGCTACCGACTCTCAGGTTGATATAGTCATCGAGCACGTTTGCCGCCGTCGCGTGAGACAACAAACCGACTACCAAAGTTATTACTCTCATTTTCACTGGTTCCCTGTTTGACTGGC
>JASJBD010000010.1 GCA_030066665.1 Gammaproteobacteria bacterium
CGAAATGGTCGGCTACCAGGGCCTACGCAAGGAACAACAGTTCTGGGTGCGCATCACACGCGTTACGCATCGCAAGAATCCGTGGATCATGAACAACTTCACCGGCCTGCAGGGCGGCTCGCTGATGGCGGCCGGACACGCCAGGCCGTTCATGCAATTGAAAGCGCAGATTCCCGAGGTCGTAGATTTCTGGGCCGACGGCCGGGCCGTTGGCATGACCTTTGTGAGCATTCGTAAAACCAAACCGGGCCAGGGCCTGGAGATCGCGAAGCAGATCGCGGCCAGCAAATTCAATTCGAAAGTCGTGGTCGTGGTCGACGATGACCTCGATGTGACCAATCAGGAACAGATGCTCGCGGCGCTGGGTGCGCGATGGCAACCGGATGGCAACACCGAAATCCTGTCAGCACAGCGCGGTTTGCCACTGGACCCTAGCGCCGTCCAGCGGGGTCGCACCAGCAAAATTGCAATCGATGCGACCCGTCAGTGGCCCGAGGAAGGCGGGCCAGCCATTTTCCCGGGCATGAACCGCACCCTGTTGGAAAATGGCGCGCCCGGTGCTTTCACGCGGGTTGATGACCAGTGGGGTCAGGCAATTCGCGATTGGCGGCCGAGTGTGTAGTGCGGTAGCGTAAGAATTCAATAAGAACACCCCGCGGACCGAGGAAATCTCCATGCCTGTCTATGTGGAACCGCGCGATCTGACTGCGGAACTGGCCGAATTCAACTCGGTGCTGATCGTCTGCGGTCCGGTGTGCCCGCCGATGTGCCTCTCGATGCAGCAGGAACCACCCTTTATCGACTTCGTCAGGAGCGGCTTGAAAGACGCCGGCCTTTGAAGAACACGTGCGCTCTATTCGCGAGCCCCTCCAGCAACGCGGCGTGCGTACCGGCGTGTATTCCACGCACTTCCCGACCATGATGATGTGCCTGTGGACCGAAGGTCAGCGTCAGCGACTGCTAGAACGCACCCGCGATTACGATGCGGCGGTGGTGCTCGGCTGCGATTCGGCCGTGGAAACTACCACCCAGGCGCTTGATGGCGCCGGCTGTCGCGTGATTCGGGGCATGGAGACGAAACGCATCGTCAACGCGGGCACGAAATTCCGCTGGCCGTTACGAATCGATATGGAGAGGCGCAGCGAGCCAAAGGCGGACTCAATCCGCTAGCTTTTCCAGGATCTGGTCGGCGACCCGTTGCGCCCAGAGCTTTCGGTCCTCTTCCGGCACGTCGGTGTACAGGAACACATCGGAATATTGCTTGTAGAGTGGCAAAGCATCGATGTGGATGATTTTGTCCTCGTCGATCATATTGGTCAGCGCCCGACCGATGCAGCTCAGGAAGCAGCCGTCGATCACCACGACCTTGTCGGCCTGTTTCACCCAGGCGGTCATCGACGAGTGCGGCACCAGCAGCGATTCCGCATAGCAGCACCGCGCATACGGTTCCCGTTGCGCCACGATGTCGGTCGCCAAGCGCGCAATCTCACCGCGGATGCAGGGTCCTTCACAGGACAGCACCGGAATCTTGCCGGCTGCCATATTTTGTTTGGCGTAGGCCTCGCCCGCGGGACAGACACCGGCCACGCCGTCGACATCGAGGACAAAGTCCGGGGTTGAGTCAGCCATCGCGCTCTCCCGCCAATGTACAGGCGACATTGCAATTGACAAAACTAGCAGCCGGCGGATCGTGGCTTTATGCGCACTTGTACCTATCGTACGCAGAAGCCCGCATTGACGCGCGCACGGTCGCGATCATTAATTGATGCATAAGAATGGCAGCCACCGCACGGGGCGTATAGATGACCAATCGAATGATGAAAAGCTGTTGTGGGCCGGACGGCAAACCCGACTTCATCAGAATGAGAGAATTCATGCATCAACACGATCGCACCAGCCGGTTCGACGCGGCCGGCTGGGCATTGTTCTTTATCTGGGTCGGTATCGCGTGGCTGGCCGACGTTGGCCTCGGCATCGGCCTGCTCGGTGTAGCGGCGATTACGCTCGGCATGCAGGCGATTCGCAAAGCCTTCGGCGTGCCGGTGGAGATGTTCTGGATAGTGGTCGGGATCGGTTTCGCCGTCGCCGGGTTGTGGCAATGGCTCGATATTCAACGGCCGTTGGCGCCGTTTGTGCTGATCGCCCTGGGCGTGGCGCTGTTCTTCTGGCGGGTGCTGCCGCGGGCACCGCGCCAGCAGACGGAATCAGAATAGACCCGGCGCTATTTCCCACAGAGTTGCGGTCACCGTCACCAAATTAGTATGGACATCGACATCATCCTGGAGGAACACAGCAGCCCGGACCAGATCCGGGAACTGGCGGTGGCGGCCGAGCAGTTTGGCATTCGGGCCGTGTGGGTTTCCAACTATCACCAGTACTGGGACGCATTCCTGGCCCTGACACCCGCCGCGCTGGCGACATCGAAGATCCTGCTGGGACCGCTGGCAGTCAGCCCGTGGGAAATGCACCCGCTGAAGATGGCTAACGCCATCCTGACGCTGAACGAGATTGCCAAGGGCCGCGTCATGCTGGCGGTTAGCGGGGGCGGCGGCTGTTACGCGGCAATCGGCTGGCGTGCGACGAGCGACGGCGAGGTGTGGCCACCGCTGGATCCAACCACCGGTTTCGCGGCGACCAATCGGCGCGTGCGGAGCGTGCGCGAAACCATCGAGATCATGCAGCACGCACGCACCGGCCAACTCACCATGGGTTACGACGGTGGCGCGTTCGTGATCAAGCGGCCGTTCGTGATGGACTGGGCGCAGCACGATGGTCCACTGCTGTATTCCTGCAGCAGCGCGCCGATGATGATCCGCATGGGCGCGCGCGTCGCCGACGGCCTGCAGCTCAGCGACTTCACGCTCGACATGATGCCGGCCGCCATGGAGAACGTGCGGGCCGGACTGGCAAAACGCGCGCAACCTGTCGAGGATTTTCGCGTCGGCAATTTCTGGGCCTGGCACCTGAAACCGGACCGCGAAGCCTCTATGTACGAGGCACGCCGTGAACTGTTCCTGCGCGGCGCGCTGATGGGCAAACTGAAACCGGAACTGACAATGCTGCTCGGAGATGCAGACGAAGCGGACCTCGTGCTCGACCACTGGCCTGACTTCCGGAAAGCATTCTTCACCCGCTCGGGCAAGATCGACGGCGTCCCGGCAGATATTGTTGATCGCCTGATTGCCGGCCTGGCGTCGGCCGGGGACCTGGGTGACCTGGAATCACAGCTCGTGCGTTTTCGACAATTCGCGAACAGCGGGCTCACGGAACTGTCACTGCGCCTGCACGATGAACCGATGGACGCATTGCAGGTGATTGGCGAGCATGTCGTGCCCGCCGTACGTTGAGCTGCGCCGCTAACGCCCCACCGCGCCGGGCGCGAGCGCCTTGAAACGCAGCACGTAGAACGGCGGTTCGGCGAGGTTTTTACCACGGTTGAACGGTGCCGACAGGTGCAGCTGATTCGACACCACGTAGACATAGTTATCCGGTCCGAAGGCCAGGCTATCGGGCCAGCGCAGTCGCATCTCATCGCGATGTAGCACGCGGTAGGCGCCGGTAGCGTCGGTCACCCCAATCGCATCACCGGTGAGATCGGTGATATAGACATTGCCAGCGCTGTCGACGGTGATGCCGTCACAGACCGGGCGATCGCCGTAACGTTCGATGCGCGCGGCCAGCTCGGCATCGGTCAGCGAGTCGTCCGCCAGGTCGGCGGCACGCACGCGCCACAGGTCCTCGCTCTGCGAGGCGCCGTAGTACACCCACTCCGACGCGGGATCGATGGTGATGCCATCGACGCCGATTTGCCCCCGGGGCTGGCCGTCTTTATCAACGCCGTAGGTATTGCCGCCAATTACCATCGCAATCGGCTCGGCCATCACCGACGGATGTCTGTCCAGGACTCGCCGCGCCGCGCCTGACTCCAGGTCGACCACGACCAGCGCCGGATTGCGGGCGCTCGCATCGCTGATATAGATCGTGCGGTGGACCGGATCGATGGCAATGTCGTTGAAAAATGAACCGCGCGCACGGGCCGGCGCACCTACCTCGATGATCCGGTGCAGTTCGTCTTCGCGTGTGTCCCACGCCACCAGTCGGGAGCTCTTGCGACCGTTGTCCAGCATCCACACGATGCCGTCTGCGCCGGCCTGGATGCCGAGCACGCCGTCGAGGCCGATATCTTCGTCGTTGCGCTCGGCCGCCCAGGCGGCATTCGGAAACGGCCGCACGCTGCCATCCGGCAGCAGTTCGATGACGCGAAGCTCGGGACGATAAAGAGGGTGCTGACTGATGATCACCCGGCCGTCCGGCGTCACCGCGATGTTGCCGGGCCCCTGACTCAGCTCGGCGACGACTTCCAGTCGCGGTTCCGGGTCTGGCTGCGTGGCACAGCCCGCACACAGCAGGCCGCAGGCCAGACCGCTAACAAGCGATTTCCCGATATTCACAGATTTCCGACCAGCGTAGTTCTGTTGTAATTCGAGGCCGCGCCGTTGAGGGGCACTAACCTTAACCTCGAATTGCGGTCACTGTCGCGGAATTCTCATTAGCCGCCACCGCCGGCGGCTACGTTCCGCAGCGCGCGGCCCGGCGCTGTATCTGCCTCGAGTGCTGGCAGCTGTTCTTCCTGGTTCGGTTGCGCCACCCGGTTAGGGCGTCGCGGTGGTGGGGCGGCGCGTCGAGCGGCCGATCTGGTGCCGGCGCTGCGACCGCTGGTGCGATTGGCGCCGGTGCCCCGCGTATTTGACCGATCGGCGCTACCGCGGCCGCGGCTTTGCCGCGTTGCCTGATCTGTGCCGCTGCGGCTCGAGCGACTGGACGACCGGTTCATGTTCGACGTGCTGCTACCCCGCGTGCGGCCGGTGGTGCGGTTGGCGACCGCAGTATCCACGCCGGTGCCACCGGTTGCCCCACTTGGCCGAGACGGCGTGTCGTCACCGCTCGAAGACCGGCTCCGCGGCACTCGCGGCACAGGCCGGGTCGGTATCACGTTCGGATCGAGGCTCACGCGCCCGCCACCTTCCATGGGCCGATCGCTGAATTCGATTACGCCATCGGCATTGACGCGCTTGTAGACATCCGTCGCCGCGGCCGGCAAAGCGACGCTCACGAGCAGCAGGCTGACCAGCACTAGTTCTTGTTTATTCATTAGAAATCAGATGCCTGTGGAAACGAGTAGTTTAGACCGATTCCCGGATTTTCGGTTCACTTGCTGACTTAATGACGGGAACCGCATCACACTTACCTGCCCGGTTGACTCTTGCCGTTTGCTTTATGTTGCAAAGTACTTGACCGTCTCAATCACTCGGCGCTAGAGTCGCCACCAATGGATACACCCGCGGCCAAGCCGGACGGCACTGCCAAGGTCCAGTCCCTGCACAGCCAGGCGCTGGGCAACCTGGAATTCATTCGCCAGACCATGGAAGGTGCCGGGTCGTTCACGGCCGTGCCGGGCACGGCGGGTATCACCATGGGCACGATTGGCGTGCTGGCAGCGTTGCTGGCAAGCCTGCCGGCGCTGGCGTCTCACTGGCTGATGATCTGGCTGGTTGCCGCGGCCCTGGCCGCGCTGACCGGCAGCTTGCTGATCTGGTACAAGGCGGTCGCCGCGGGCATCACTATCTACACGGGCCCGGCGAAGCGTTTCGTGCTGGCACTCGCCCCGGCGCTGCTGGCCGGCGCTGTGCTCACCATTGTGCTGGCCTACTCCAATCTCGACGCGCTGATTCCGGGGACCTGGCTGCTGCTTTACGGCTGCGGCGTGATGGCCGCGAGCGTCGTGTCACTACCGCTGATTACCACGCTGGGCGCGTGTTTCATGTTGCTCGGCATGCTCGCGTTCGTGGCGCCATTCGGCATCGAAAATTGGTTACTTGGCGCCGGCTTTGGCGGGTTACACCTGGTGTTTGGCGTGCTGTTAGCGAGGCAGCATCGTGGCTAGCCGCGCGGCTGCAGCCAAACGCGCCACGCAGGGCACGCGCAAATCGGCGCGCGCGCGGTTGCAGGAGGTGCCAGGCAAGAGCAGCGTTGCCGACGATAAACACGTGGACCGGCTGATTTACGAACGCGTTCGACTCGGCATCCTGAGCGCACTGGCGGTAAACGACGAATTGCCTTTCAACGCGCTGAAAACAATGTTCGATACCAGTGACGGCAATCTCAGCGCCCACGCGCGCAAGCTCGAGGATGCGGGCTATATCAAGGTCAGCAAGGGCTTTGAAGGGCGCCGGCCAAAAACCGTCTTCCGCCTGACGGCTGCAGGCCGCAAGGCACTGAACCGTTACCTGGACCACATGGAAGCGGTGATCGCCGCGACCCGCGGCAGCTGAGTCTTTTTTTGAGTATTTACTCTGTATTGCAAAGTAGTTGGTGAAACGATATGCATGTCGCAATGATCATGGATGGCAATGGCCGCTGGGCAACGCAACGCGGTTTGCCGCGCGCCGCCGGCCATGTCGAGGGCGCTCGCGCGGTGGCCCGCATCGTCGAGTGCGCGGTGGCACAGGGCATTGACGTACTGACCCTGTACGCGTTTTCGACTGATAACTGGGATCGCCCGCCGGCCGAGGTGACGGCGCTGCTGCGGCTGTTCGAACGGTATCTGCAGGCGGAACTGCCGAACTGCGTCGAGAACTCCGTTCACATCAACATCATCGGCAACCGGGCCCGGCTCGCTCCCGATCTTCTGCACGCGATCAATACGGCCGAACAAGCCACGCGCGACGGCACGCGACTGCAATTGCGCATCGCCATCGATTACTCGGCGCGCGACAGTTTGCTGACTGCCGCGGGACGGTGTCGCAATATCGGCCAGCTGAGTCGCGCGGTGTTTCGCCGACAACTCGAAGCGGGCATGCATTGCACCCTGCCGGCCCCGGATGTGGATCTGTTGATTCGCACCGGCGGCGAACAGCGGCTGAGCGATTTTCTGTTGTGGGAATGCGCCTACGCCGAGCTGATTTTTCTCGATTGCCTGTGGCCGGACTTCTCGCCGGCACGACTGACCGAGTGCCTGCATCAATTTACCCGGCGCGAGCGGCGCTTCGGCCGCCTGCTTGCGTCCACTGCCTGACTGCTGGAGAGACCCATGCGCAGAAACCTCCTCGAAAACCTGACCGGCAGCCAGTTTGGCCGGGTGGTCTTTATTGGCGTCATTGTCCTGTTACTGGAGATCCCGGCCGCGATGGTGCATGACGTCATCCGGGAGCGGTCGCGTTACCAGGAATCCGCCGGCCGCGAGACTTCCGCGCTTTGGGGCGGTAGCCAGACGTTCCAGGGGCCCCGGATTGTGGCCCGCTATCGCTGTGATCCGCCCTACCAGATTGGCGGCCAGCCGACTCGCGGTGGCGTATTTCGCGATGTCGTGTTCCTCCCTGATGAACTCGTGGTGAATGCGTCCACGACTACCGAGGTCCTGAGTCGGGGGATCTACGAGTTTCCCGTGTATCGGGCACAGCTGGCTGTCAGCGGCAAGATATCGCTGCCGGATGTGACCGTGCTCGGCCTCGATGCCGAGCGTGTTGAACTGGTTGACCTGGCGCTGGTGCTCGAACTGCCGGATCGACGCTCGCTGCAGCGAATCTCGACGGTGTCATGGCAAAACGAACAACTCGAATTCAAACCGACCCTGGCGGCCGACGGCTCGACCGGGGGGCTGCGTGCGCCGCTCGCGTTGCCGGCGGCTGACGAACCCGCTGCGTTCGCGTTTGATGTCGAGTTGAATGGCAGCAAGAGCCTGTTCTTTCTGCCACTGGGGCGCGCGACCAGTGTTTCGCTGACGTCCGACTGGTCCAGTCCGAGTTTCAGCGGCGCCTGGCTGCCAACGGAACGCAACGTGCACGACGCCGGCTTTACCGCGAGCTGGCAGGTGCCCTATCTCGGTCGCACGATTCCAATTGCGTGGTTTGCAGAACACCCGCCGGAAGCCGAGCTGCAAACCATTGCCTTCGGCACAGCCTTCATCCCCGGCGTGGATGCCTACCGCATGGCCGAGCGCAGTGTGAAATATTCGACCCTGTTCGTCGTGCTGACCTTTGCGGCACTGTGGCTTGTAGATGTGCTCACCAAGGTCGCGATTCATCCGCTGCAATACCTGCTGGTCGGTGCCGCGTTGAGCCTGTTTTACTTGCTCGAGCTGTCGCTCGCCGAACATATCGGCTTTGGTCCGGCATACACGCTGGCCGCCATCACCATCGTTGGCACCATCCTGCTGTACTGCGTACCGGTGCTGCGCGGGCGATTGCGAACGGCCGCAATGGCCGTGCTGCTCGCATCGCTTTACGGCTATCTCTACGTGGTGCTCCGGAACCAGGACCACGCGCTGCTGGCCGGCACGACGCTGCTGTTCGCGGCACTTGCGACCGTGATGTTCCTGACCCGTAATATCGACTGGTTTGCGCTGACCGCCCGTCGCGACGACGACACGGCACAGGCATGAGCAAATTCAACCCGGGAAGTGGCGCCGTTTCTGCGTGTCCAGGTCCCAGTGCGCCAGCGCCGCAGCTTCGTCGAACGTGCTCTGCAGGAAACACATCAACGTGGTGTCTGGATCGGATGACGTGCGCACCGCCTCGTAAGGCAACACGAATTCACCGAGATCACCGTTCCAGTTCGCCTCGTGCGGTTCGACAATTGCCTTGTTGTAACTCTCGGGCGTGGGATAAGCGTAGGCGTAGAAAATCGCTTCCGGGAAGTCGGGACCGCCCGGCCAGAAACCGGCGCTGCTCACCTCGTGCGAGTAGGCTTCCTGCGCAACCCATAGCGGCATGTTCGGCAAACCGCCCGGGTGATCCGGCGCCGGCCGGCCGGAAAAACGCGTGACTGCCAAATCGAAACTGCCCCAGAAAAAATGGCTCGGGCTCGATTTGCCGCTGTAACGCGCGCGGAATTCGTTGAACACCCGGTCCACCTGGAACAGCACCTGCCAGAAACGATGGACAGCATCCGGATCGTAACTGGCGTGCACCGTATCCTCCGGGAACGGAATCGCATCGGCGACTTCGTTCGGGGTCGTATTGATGGTAACCGGCAATTGCAACTCCGCGAGTGCCGCCAACACAGCGCGGTAGAAGTCCGCGGTGGTGCGCGGCTCCAGCGGCACGGTTTCGATACCACCCTCACAGGACCCGATCAGCAACTGATGCGTGAAGAAATCAAAATCAATACTGAACGTGCGCTCGCCGTGCGGAATCATGCCAGTGGTCAGTCCACGCGGCGTGACATACAGCGTCACGTGCCACGAATGATTGAGCCATGGTGACTGCGTCATGCGGATCTTGCCGATGATCTGCGTCCACATGTGCAGCGTTGCCGCCGTGTCAGCCCATTGATCGAAGGGCAGCGCTGGCCAGTTGGGATGAACCGTGGGTGTTGTTGTCATGTTCTGCCCCGGTGCGTCTGCGACTGTAGCGAGAGCACCCATTATCACGCTGCCGCGCGCGCGGCGCCACCGGCCGCGGCGCGCTCCAGTTCGGTGGCGAATTCCGGCGGAATCTCCAGCTGCTCGCGCAGTTGCTCGAGGTAGCGCTGCTCGGTCCAATGATCCTTGTCGATTGCGAGTAACGACGCCAGGTAGAGCTCGGCCGCCTCTTCGGAGTTTTGCGCCAATGCGGCAATCCGGGATGCTTCCGCCGGCTGTCGCATCCAATCCATGACCAGGTCACGCTCATCGTCGCCGAGGCCAAATTCAGCCATGCGGCCTTCGATACGCGTCCATTCCTGGTCGTCGATTGCGCCATCCGCGCGCGCCGACACGATCATTGCGGCAATGAGGTTGCGGCTCAAACGCTGCTGCGTATCCGTCTGTTCCGGCGCGGGTATGAAACGCTGGCGCGCCGTATCGACGACAGGTGCGTCGGGCTGCCCCGCGGGAATGGCATCGCCCTGACCCTGTTGGTAACGATTCCACGCGTGATAGGCGAGTCCGCCGAGGGCCGCGAGGCCGCCGACTTGTGCGGCACCGCCGAGCATCTTGCGTCCTTTCTTCGAGCTCAGCGCGGCGACGAGCCCGCCGCCGAGTGCGCCACCGGCGAGGCCACTCGCCGCCGGATTGCTCATAAACTTCGCGAGCAGTTGCTTGGCATCCATGTCGATAGTCCCTCCAGACATTGGTGATCGCCTAAATGCTAGCGATGCGAGCGGTTTTGCAATAGCGGTTCTTTTCGAGCATTCCCTTCGAGCGGCTCGAAGGGCCGTCGGACGGCGCGGTAGTCGCCCGCAACCAGCGCGCGGTCGGAACCAATGTCAGATGCGGCACGGTCAACGACCACAGCCCGATGAAAACCACCTGAACGAGCCGCGCCTCAAGCTGCGGTGCCGGCAACAGGAAAAGCACCGCGGTCGCCACTGCAATAGTACCGGCCGTCAGGAGTACAACGCTCCGCAGGGCCAGGCCGCGTTCGTGATGACATTCTTGCAGTGCGTGCAGGCTGTGGCGGATGCTGTGTAAACCGACAAAGTACACGCTGAAAAACAGCAGTGGTGGCAAGGCCAGGGCCAGTCCGGTGACGGCGGCGATTTCGACACCGCTCTGCCGGTGCTGGCGAAGGGCCAGCAGCGTCACGGGCACAATCGCGATTAGCAACACGCGCCCGAGGTCGCGCAGCGTTGCGACCAGGTCTGTGGCGGCGGCGGCAGGCACCAGGTAACCGAACAACTCACTGACGATTTCCGGATGCGCGTAGGCGGGTAAAACCACGAGCGCGGCAGCCGCGATCAAGCGTTGCCACACCGGCAGGCGCCCGGACCAGTCTCCCGCAAAGTGCCACACCGATGCCGCCAGGAAGACCGGCAATACGACAGTGGGAAACAGCAACCAGGCGCGGAGAGCCGCAATGACCAGCAGCGCATAGAGCATGAAGAACGCGATCAGCTCGATGCGATTGCGCCATAGACCAACGCGACGGGCAAGGATGAGATCAAAGGCGCCGTGGGCAACGCCGAGTGTGCCGACGGCGGCGGTCAGGACTGCGGCATTCACCGCTGAGGCCCCATTGAAACCCGCCAACGCTGCCCCGATCAGGGCGGCGGCGCTGATGCAAAAGAGGCGCGAGTGTAATCGAGTAGCGGACATTTGATGAGGCAGCGGGGCGGCGTCCTGCCACCCCGCTGCTTCGGATCACCGGACTCAGGCCGGCTGCTGGACGGCGCCGCGCGGGCCGTATTCCAGCTCAGACTTGCGCATTGCGATCATGTAGATCAGCACACCAAACGCGGCTTTCGCGACAACGTCAGCAATCGTGTAGCCGACCTGCACCAGTGTCACCGCGGTACCACCGGTGAAGCCGATCATCGGGAAGATGAACACCACCGGGTAGAACGACCACGACAGCACCGTTAACCAGCGAGCGCCGTTCACCAGGCCGCGCACACCTTCCGGCTGTGCCTCGATCGATTTCTTCAGGCCGACGAACAGCTCGTACACGATCCAGACGAACGGGATCATTGCCAGACCCCACCACAACCAGCGTGTACCGGCGTCGGTCGCCACTTCGCCCGGGTACCCGAGCACGACCATTACGGCCGCCAGCACGCCGAGTCGCGTACCTTTCGAAATGGTCTCGGCCCGCGTCAGGCGCATCACAAGCACCAACTCGATCAGGAGTAGCGGCACAGTCAACAACCAGTCGACGTAGCGGTAAGCATCGTTGAAGGCGACACCAGTTACCTGGATGCTGCCGTTCACAACTTCGAAAGCAGAATCCCAGCTGTCGAAGATGCGCACGTAGTGATAGAACGCGATGGCGGTGACGAGCCCGGACAGCGTCAAGGCAGTCTTGTATGCCGGTGCAACCTGGCTACGGCCCAACCAAAAGAACAGAGTCGCAGCACCCATTGCTGCAATAGTGAAGGAAAAAGCGTTGTAGATTAAATCGTATTGTCCAACTGATATAACTTCCATGGCATGGCTCCAGTTAGATCCACCCCATTGGCCAAATTGTTCGTCAGGTCCGTCGATTTGGATGCGTCAACTGACACATCAGCGCGTTTCCGCCTACACTGAGCGGCGCAGTCACTCAACCCGGAAGAACCCATGCCCGACCACATTCCGCGCGCAGGTGTGCGTTTCCAATGCCAGGGCAGCGGCAATTGCTGCGTGTCGCACGGAGAGTATGGCTATGTGTACGTCACGTTAGCCGACCGGCGGCGGCTGGCAGCGACGCTCGGCATCAAGACGCAGCAGTTCACGCGGCGGTACTGCATCAAGACCGAGGGGTTGTTTCATCTCGACATGAAAAACGGCGACTGCGTCTTTCTGGATGGCAAACGCTGCGCTGTGTACGACGGTCGCCCCACCCAGTGCCGAACCTGGCCGTTTTGGCCCGAGAACATGCCGGCGAAGCGCTGGGCAGCGATTGCGGAGTTTTGCCCCGGGATCGGTCAGGGCAACCTGATTCCGTTGGATACCGTTCGCGAGATTCTCAGTGAGCAGCGGCGCTCGAACGCCGAACTCTGAAAGCTATCGCCGCCGCGCGAAGAACCAGCCACTGCCAAGCAATGCCGACAGCATCAGCGGGAGCGCCGCCGGTATCGGCACAATCTCGAACGTGATGTCGCGGTAGGCGGAACCGGATGCGAAGTCGGCCGCATCGATGACGAGTTCGGTGATCACACCGTAGGACGACAGATCGACGACGCCATCTTCAGTAACGGTTACCGTATCGAGCAGGCCAACCGATCCGAGGATT
Organism: Gammaproteobacteria bacterium; assembly: GCA_030066665.1. Classification (GTDB taxonomy): domain Bacteria; phylum Pseudomonadota; class Gammaproteobacteria; order Steroidobacterales; genus J054. The sequence continues at coordinate 12,690 of JASJBD010000010.1, forward strand.
TCGATCGTCGCGGTCTCGCCGGGTGCAACGCCGAAGACATCCAGGGTCAAGTTTACGACCGGCTGGGTAAACGCCAGCGAGCCGGCGCCGGTGCAGCCGTCCATTGTGATGAAGCAGAAACTCTGCTGATTGAATTGCCGCACCTGGATGCTGCCGTCGAATGCGGTAATCGTCGCGTCCGGCAGCGTGAGACCCGTGCCAACGTCTTCGGAGATATCGAATTCGCTGAAGTCGAGCGTGATTGCATTGACTGCGGACGCCGCGAATAAACTGACCGTGGCAAGGAATGCCGGAACACGTAAAGACATAGCTGTCGCCCCCTATTGATTCTCCCCACCCTGAAGGCGGGTGTTTTTGCGACCCGCGCAAAGCTCCGAACCTGCGCACAATTAATGCTAGAGACCGAGCGAAGGGGATGCAATTCCCCAAGATTTGGCAGCATTATGTTAAATCAATGCAGCGCCGGTTCAGCCTTGAGCCGCTCCGCGAGGGCATCAATAAAGCTCCGGACCTTGGGCGAGCCATGCCGGCTCTCGCGATGCAGGATATGCACCGGGTTGGGCGGCGGTTCGAATTTCGGCAACAGGATTTCGAGTTCGCCGGCGGCGACACACGCGGCCACTTGGTACGACATCAGATGCGCAATCCCAAAGCCAACACGCGCTGCCTCGATCGCAGCGTCATTCGTCGTGACGACCAGGCGGGGCCGCGGCCGGGTAATCAGCTGCTCACCATGGTCAAGAAATCGCCAGCCGGGTGCCATACTGCCGGCGCTGGATGCAATCAACGTGTGGTTCTCGAGGTCGTCGGGATGTGCCAGTCGGCCGTGCCGCGCGAGATAATCCGGCGCGGCGACCAGTACCTGGCGCACGGCACCAACGCGCAGGGCACGCATGCTGGAATCGGGCAGCTCGCCAATGCGGACGCCGACGTCCAGCCCCTCCTCCAGCAGATTCACCACGCGATCAAGCAGCACCGCTGACACCTGCACCTGCGGAAAGCGCTCCAGGTAGTCGACAATTGCCGGCATCACGAACAGCCGCCCGAACAGGACCGGCGCTGTGACCGCCAGTTCGCCACGCGGTTCCGCATTGATCCCGGCCACCGAGTCCTCCGCCGCGGCAATGTCGTCCAGGATGCGGCGCGCATCGTCGAGGTAACGCAGTCCGGCATCGGTCGGGCGCACGTATCGGGTACTTCGATCGAACAAGCGCACCCCAAGATCATCTTCGAGCCCGGCAATCGCGCGGGTCACCGCCGGCGGCGAGCTCCGGAGGCGGCGGGCCGCCGCCGCAAAGCCCTCCTCCTCGGCCACCGCGACGAATACCTGCATCTGGCGGTAACGATCCATAGTATTCCACTAAACGGAATAATCTTTTCCGATTTTAACTGATTCAACTCATCAGCGGAATTAGGCACAGTCCCCTGCGTCGCCCATTGGCGGCAAGCCCAAAACGAAGGAACTGACAGAGGAGATCGAAAAATGAGTCGCATCAATGTTGTAGAACGAGACCAGGCGAGCGCCGCACAGGCTGAACTTCTGGACGCGATCCAGGGCCAGCTCGGCATGGTGCCGAACTTCCTGAAGGTACTCGCGAATTCCCCGGAAGCGCTGCGTGCATTCCTGGGCCTGCATGGCATCGCCAGTGAAGGCAGCCTCGACCCGCAGACGCGCGAGCGCATTGCGTTGGCAGTCGCGCAGCAAAACGCTTGCGAATACTGCGTGTCGGCACACACCGCAATTGGCCGCAAGGCCGGGCTCAGCGCCAGCGAGATTGAAGCCAATCGCGCCGGTACCAGCCAGGACGAGAGGGCCGCGGCAGCCGTGAAGTTCGCCCGCGCGCTGGTCGAGCATAGCGGCGAAGTCACGACCGCCGAGTTGCTGGCAGTTCGGAACGCCGGTTACAGCGAGGCGGAGATCGTCGAGATCATCACGCATGTTGGCATGAACGTATTGACCAACATCATTGGCAAGGCCAGTCGCGTGGATATCGACTTCCCGAGAGTGGAATTGAAACTTGCATCCTGAGCGGAGATTGCCGCACGGGTCCAAATACCCCCGGGCCCGTGCGGCGATAACTCAAGCTGGAGAAAAATCATGGGTCACAAGTTCGCCGAAATCGCGTTCACACCGAACGTGCAGTCGATCCAGGAAGTAAACGGCAGTCGCAAGGCTTACGCAAAAATGGCGGCCGGCGACGACTTCAATCATCGGCTGAGCGACAAAGAAGCGGCGTTTATCGAAGCGCGCGACAGTTTCTACATGGCCAGTGTCAGCGAGACGGGCTGGCCCTACGTGCAGCATCGCGGCGGACCGGCCGGTTTCATGCGGGTACTGGACGACGCGACGATCGGCTTCGCCGATTTCCGCGGCAACCGCCAGTACGTCAGCACCGGCAACTTCATGCACAACGATCGCGTGGCGTTGATTTTCATGGACTATCCGAACCGCCTGCGGCTGAAGTTGCTGGGGCGGGTCAGGATCATCGAGGATGACCCCAAGATGCTGGCGCAGCTCGAAATTGACGACTATCGTGCCCGGGTGGAACGCGGCTTTGTGATTGCGGTCGAAGCCTTCGATTGGAATTGCCCGCAGCACATCACGCCGCGGTACACCGAAGCGGAGTTCGCGGCCTTGCACGAGGAGACTGTGGATGCGTCTTAATGCGGATTTCGCCGAATTGATCGTGATCCGATCGGAAGACTACGCATGGGTCCGCTCGCCGGCCGCGGGCGTCGAACGTATGATGCTCGATCGCATTGGCGATGAGGTCGCGCGTGCCACGTCGCTGGTGCGCTATGCGCCAAACAGTACGTTTCCTCCGCATGAACATGGCGGCGGTGAGGAGTACCTGGTGCTGGACGGCGAATTCGGCGACGAACATGGCAGTTACCCGGCGGGTACCTACGTGCGCAATCCGATTGGCACCTCACACGCGCCGAGAGTTGGCCCGGATGGCGCCGTAATCTTCGTGAAACTGCGGCAGTTCGAGCCAGACGATCAAGACCAGAAAACCATCCGGGTCGAGGATCGCGCCTGGACGCCCGGACCGGAACCGGGGCTCGACGTCGTGCAGCTGCATCAATACGACAACGAGCTGGTCTTGCTGGCCCGGCTGGCGCCACATACTCGTTTCGAGACGCATGACCATCCCGGTGGTGAAGAGGCCCTGGTGCTCGAGGGCAAGTACTTTGACGAACTTGGCGAGTACCCCGCCGGCACCTGGGTGCGGAGCCCGCCCGGCAGTCAACACACGGTGTATACCGGAGCGAATGGCGCGCTGGTCTACGTGAAGCTGGGGCACTTGCCGCCCCGTTGAGCGTTTGCAGCATCAGGCCGCCGTGCCAGCGCGCTCCGTAATTTCCGCAGTTGTCCCGGATTCGGAATCGGTGTAAGAAAAGGGGTGATAAGGGGATGGCCGTTGCGGCCACGCGGCTTGATAACGATCACTAAAGGGGCGCCGCCATGTATTCACGCATTATTCCTGTTCTGATTGCCTTGTGTCTGGCTGCGCCGGCGGCCCACGCCGTGGGCGAGTGGCCGCAGTGGGCATTGCTCGACCCGATGGACACCGAGAACCCGCGCAGCGCGGTGGGCAGTTTCCTCGATGGCCGCAGCGTCATAGCGACGCTCAATGTGTCGTCGTTCCGAAGCTCCGACATCTTCACGACCGTTCCGGTGATTCCCGCGGCACCCGCGACCTACATCCTGGCCCCCACCGGCGTGCCCCAGGAAATGATCCTTACGGACGACGTTATCGCGATTTACGATCTCACGGAATTCCCGGTCGACGGGGAGACGACCTTTGGTCTCGCCGACATGGTGGCGCCGGCGTCCTATCGACTACAGATTCTGGACGCACTGGGACAACCACTGGCGCTGGACGATGTGACATCGACCCACTACAACGTGTTCTATGACAATGGCCTGGTGGCGGACTTCGACGTCATCCTGGATCCCGCAACCGGCCTGTTATCGGTGAATCAGGTGCACGATGCGAACACCGGCAGCACCTACGTCCACAGCGGCCTGACCCTGTTCGGCAATTTGCCGACCGAAGCCGAGATGATCCGCATCCTGAGCGGTCAGGATCAGCTCAGCGAGGGCGTGCAGTGGTACTTCGGCGGCAACGTGCCAGTACCGGGCGCGGTGTGGTTATTTCTCGGTGGGTTGGCCGCGCTCAGTCGTTTCCGGCGACCACGCCGCTAACACTGCTACGGCGAATTCAGCACGTCGGCATTGGGGCTTTCCGGATTGCGCAGTGTGGCGAGGAATGCCAGCACGTCGTTCCTTCCTGCAACGGACAACGCCGCATAGCGATCGCGCGCCGTCTGGGCCTCACCGCCATGTAACAGGATGGCTTCGTTCAGTGTGAACGCGCGCCCGTCGTGCAGGTACGGCGCGGTATCGGCCACGCCCCAGAGTCTCACGGTGATGAATTCCCGATTCTGCTGATCGGTGGCGCTGAAGAGACTTTCCGCCAGTTCCGGGCCCATGTCGTGGCGTTTCAGGTCGGAAAACATGGGCACGACGATGCCGCGTCCAAACTGTTGGAAGCCCGCTGGCTGCTGGCGCAAGTCAACCGAGTAAAAGACGTTTTGTGACGGATCGGTTTCGACTTCCGGGTAACTGTAAGTCAGGTACGGGCTACGTGTGACCATGGTCGGACGATGGCAGTCCGCGCAGCCAATCTGCTGAAAGCGACGCGCGCCGCTCACAGCGTAGCTGTTCAATGGTGTCCACCGCGGCCGCTCCTGTGTCGTCACGAAGATCTCCAGCGCCGAGACTTCGCCAATCGTGACTTCGTTGCTGACGCCGTCGTTGTCCGCGTCGACATCGGCACCAACCATCTCCACCGGCTGCAAACCCATGTGGAACATCAGCGCGTTGACATCGAAAGCCCGCACGCTCGCGAACTCGCCCTTGCGACCAAACGGCCGCACGACCAGGTCAGCGTCGATACCCTCGACCCCGCTGGTATCGAGATTGCCCTGTGCGTCCGCGACAATATGGCCGAAATCGACGCCATTGGCACGCAGCCGCACCTCAGTGCCGGGCGTTTGCAGCGCCTGCTGCTTTTGCTGCTGCAGGACAGTGGTCATTTCCTTGGCGACCAGCTGCACGCCCCCCGTGCCGAACAGCGCCGGCGGGTTGATCAGGCGCCCGTCGAAACCGGCGAATCCATTCCCTGTGAAGTCGGCCACGTCGATCGCGCGCGTCATGGGCATGGCCGAGTTAGCAATTCCCGCGGAGCCGCCCACGCCCTTGATGACGGGCGTCACCGCTGCACTGATCTCATCGTGACAACCCAGACAGGATTGCGCATCGAGGCCGTTGATGCGCAGGAACGTGCCATTGTTCTGGAGCAGCGGCCGGCCGCCGAGTGCCACCGGGCCATCGCCGAAACCATCGGACTTGCGGAATCGCGCGCTGAAAACATGCAGACCCGCCCGGCGAATCTGCCACAGCGACAACGCGCCGCTGGCGAGTCCGCTTTGCTGAATTCGCAGTTCGGGCGGCCCGAGCACGGGCTCGTCGCCAGCGACCGTCTGCGCCTGTGCGCCGACCAGGCACAATGGCAAGCAGACGGCATAGATCAGCGCCGCGGTTAAGCCGCGTGTTCTTCTCATTCCAGACCCCCAGACAGCTCAATCAATAAGGTTTTGGGCTGCTTTGTGAGGCTATCACAGGGCTCGGCTGGATTGGGATGGCGTAGGGAATTATGGAAAGTCATTGGTCCCGGAAAGAATCGGGGCCCCGGTTCCGGAGAACCGGGGCCCCGATCGGCCGTCATGCCGGTTGCATTTCATGCGGCCTCGCGGATCGCGGGCAACGCAGGGGGTGCTGACGGTTGAGACACGTCGCGCCCAATCAGCATTTCCGGTATCCGGCTCGAAGCCCCGGGATAAAAGCCACAGGCCGTATCGTCGAGCGCGCGCGGATTCCGGAACGTGCCGAACAGCATGTCGATGATCGGCAGATCCGAGTAGTTGTATGCATGCACCCCGCGCTCGTGGTGGATGTTGTGGCTCTCCGGCCGCTGAATCAGGTATCCCAGCCAGTGCGGCGTCGCGATATTGGCATGCTGAAACATCGCGTTGAACGTCAGGAACAGCGCGCCAAGAATCGTGGCCTCCGTGGTCAAGCCCAAAAGCGGCACGAACACCAGGCTGGCGCCTGTGGTAAACATCGCCGCATCGACCGGGTGCAGGTAGTGGGCACCCCAGGCATCGAGGCTTTCCGCACTGTGATGCATCTGGTGGCCGAAGTGCCGCCAAAGCCATGAGACTTCATGCACTGAGCGGTGGTACACGTAGTGGAATAGCTCGTACACGAAGATACCGAATACCGCACCCGCAATCGTGCCCAGCCCACTCAGGTCGAGCAGTGTGTAATCGCCCAGCAACTGGCTCCAAAAGACAGCTAATTCACCGCTGAACAGCACAATAGCGACGGTGACGGCCAACGCCCGGATGCGCCAGAAGCGGGGCTTCTCGTAACGGCGCCGTTGTACGACGAGATCGAGTAGCAGAAATGTGGGAATCAGGATCGGTGTCCAGGTTGCAATCGTCTCAAACATGATGGTCTCCCTGTGCTTGTTGGTTGCATACCAATCGGTATGTTTAACTAGCATACGAGGCCCTTTGAAGAATTTACATACCTGTCGGTATGTTTTCGTCAGGGCTATTTTTATCTAATAAAGACAATCAGTTAAAATTGCTCTTGCTTGGCTTCAGAGGATCTCTGGAAACATACCCTGTAGTCTGCTTTAATGCCAATCATGAGCAGAAAGGGCACCGAAACCCGTCAGCGCATCCTCGACCGTGCGGAGGCGATGATCCTGGAGCGTGGCTATGCCGGTACGTCACTGGATGCTGTTATCAAGAGCCTTGGGCTGACCAAGGGCGCGTTCTTCCATCACTTCGACAGCAAGCATGATCTGGCCCGCCACCTGATTCAGCGGTTTTCCGACAATGGGATCAGCCTGTTCCGCGAAATCCAGGCGCGCGCGGCGAGACTGAGCGACGATCCGCTGCAGCAGTTGCTGATCATTATTGGCCTGTACAGCGAACTCTTCGACTCCATGACCGAGCCGTATCCCGGCTGCCTGCTCGCTGCGTACGTGTACGAATTGCAGCTATTCGACGACGACCTGAAACCCATCATCAATGCGGAATTCCTGCTAACCAGGAAAGAGTTATCGGCCTTGATCGGGCGCATCTCCCGTCAATACCCACCTCGCGCCGACTTTGACCCGATTGCGCTCGCCGATATGTTTCAGTCGACGTTCGAGGGGGCGTTCGTGCTCTCGAAATCGCTGAAAGAGCCACAGGTTATCGTGCAACAACTGGCCCTCTATCGAACCTTGATCGAAACTCTTTTCGCGCCCGCCAACGGTCGTCGCGCCGCCTGAAGCACGAACTCCGGGCGCGGCAGCGGCGCCCACCTCGGCCTGCATCGACGAATTACGTGAGCCGAATCACTGTCTGCCGACAACGCTGGTGATATGTAAAGCGATGGATCAGCATTGACGGAGTATCGCCATGCGTATGTGGCGAGTTCTAATTGTGCCGTTTGGCCTGGCCTTCCTGTGGGGCTGCGGCGGCATGAGCGCCAACGAATGTGAGCTGGCCGACTGGCGCGCTGTAGGTTATGAAGACGGCGTGCGCGGCCGCTCCTCGGACGTGTTCGGCCAATACCGTCGCAACTGCGCCAAGCACGAGGTGGCGCCCGACTTCGCCGCCTATCAGGCCGGTCGGGATGCGGGGCTGCGTGAGTATTGCCAGCCTGCGAATGGTTACCGCATCGGCTCCCGAGGCGGCGAGTACCATGGCGTGTGCCCGACCGATCTCGAGGGCGGGTTCTACGACAGCTATGTCGAAGGCCGGATTTTGTACGACCTTGAACACGCGGTCGCGTCAACGACGCGCGAGATCGAGAACCGGCAGGCCCGCATGAAGGACATTGAACTGGAGCTCGCGGGAAATACGACGGCTGTTTTTGCCGGGGAAATGTCGACCGATGAGCGCGCGCAACTCATCATCCGCACAAAACAACTCGCCGAAGAGCGCATCACGCTGGCCAACGAAGTGGATCAGCTTGAAGCAAAGCTGGTGAAGCAGGAAAGAGACTTGACCGCCCACCGCGAGCAGCTCGTCACGCAGCGTTAAAGAAGCGGGGCAGACTATCGCACATCCGTTTTGCGATAGTCTGCACACTAAGGTTAATCTGAGCTGGCCGCCTGTCGTTCCTTTGCGGCTTCGAGTGTGCGCATCGTCTCGCGTGCCTCGACAATCTCTTCACTCACCCTGTTGGCGGCATTATTCATATAGCCTTCCACCGTTTGTCCGCTGGCAATGCCGCCACCGAGAGCCCAACTATTCTTATCGATGATCATCTTGCCGAGCGATTCGCCGCTCTTGTTGTCGCTGAAGCGAATGATTGCATCGAAATAGGAACTGCCCGCACCGAGTCCGATCATGAAACGTGCGAAAGCATCGCCTTCGACATGGCGCGTGATTTCGCCACCAATGACCAGTGCTTCCTGGTCTGTCGATTCGCGCAGCACCGTCTCGTAAAGGCCTTCAGTCCGTAGCTCGGCGGCAATAATGTCGGCGAAATGCCGGCCGGCTACCTGGAGCTGTTCCCGGTGCGCGACGAATTCATCGTCGTCCAGCCCTTTGGGTTCGGTCGCATCCGCGAAATCCGTCACGACGACTGTTGAATAAATCGGCAGAACCGGCGCTTCACCGGACTCCGTGGTCATTTCCGAATATGTGCCGCAGGCGCCCAGCAGGCTGATGCCGGCTAGCACCACCGTTAGTCTTGTATGTGACATGTGGTCCCCCTGGCTTTGACTGAATCCTCGGCTGGCTATTGATTCAAAACCGAGAATTTTCTTATTTTGATACTAATAGGGGGTACATGTCGTTGGCCCAATAGGTAGAAGTACCTACGAAAAAAACGGGGCTGACTATCGCGATTCCGTTCGCGATAGCCGCCCCCAGATTGCTTCCCACTACGTCAGGGGGCGAGAAGCCAAGGCCAATCCCAGCGGTAGGGCAGCGGCAGCACGCCGATAGCGTTGCTGAAGTCGCGGGCGGCGCTGACCTTCATACCTACATTAGAGAGGGTATAGATGTAGGTCGTGTCACCCAGCAGGGCCGACACGGACCGCCGTGGATTGGCTGATTCCAGGTACCTGCCGTCGATGCAGATATCCGGAATGCCGGTGGCCGGATCGTTGCAGAAACGATCGCGCGCAAGATCACTGTGATCGAGGCGGCCCAGCACGCCGAAACCATCGACCACATCGACTGAAAACGCCGCAAACCCGCTGAAGTGGCGATTGATATCGCTCGACCAGTATTGCAGCGGAATAGTCAGGGTACCCGCTGCGGCAAAGTAGTCGAACGCGTGCGGCTCGTAGGTTGCTTCGGTCCACGCATGATTCGGCGCGTCGAATTGCGGCACGAACACGTGTATCAGCCGCGGATCCTCGAGATTGCGCACGTCGAAAATCTGCAGCCGAAAGTCGCCGTTCAGGCGATTCTCGTCACCGTCGAAACCGATCGTCAGCAGGTGCGCATCATCGAGCGGATGGATGTAGGTGCTCACGCCCTTGATCTCGACTTCGCCGGCCAGTCGCGGGTCGCGCGGATCGGACAGATCAAAGGTAAACAGCGGATCGATCTGTCGGAATGTCACGACATAGCCACGCTCGCCAAGCAGGCGTGAGCTGAAAATCGTCTCGTTCTCACCGAAGCCTTCCACGGCGCCGACTTCCACCAGGCGGCGGGCATCGTTGTCCTCCAGGACATACAGATTGTTGTCGACGCGTACACGAGCCTCGGTGGGAATGAACTCGTTGCGGGTGGTGACGGCGCGCAGAAAGCCGTCGTATTCGCTCAGCTGGTAGCTCGATTGGACCCACCCGTCGACACGACCCATCGCCTTGTATTGCGGTCGGCCGTCGCCAATTTGGATCTTGTGAACCGCGGTCTGCTGACGCTGGCGCTCCGGCCGGAACCACCAGCCGTTACTGGTCTGCACGAGATACAAATTGCGCTGGCTGGCGTACACCGTCCAGGCATTGCGCGCCACGATCAGCCGGGACACATTGTGGCCGTCACTGTCGAGGCTGGTCACCCCGGTCAGCGCAAACGGCTGTGGCACGTCCGGCACGGCAATGTCGCCGCAGTTGGGTTCCGCCACATCAACGTAGTCACTGCCCTCATCTTTCACCATGACGCTCGGCAGGTATTCGTTGATGTCGGTACTGGCCACCAGCGTGTCAACCCGGGCCCGGATCTCGGTCTCGAGATCGGTGGTGTCATCACTATTGCCAAGCGCATCCCAGTACCGTGTCTTCAGGTCAACGAGCTGCACGTCCGTGGACAGGATCGGCGGCATAGTGGGCGTGAAGTGGGTGACCACGTGCACGCGGTCATCGATGCGCCGCACGGCGATATTGAATCCCTTGATCTTCAAACGCCGATCGATGACCGGATTCTCGGGGTCACTGACATCGACGAACAACAGCCGCGTGATCGGGTCAGTTGGAAACGGTGTCGGAGCCAGGGCCGGCACCGGGCCAAACCAGCCGACCTGCGACAGCAGCACGACCAGGCGCTCGTTGGCCGGATCGAGGATCACGCCTTCCGGATGGCCGGCGGCACTGAGATCGATACTCGCGATTTCGCGCAGGTCTGCCGGCGGCAGGCCATTGGCGACGACGAGGTGGTCACCATCGATCAGGTAGAAGTTGCCATTCTTGTCCGTATCGATGATGTCGAGTTCGTCGACACCACGTTCCTGGTTATTCGTGCCGGTGAACGCATCGAAAGAGCCCGCGTCGGTGCCAAGGCCCTCCTGCAGTGGTGCGCCGGCCGCAAGCGTGACGGCGCAGTCGAAGCAGTCAATAAAGCCATTCTGCAAAACGAGGTCCGCGATGGATTCACTGACGTAGGCCTGTAGCTCGGTGCAGCTCGATTGCTCCTGGAGTTCCAGCATCTGGATCGGCGTGCTGACCAGTGCCTCCTGCGTCGTCACGCCCCCGCCGCCGGAGGTATCAGCGCTGCCACCGCCTCCACCGCCACCACAGGCAACCAGTGCTGCTGCGCACAGCAGCGTCAGGATGTTCAACAGTCGTCCTTGTTGTCTCATGATTGCACCTCCCACGGTGACTGCCGAAGTCTTCGCGCCCTACAGAATCGTGATTTCTTCGGCTTGCACGATTCCAACTCCCAGGATCCGGCCCTCAACCTGGATACGCGTTCCGGGCTGCAGGTCGGCGGGAACACCGGCAACCACAATGGTCGCGGCATCAAGCTGTATCTCCACGTCGCCGATGAACACGCTGTCAGGCAGGTTCTCGACGGTGATGAAACCGACAAAACTGGCACTGCGATCGGCATTCGCCGGCGCGGCGCCCACGACGCCGAGCTCGTTGTCGGAAATCTGCGTGGCGTCGGCATTGAACGCGCCCGGCAGACGACGGACGGCACGGACCTGCTCGGCCACCAGCACGTTGCCGGCCAGGTTGCTCCCGACCACGCGCACGATACTGCCCACCTGTGGCATCCCGGCGACAACATCGAGCAACATCGCCTGCGAAAAGTCGACGGTTAACGCGCCGATGTCGAAAGTCAGACCGGGCTGATCGACCGCCGTTAAAATGGCAGTGAGTTCAAAGGGCTCGATGCCGTTGTCGGCACCGATATAGGTTGCAAAGATCTGCCCATTGGCCAGCGGTATGCCGCTGACTTGCACACGTGTACCGGCCTGCAGATCAACCAGTCTCGTGACCCCCGGGAGATCAAACTGAGTCGCGCTGTCCGTGAGGATGGTCTGGCCAAGCACGACCAGCGAATCCGTGCCGGCATCGATACTCTCGACGTCGCCGCTCAGGTTCTCCTGGTACTCGATGAAGAGCGCCGTGATCATGCCGCTTTCCAGCTCGGCAATGGCGCGAATCATCTGACCGACGCGCAGATCGGCGGCCACCGCGGGACCGCCTCCCACGACGACGGGCGCGCTCGCGGTATCCAGCGCGGTGTCATTGACAGTGAGGCCCGCCACGCTCGCAATCGGGCCGGACAGCACCAGCGTGCTGGTCGACGCACCCGGCGGTGGCGGCCCCTGGGAGCCACCCTGGTCAATGCCGCAACCGGCCAGCAGCAATAGCGCCAGAGTCCCGAGCAAGCCTCGCAAGCTGTTGCAATTTCGGCCGGCAAACATCACGACGACTCGCTCCCGGTGTCCGATTGAATCCAGTACATGCCGAGACCAATGCGCTGCACGGCAGTCTGTTTGGCGTCGGTGTCGGTGACTTCATGACGGGATAACCACGCATCCACGTTTTCGAGGAATGCCTGGCTTTCCCGATACACGAATTTGCGGTACGCCGGCAGTGCGTCGGCAGGAATGTTTGCGTTACTGGCGCGCGCTTCAAATCGGCTCGGCTCTTTCTCGTCGCGATACAGGTTGTGCGTGACTGTGTGACCGATGTCGGCAAGCACACTGCCGGCGCGTGTCAGCGCTTCGGGCTCCGCGGTGTCCAGGCGGTAATTGCGGCGCAGTACCTCAACCGCACCATCGTCGCCAACGCGGATCGCGCCGGTGCGTTTGAGTTCGCGCTGAATAGTCACGCCGGGGACATCGCCGCCATAGCGCCTGACGAGATCCTCGAAACTTGGCGCCGCCCCGGTTGGCGACAGCACGCGCGGCTTTCCCTGCGTATCCACATAGTCGGGATCCTGATGCCAGCCGGACAACACCCGCGCGATCCGATTCTGTTTAGCCTCGGCCTGCGCCTGCGCTTCTGCAGGCGCTTCCTTTTCGAGCCGATCACGAATGGCCGTAACGGCCTTGCGCCCGATGCCCGTCAGCAGGACGACCCGGGACACATTGGTGGGCCGGCCTCGAATGCCATATTCGCGTCGGGCGACGTCCACGTAGATCTCCTTGCTTAGCTCCACGAACTCTTTGTGCATCACGCCGTGTTTGAGCAGCATCCGGACCAGGGGTCGCAACGCCGCGCGACAGGCGGCCAGCGCGCTCAATCTCAAGGTATCAACCATTATTGGGCAATTTAGGAACAATATTGGCTGTTGTCAAGAATCAGCGCCCGGCAAGTAATGGCGCCATTCTGACGCTTTACATAAGGAAATCATGGGCTTGCCGCCTGTCGCGTTGGACGGCGGCTGAAGAGATTACTGGGGCGGCGGTTCGAGACCGAGAAACTCCAGCATGTGGGCCTGCTGCCAGGCGTGGAACGGGTTCCAATTCAGCCGCAACATGTCGCTGGCGGACACCACCAGCACGCCGCGCTCCCCGCGGAATGCTGCCTGGCCGATTTCGACATGGTCGCGTTGCTTGTCACCGCCCCGGCCATACAACGGGTCATCAGGTGGAAACGGCAAGGCCACATGTGACAGCGAGAAAACTTCGCTCGGCCAGCGCGCGCCGAGAGGCTGCTCGTCGGGTTGCATCGTAAACGGTGGGTATCGGCGGACGAGCAGTTCCGGGCTGTCGTCGCTCTCGTTCGTAACGACTCTGAGGGTGAACGGTAATTTGCGTGTTGCGATCAAGGGTCGCAGACGTTCGCGAGGATCCTCCGTCAACAGGTACTCGATCTCGGCCTGGCGATTGATATCGAACCCCACCAGTTCGTGGCCGTTCTCGGGCAACTTGTCCATCAGGCCGGTAATCAAAGCGGGTGGCGATACGGTGGCGTCAACCGCCGACTGAAAGGCGAGGACCGGGGGGAAACCCGTGAGTGCGCCTGCCGCGCCGAGCTGATCCAGTAGCCGCGCGATTTCGGCTGTGAGCCGGTGCGTCTGGTTGCCTGCATTGACCGCAAAGGACTCGTACTTGAACGGGTTGATCTCAACGTTGACTGAGTTCCATTCGAGCTTCTCGAGGCCCAGCAGATCGCCGATGCGCTCCTGCCAGACTGCGAGTGCGGCAAACGGGGTGACACCGATTGCTGGTGATATCAGCACGATTTTCGCCGGCATTGGCAGCGTGTTATCGGTTAACGCCTTGAGTGCATAGTGCACGCCCAATGCGCCGCCATTGGAATACCCGACGATGACGACTGGACGATCACCAACCGCTTCTTTCACATGCACCATGGCGAGTTGCACGGCAGCCGCCATGTCCTGCCAGGTGGCATCGGTCAAACCGGAAGGCGCCGTGCCGTGACCCGGAATGCGTAACCCGGTCACCCACGCGCCGGCCGCATGCAACACCTCGGCCTGGCTGCGGAGGCTGTAGGGGGCATCGCTCATCCCGTGCAACAGCAATGCACCCATGACCGGTTCGTCTACCGAGAACTCGTAACTGCGGTTCCAGTTCCTCGCGAACCGCCCCGGATACGATGGGCTGTCGCGATGGAAGCGATTGAAGACGCGCTTATCCGCCTCCCCGACCCGGTCGTACACGAGCGCATCGAGTTGCACGAACAGGCGGTCCTCGAGAGCAAGATATTCCGCGAAGCTAACGAGGGGGGAACCGGCGGTGAATTCCTCGGTCAGTTTTGCCTTGTGCCAGACTTCCAGGTCCGGCTGGTTGTTGACGAACACGACCGCGCCCGCCAGGGCGGTGAGCAGCCCGCCCAGCAGCATGACGCCAATAAACCTGAGGATGCGCCCTATCATGCAGCCCTCACGCTAACCCGATTACGGCGACGGGGTAAAGAACGGGCGCATTGCGAGCCGGATTGTTACGAGCATGACGATGTAATAGGCTGCCGGGCGCGGGAGGGAACTCATGCAAAGGCTGGCGGTTGCGTTTTTCGCTGCAACAATGGCGTTGTCGGGCTGCGAACGGTCCGCCGAGGTGTTAACAACCGACGCGGCGACCGTGCACGCGCGCGCGTTGACACTGGACACTCACCTCGATACGCCGCTCATGTTGAGCCGGACGGGTTGGAATTTCCTGGACCGGCATGACCCGGCCACCCTGAGCCACGTCGATTGGCCACGCATTCGCGCTGGCGAACTGGATGCCGGGTTCTGGGCCGTGTTTGTGGATCAGGCCGAGCTGACTCCCGACGGACTCGCCGCCGCGGCCGCTGAGGCGGACCGGGTTTTTTCCAGCATCCACGCTCTCATCGCCGAGCACCCGGACAAGCTGGTGTTAGCCACAACGCCCGCCGCGGTCAGGACAGCCGTTGATGCCGGCAAGCACGCGGTGCTGATCGGTGTGGAGAACGGCTATGCGTTGGGCGGCCAGCTGGACAACGTGCAGCGTTATTACGACCGCGGCGCCCGCTACATCGGCTTGCTGCACTCGAGTAACAACGATCTCGGCGACTCGTCCACTGACAAGGAAGGCCCCCTTCATGGCGGCCTGAGCGAGTTCGGCCGGGAGGTCGTTCGCGAAATGAACCGGCTCGGCATCATGGTTGATGTGTCGCACGCCGCCGACTCCACCTTCTGGGACATCCTCGAGGTGACCACTGCCCCACCCATCGCATCGCATTCATCAGCCCGTGCTGTGCATGACCATCCGCGCAACCTCAGCGACGACATGTTGCAGGCTCTCGCGGAGCGAGGTGGCGTGGTGCAGGTCAATGCGCTCAGTAACTACGTCGCAGCTCTCGACGTGTCGCCAGAACGTCAGGCAGCCCTCGCCGAGATGGGTCGCGAACTCGCCAGTATGTCGGGTGGCCGTCGCGCGAATCGCGACCGCTTCTGGGCGGCGCTGATTGACATCAACGAACGCTACCCGCCGCCGCTGGCCACGTTGTCAGAACTCGTTGACCACATCGATCACCTGGTCGCAGTAATGGGCATCGACCACGTGGGCGTCGGCGCGGATTTTGACGGCGGGGGCGGCGTGGACGGCATGTACGACGTAAGCGAGATCGGCAATCTCACCCAGGAACTTTTAAAGCGCGGTTACACCGAAGCGGACATCCAGAAAATCTGGAGCGGCAACCTGCTCCGCGTGATGGCAGAGGTCCAGCGCGCCGCCCGATAGCAGCCGTCTTCCCCGCCGGTCGCGGGGCTGCGGTGGTCAACAACGCAATCGGTCAGTCGGGGCGTTTCCGCAAGCGTTGCTCGACTTCCTGTTCCGCTTCGAGCCAATCCACCACCGGATCGCCGCCCTGAAAGCCGCGTTTTTCCGCGCGAATGTAGGCGGCTTCGGCGATTAATTGGTGACGCTCTTCAGCAGTGATCTTGCGCGCTTTTTGCGCCGCCTTCTTTTCGGCTTTCGGCTTGGCGCGCGTCACGCTGACATTGGTCAGGCTCGTTTCCGCCGACGGCTCGGTGGCCGGATTGATGGCAGGCCTGGCCTGCGGTTCTGCTGATTTCGACGTGTCTACTGTTGCCATATCAGATTTCCTCACCCGTGGAAGTAAACCGATCTCCAGATCAACACGCATTGCGCAACTCAACTGTACTCCTCTTGTGACGACTTTGCCGGACATTCGCCTGACGGCACTGCCCGTGCCGCGACCGCGCGGCACAGCCGATTTTGCGTAGCCGCATAAATCCGGCACCATGATGCGATGAGTTCACCTGCACACAGCAACCGGACGAAGCTACTGTGGACCGTGGCCGTGGCGGTCTTGGCTGCGGCGGCATTGACTGGTGCGGTCGACGGGCTCGGCGAGGAGTATGCGGAGCGGGCGTTTGGCCGGGCGCTGGTTACGTTTGCAGTCGCTCGCACGCTGAACGGCGTGATTTCCGTCGCCCAGGGGACCGAGCTCGCGGTGGAGCCGGCGGGTGTCGGCATGATTTTCAGCCTCGGCCAGATTCTCGATCCGATCAACGACCTGGTGGAGCGCTTTTCCACAGTCATGCTGGTCGCAACCAGTTCGCTGGGTTTGCAGAACATTCTGCTGGACATGACGAGCTGGTGGGGTGTCAGTGCCCTGCTCCTGCTCATCGGGGCCTTTCTACTGGTGCGCCTCTGGTGGCCCGCCGGCGGCACTGATGACACGGAGAGCGGGTTCTTTTCCGCCGGCCTTGCCATCAAACTCCTGCTGTTTGCGGTGTTTCTGCGCTTCGCTGTGCCGCTGCTGATCATCGCCAGCACCCTGGTGTTCGACACCTTCCTCGCTGCGGAGCAGGCGGCCGCGGTGCAAGCCCTGGAAGCCACCAGCGCGGAGATCGAGGCCGTCAACGAAGAAGTCGCCGCCAGCCCGGTGGACGAAGACGCGTCCATGCTCCAGCGTTTCAACAACTGGGTCGACCAGTCGCTGGACTCATTAAATGTCGAGGAACGGCTCAAAGGCCTCGGCGAACGGGTCTCCAACGCCACGGAGCACATCATTAACCTGATCGTCATCTTCGTGTTTCAGACGATTCTGATGCCGCTGCTGTTTTTGTGGCTGCTGGCAGAGGCACTGAAGACCATCGCCAAACGCACCGCCGGGTTGGGCGGCTGATATAGTGCGGCTGTCACCGGGGAGGAACAATCATGTGGCGAACTTTGATGGTTGCGGGCGTTGCCTTGCTCATAGCATCGTGCGGCGGCGTCGACTCTTATGAAGACGCGGTCAACGCGCAGACGGAAATCATGATGGAGATGCTGGAGATTCTCGAAGGCGTGGACGACGAAGCGTCCGCCGAAAAAGCGGCGGGCAGGATTGAAGCGCTGGGTACGCAATTGGCCGAGATCGCCAAGCAGATGCAGGAAATGCCACGTCCATCGATCGAGGAGCTGCAGGAAATCGGTGAACAGCAGCGTGCCAGGACGATGGAGATACAGCAGAAGGCGGTGCCGCAGATGATGAAGCTGGCACAGTACCCGGCCCTGCGCGAAGCCTGGACGCGCGCGTTCCAGAATATCGGCTAGCAGCCGGCGTCCGGGAGCCGGTCCCGCGGCGAGACTTACTGGAACGTGGCGGCGGCGAGGTCCGTCAGGTTTTCCGGATTCGGCACGATCCGCACGTCGATGCGCCGGTTCTTGGCGCGCCCTTGCGGCGTTTCGTTGTTTGCCACCGGACGCGTCTCACCGTAGCCGATCGCATTGACGCGTTCATCGCCGAGGTTCATCTGCACCATCAGGTACTGGCGTACCGATTCCGCCCGCTGCTCGGAGAGCGTCAGATTGGATTCGTCGGCACCGTGTGAATCCGTATGGCCTTCGATGATGACCGCACTATCGTCGAATACCCGGATCGCGTCCTGTACCTTCGTCAACAGCTGAAAATTGGCCGCGTCGATGTCTGC
Source organism: Gammaproteobacteria bacterium (assembly GCA_030066665.1). Classification (GTDB taxonomy): domain Bacteria; phylum Pseudomonadota; class Gammaproteobacteria; order Steroidobacterales; genus J054. Next base: position 30,882 of record JASJBD010000010.1, read on the forward strand.
GCTGCCGGACGCGAAGCTGAGGCCAACCAGGCGAATATAGATCTCATTGGAGTCCCGGAACACCTCCGCCTCGGCACGATCGAAAGTGCTCTCGATCTGTTTCACTTTCTGGCGTAGCTGTTCCTGAGCGGCAAGCCGCTGCTGCAGGAACTCCTGTTCGCTGGCGGCACCACCGAGCTCCTCGGTCAGTCGGCTGATTTCGTCATTGAGCGTGAAGATCTCGGCATCGCGATCGGCGACTACCTGGCCCAATTCCTGCGCCGCCGCGCGCTGATCCTCAATGTACTCAATCACGGCCTGGGTCGGGCCCGCAAAGCCTTCGTGGAATTCCGCATTCATGTCGGCCGCGGCCGCCACCTGCTGCAATGGCTGTTCCCACTCCAGAATCATCGATTCCGTGGTGCGATTCTTCATCTTGGCCTCTTTCAGGTAGTTGGCCAGATAGATCGCATGACGTGCTTCATACTTGGCTTCCCGCGCCAGACTGCGCGGCAGGTCCGTGTCGTAGCGGTTTTCGGTCAATTCGACCTCCGCACGCGCCAGCAGATTCTTCGCTTTCGCCAGGGTCTCCGGTGCATAGCGCCTGGCGCTCTGCTTCTCGGCCTGCGCGATCAGCATACCGGTCTCAGCCAGGTAGATTGTCTTGATTGCGGTTAACTCGGCGTCGCGGAAAATCTTCGTGGCCGACTCGGCCTGCCGCATCGCTGTCGAACCGCGGCCATCTTCCAGCTGCGCAATCGCGTCACGGTAATAGGTCTCGGCGCGTTTCCAGTCGCGCGCGGAGTACTGATCGGCATCGACCTGTTTCGCATCGACCCGGGCCTTCAACATGGTACCCAGGCGCTGCTGCGCGATTTCCGCGATCATCTGCGACTGTTCAAACCCCTTGATGGATTTGTCGAGATCGCGCTGGACGCTATCCAACGCGCGGGCCTCGCTGAACTTCTTCTCAGCACTGCGATACGCGCGCGCGGCCCGGGCATAGGTGTCCGGCGCGAGATTCACGGCATCCAGTTCGTTCGCATCGTCACGGGCCGCGGTGGCATCTGCGAACAAGCGCTCCTTGATGTCCATCGAAACCGCCGCGCCACTCATCAGCAACAGCAGAATCGCGAGACCGGAAAGCAGCGAAAACGAGCGGAAATTCATGTCGACCTCCGTGTCGAACACCATTGGTTACAGGCAGGTTGCAATGGTAATGAGCCCGGCCCGCCCGGATTCGGCACTGGTTCACATTTTGTTAAGTGGGACAGTCGCTTAGAGGGGCCGGGGCCGCAGCGGATCCGATTGTCCCTGGTGGGCGAAATGCTTGGTGTAGGGGCGCGGTGCGCGTCCGCAGGAATGCATCTATGCAACCCACCCGACGGAAACTGCTTGTTATGGCTGGATTGGCACCCTTTTACTCGCTCGCTTCCGCTGCGGGGCAGCGTGAAACGACCGCGACAGAGCGGCTCGTTCTCAGTGACTTCACCGGGGAAGAGCCCTTCACCATCGACGGGGCCCGATGGCGCGGCTTCACGGACCGCGTCATGGGCGGCGTATCGGACGCCAAATTCGAGCAAACCGAGGTCGCCGGCAAGCGCTGTGCGCGGATGTCCGGCCGGGTTACGCGGGATTACGGCGGCGGATTTGCCCAGATGGCGCTCTATCTCCGACAGGGGTCCGACGTGTCCGCCTACCGCGGGATTGAACTGCTGGTGCACGGCAACGACGAGGACTACAACGTGCATCTGCGCACGCCGGACTGCGGTTGGCACAGCCAGTCCTATCGGACGACGTTTCGCGCTGAATCAACGTGGCAGACCGTGCGTCTGCCGTGGGTGGCCTTCCGGCCGAACGACCTGCGCGCGCCGCTCGATACGACGAACCTGCGACGCATTGGGCTGCTGGGCTGGATGCGGGACTTTGAAGCCGACCTGGCGCTCGCCGAGATCGCGCTGTACGTCTGACAAGTTCGAGTTGGGGACAGTCCGAAAGCAGAATGCCCTCAATCGTTACAGCGTCACTGGTTACATCATTAACAGCTGATCCCAGCTCGTCACAATCATATCGTCGATATTGCCGTCACCCTCGAGGTCGACATCGATCTCGATCTGCTGGTCGCTGACAATGCGCACGGTGATCACAGCCCCATCAGCACCGTTGATCACGAATTCGCCGCCGGTGGGTGCGCCGACACCACTCAGGTCCAGTGGCACATTGGTCGTGAATTCAACCATCCCGGTGAAATCGGGCGATTCCAGGAAACCACTGACGGTGAACATCGCCGTGCCCATCAGTTGATCGATCGCGACCGACATCGAGTAGCCGGCCAGCGTGGCAGTGCCGGTACTATCGGTCATCACCAGCGAGCTACTGCTGATGGTGATCGACACGCTCGGCGTATTCATCGTGTCCACGATCATGTTCATATCGCCATCGGTGGTCGACGTATCACCATTCTCGGTCGCCGAGAGGTTTGACGCCGTGACATTGACATTCATTACGAACGCCCCCAGGAACGGGTCACCGGAAAAAGACTGCACGACCATCGAGAAGCCACCATTCATGACCACGCCGTCGCCGTTGTCACACAAGGCGAAGTCGAAATCCAAGGTGTCGCCGGACGTCATGGTCAGTGGGTCCTGGATATCCGCGGTGAATGTCTGAGTGCCAGACACCAGGCAGTTTTCCGTCTGCGGGCCGATCACCACGTTGGGATTTGCACCCACGTTGGCATTGTTGATCGTCATCGTGCCCGTCAGTCCCCCCGCCGGTCCGGCGAGGCCACCGAGATCGGCCAGCCCGTCACTGCCGGCCGCCGCACCCAGCACCGAGCGGGTAATGATCGGCGCGTTCTGCGACGTAATCGGCGCTGTCGCCGTGAGCGTCTGTATGCCACCGACGGCCGGCGCACTGCTGCCGCCGCCACCACCACAGGCTGTCAGCAGCAACACGCTGATAGCCATACAGAAACAGCCAATCGTCCTTGACATGGCCCTGCTCCCGCGCGTGAGAAAGGATCCGGAAATGATGTGATCGGGCGCCCGCGGCCGCCGTGACCCCGGTCACAGTTGATGGGGCGGTAACTCAGTTCTGGATGAGCCGGCCGCGGAAGACCCGCGCAGCAATCGGCGCCATACCGACCAGCGTGGCGGAGGCGCCCAGGAACATCAGGTTATCGAGATCGATAAAGATCGACATCATGAGACTGCCACCGAAGATCAACACCGCGGTCCAACGGGGCACCAGCTCGCTCTGAAACAGTCCAATCGCGAGCACCATCAGGCCGAACAGGCTGAGACCAGTCAAAACCGTGGCCCACAGCAATGGCCCCTGCATTTCAATCATCGCTGCAAGTGCCGTTGTCGCGGCGGTGAACTGTTCGGCCGGCACGCGCCCGATGGCCGCAAAGCCCAACCACATCGACAACATGCCGCCCATGAAAACCGCGCCGGCGATCGTCATCGCGGCACCAACTATGGCAAACCACGGCTTGCGCGGAAACAGGATGTACCCGAGCGTCAGCGCCGCGGCAACCAGCACCGGCATGCTGAGAAAACCGAGCATGTGAGGTAAGACATAGAAGCGCTGCGTGCGCGGACGATCGGCAAGGCCCTGCATGATTTCCTGCGCTACATAGGGATCGTGCTGCAGCTTGAGCTGCACAATTTCCGCGGGACTCTCCATGTGCAGCGCGAATACGCTCATGAACATCAGCGGAAACAGCACCAGCGACAGGCTGCCGCCAATGCGCAGCACTGAGCGGGCCGATGGCGCGGGCATTACTGGTAACTGGCGGCCGTGATGAACTGGCCGAAGGACTCGCACCAGACGATCACAGCATTGTAGTTGGCGGGATCGATTGAGTTCGGCACGGTCACGATGAAGTTTTCAAATGTCTTCACATCGCCGACGCGCACCATCGACGACTTCAATCGATTGAAGTCGACTTCCGTTTCGACGAACTCGGGTGACAGGTAAAGCTTGTAATCGGGTCCGGGCGCAAGGCTGCCCTCCAACGAAATCGCGTCGCGGCCAACATAGACCGTGCCCTCCCCCCAATGCAGCGCGTCACTGTCCTGCAAATCGCGACGAAATTCGCCGGTAAGCTGTGCTACGTCAGCCATCGCCTGCACCTCCACGGCGGACGGCGCTTCCGGTGCGGTCAGGATCGGCAGCAGGTAGATGCCCAGCGCAAAACCTATAAAACCGACGGCGCCATGCGTGATTAGCAGGAACAGGAGCTTCTTCATTTTGTAACTCTCAGCTGGCGAGCGCGATAAACGCACCCTGCACGACAAGATTAAAGACAACGACAGCTGCAGTATAGCCAGCGGCCCGTTTACCCGGTAAGCCCATGATCTTGGCGAGGCTGAGATAGGTCGCACCGATCAGCACGAGGAACCCCAGCCAGGCGCCCGCCGCACCCAGGCCAAGGACCCCGGCGCCGATACTCGTGAGAAAGGACGCGATCACGGGCACAACGACAGCGACCGCGACCAGGAAGGCATCGATGTCCCGATGCTTGCGTTCGAACAACCAAATAACACCGTACAGGAAGATAAACGTCAGCAATGCACCAAACATGACTTACCCCCACGATCAAGGCGCACCGATTGCGATCGGCCGCACTGGTGATCCGGTCCCACCTTCGACCAATAGCGGCAGAATGATCGTGCAGGACAACCAGACCTGGTCGTCGACCATTGTGCGCAGATTGGCGTTTTGAATGTTATGAATGCCAGCCTGTGACAGATTGTGATAGTGGACCGGCGTGTAGATTTCGGGCGGACCCTCCGTTTTAGGCCCACCCGTGAACTGACCGATGTTGACGGCGTCGGTGAACGGATTGTCGAGGGCCACCAGTACGATACCCCGCTCTTCCAGATACAGCGCCGACTCGTACGACAGGCCCGGTCCACCCTGGTAGTAGATGTCATCATTCCAATAGTCGCTCCAGCCGGTATAGACATAGACGACATCGCCGGGCAGGATGCCGCGCCAGCTCAGACCCTGTCGTTCAAGCATCGTGTTCAGGTGTTCCGGCTCGATCTTGGTACCCGCCGGCAACGGTTCACCATCACCCAGATAGCTGCGTGCGTCGAGCAAGACCGCTGACGTCACGATCGGCGGCACCTTGTCGATACCGAGCTTCAGCAGCGGTGACTCTGGCGTGGGTTTGACTGCGCTTTGCGTGAAACCGCCGTAGTAGGTCACCGTGTCTACAGGGAATTCGGCTTCCCCATCCCAAGGCTCCGACAGCGCGCCCCAGTGGCCAAACGCGTCCATCTGCGTGCCCTGTGCGCCAGGTTCCCCATTGACGAGTTCGCCCGGGTGCCAAGCATCGAGGTAACCGGGTACTCCCGCGGTCGCGCGCCATTTGAAAGTCAGTGGCGGGCTCCAAGGCGATTGCGGCATGTCATTGGAGCGGACGTGCGAGAGTTCGTACACCTTCGCATCCGACTGCGTCAGGTGATGCGCACAGCGCAACCAGGTACCGGCCCCGATCGCATTCGCCATGCCGCGCTCGTCCCCGTGCGACCACGGCGGTCGCGGAATCAGGTTAGCGGCGGCGCTGATAACGGCCTCATGTTGGGCCCGCCCGCCGGGTACATTGGCGTCGTCTGAGGGAGCACAGCTGACCATGATCACCGCCAGGATCGTTGCCGAAGCGCGAGACTTCACAACCATGGTTGCTCCCAAAACTAGTGAATTCATATCGGGCCATGAAATCGGGTGCAACACATACCGATATCTGGAACCAAACGATGAACATAAGCCAGACATCGCTTCACCTAGTGGATTGCGTGGTTGCGCAAAACCAGGTCGTTAACAGACATTGCTATTGTTGCTGGGAGAAGAATCCGGCGATCTATCGCCGGGAAGAACAAGCACTAAGGGGATCCAGATATGAAATCCGTTCGTAAGCAGCTTATTGGTGCGGTCGTTGCATGGGTCGCGGTGCTACCTTCTGCGGCGGCGTACGGTATTGAAATTCTTGCGCCGATTAATCCCGATTCCATTAGTTTGCGCGGCTTCAACGAGAATAACGATCTAGTCTTCGAGCAAGTTGCCACGGCAGGTTTTACATTGGGTATCAGCTTCCGGGGGGTCTTTGACGGCAGCGCTGCCGCTCAGATCACGGGTGACGCACAAAACTATCAGGCTTTCGGAATCTCCAATGGGCTGACGGAAGCGGCCGCGGATTTGACCGTGGGCCTGGATACGCCCAGTTTTTCCGGCTTCACAACGTCTAATGTTGCAATTATCGTCAATGAGGTCATGCCGGGCACATTTAACAGTCAGTTGACGGGAGGCTTTCAGTTCGACGTCACCACGGCTACTGTCGAAATCCTGGGCAGAGAATTCCGGCCCAGCAGCGGAGCCTTCGAGTTCAATTCAACGTTCGCGGACCCCGATTCATCAATCTACGAGCGAGTCTCGGAGGATGCACAGATTGCGATCGATGAAGCGTCTCGTGAATTGTACGAAACATTCAACAGCGTCAATCCGGGTTTTGTAACGTTTAATCTGTCGCTGGTCGGTCCCGGTCCTTCTGCAGGTCTCGTCGCTCAAACAAACAATGCGACGTTGCCCGGCGACGTGGTACAGCTCCTTCTCATTGGCGCACCTTCCAGCGTTACTATCGTCCCGGTCCCGGCAGTCATCTGGCTGTTTGGCTCCGGACTATTGAGCCTGCTCGCCTTCCGGCGCCGGGTTCGGGTCTAACTGGAACGCTTCGCCAATAATTTTTCTGAGAGGCGCGGACCGCGTCCGGGCTCAGACCACGGACAGACCTCGATACAGATGCCGCAGCCTTCGGTCATGCTGAAGTACGGGATGCATCTGTCGAAGTCGACGTACCACTTCTCCACGCCGCGCACGAGTTGCTTCGTATCGAGAATCGCGTCGGGTGGACAATCCTTCGTGCAGCGCTGACAGTTCAGGCACAGATCGTCGACGCCGATGTCGACCGGTGCATCCAGTGCCAGCGGCAGATCGGTCATCACTGCCGCAAGCCTGAAGTTGGACCCGAATTTCTTGCTGATCATCGAGCCGTGTTTGCCGAGCTGTCCGAGACCCGCTTTCAACGCCATCGGGATTTGCAACACGTCTTCGCCATCCGCGTAGGCCTGCGCCGGCCAGCCGAGGGAGCGAATCCACGCCGCCAGTTCGATCGCGATGCGGCCAGCGCGACGATAGGTGCGCATGACTTCGACCGCCGCCCGCTGCTGCGGCACATGCAGCATTTCCTCGCGGTCCATGGGAATGCCAAGCGAAATCGCGTAGCGATACGGCGGCGCCGGGTAACCGTCATACAGTGCGTCGTCGTCGATCACACTCACGCCAGCGAGACCGGCGCCCAGCTCGAGCGCCTTGGCCTTGACCTGCTCGGACATGACCGCGGGATCGTCAACCGTTACCTGTGTGTCTGCGACCGGACCGGCATAACCGCGTCGCTGCCACAGCGTCCGGACCACCTGCCACATACAGGCCGGTGACGCGACCAGGTTGAAGAAATTGTCGAGCGCTTCCCAAGCCAGTGGCTGGCGGCCCCCGCCACGGCCGGTGGAATGAAATACCGGCGTCGCGCGCTTGCGTGCCGGGTCATTCAGTCCATTGATCTCATTACCTGAGCGCGGCTGCTCCCGATATTGAAAGGGATAGACCGGCGGGGGCGGATTGTCCGGACGCATGCTCAGTCCTGGTGCTTGCCCAGCAACTCGCCGCCGGCGAGTGCATCGACTTCGAATGGTTTCCCGTCGCCGGCTGCTTTCTTGCAGGCGTTGCGCACGCGGCCACCGACCGTGAACCAGGTCCACAGCAGGAAGCCGATGTAGGCCAACAGCCGCAGGTTGCGGGTGAAACGCCGCCACGGGTTACGGGTCGTCAAATAGAATTGCTCGCCGAAACTCATCGTCACGCCAACCTATTTGCCCATCTCGGCGCCGATGGTCCTGAAAATCTCCGGGACATCCCAGGCGTCCATGTGGATCTCGATCAATAGCGGCCCGGGGCCAGTGTGCGAATCGGCGCGCGCGAGCGCCGCTTCGAGTTCGCCCTCGGTATGCACCTCGAGCCCTGGCTCGGCACCGAAGGCTTCCGGCAACCGGTGATATTTCCACGCCGGGATGTCGTTGAACGGTCCATCGTGGATTACGCGCTCCAGCGTGTAACCCGAATTGTTGATGACGATGACGATGCAGGGTTTGCCGTAACGAATCAGCGTGGAGAGTTCCTGCGCGGTCATCTGGAACGAACCGTCGCCGGTAATCGTCAGCACGCGTTGATCATCGTGCGCCGCGAAGCTCGCGCCGACCGCGAAACCGAAGCCGGAACCGATCGATGCCCAATACGACGAGTTGATGTAGCGCGCGCCGTGCGGGAACTGGGTGAAGCCAAGGTTCACTGACGGTCCGCCGTCGCAGACAACCAGGTCGCCGGCGCGGATGAAATGCGCCAGGCGATCATATAGCCGTTGGTTCGTGACCGGCGCGTCCGGTTTCGGTTCGAACGGATTGCTGGCCTTGTGCGCGAATCGTTGTGCCGGCGCTGCCAAATCGGCCCACTGACCAGCCGGCACTGCCGCCGTCAGGCCTGCCAGCATGTCGGCCAGCGTGACGCCGGGAAATTGCCGGCCGGCGTTGCTGACGCGGCCTTCCCAGATAATCACACTGTCGGCGTCGGACGGCGCGGTCGGCGACTGCCCCTTGTTGAAGTCGGACGGTACCGCACCCAGCCAGATGCACACATCGGCGCCTTCGACGAAGTCCTGCACGCCGGGCTGACTGCCGATGCCGAGATAAATGCCGGCGCAACGCGAATGCTGCTCCAGGAACTCCGCCTTGCCGCTGAACACGGATGCAACGGGCAGCCCGGTCTTGTCAATCAGGCCGCGCACCTCGTTCTGAAGTCCATAGGCCTGCACTTCCTGGCCGACGAGTGCCACGCAGCTGCGGGCGGCGAGCAAGCGTTGCGTGACCGACCCGAGCGCCGCGGCCAGCTCGACCTCATCGCTGACGGGCTGCGGCACAATCCAGTCCGCCGGCGCTGCGCAGCCGTGTGTTTGGAGGTCGACCGGTATTTCCAGGTAAATCGGCCGGCGTTCAGCCACACAACGGCCGAGCGCATCGTCGATTTCCGCCGGCGCCCGTTCCGGGTCGTCGAGTCGCAGCGCGGCGACGGTGATGTCCTGGAACAGCCGCAGCGAAGCGTCGTAATTGCCCGGCAGCAGGTGGTGTTGATGCGGCTGTGTCTGGTACGCGTCACGTCGTGGTCCGCCGCAAATCACGACTACCGGCACGCGCTCGGCGTAGGCACTGGCGACTGCATTCACGAGGCTGAAGGAGCCCGGCCCGTAAGTGACGGCGACCGCGCCCAGCCCCCTGACACGCGCATAACCATCGGCCGCGTACCCGGCGTTGAGTTCGTTGCAGGCAGCGACATGGTCGAGGTCGCTGGCCACCAGCGCATCGAAAAAACTCAGGATGTAGTCGCCGGGGATGCCGAAAACATGATCCACGCCCAGCACCTCGAGTCGCTGGAGCAGGTGCGCCGAGATATTCATACCAGCCATTCTAGGCATTAGACTGCCGGGCAGACAGGGTCAGATTGGGGCAAACCCGGGCAAGGGAGGAGCGGCGGTCCGATGGACCACGGGCGTTACGATTATTCTCCGATCATCGATCGCGAGCCACTGCGCCTGCCGGACGGGTCGCGCGTGGCCGTGTGGGTCGTGCCCAATATCGAGCACTTTCATTTTGACCGACCCGGTACCGCAATCGCCCCGGTGACCGCAAACCTGTCACCTGATGTGTTGAATTACGGCTGGCGGGATTTTGGCGTGCGCGTCGGTGTTTGGCGCCTGCTGGACGTGCTGGTGCGGCACTCGATTCCGGCCACCGTCGCCCTCAACTCCGACGTGTGTCAGCACTACCCGCGCATCGTCGAAGCCACTCGCGCGCTCGGGTGGGAGCATATGGGTCACGGCCGCACCAACTCCGAGTGGCTGAATGGCTTGCCGCAGGAACAGGAACGCAAGCTCATTAATCAAGTGATCGACACGATTGCCAAGGCAACCGGGTCGCGACCGCGCGGCTGGCTCAGCCCAAGCCTGACGGAATCGCCGCATACGCCCGACTTGCTGGCCGAGGCGGGGATCAGTTATGTGGCCGACTGGGCCAACGATGAACAGCCCTACCCGATGACCGTTCGCCAAGGGTCGCTATTGTCGATGCCCTATTCCATCGAGATCAACGACATGGCCGTGTTTCTCGGCGGTAACGGCAGTGGCGAGGAATTCACGCAGCGTATTGTCGACCAGTTCGATGCGTTATACGAAGACGGTCAGACCAGCGGCCGGATCATGGCGATTGGGTTGCATCCGTTCCTGATCGGCCATGGTTTCAGGATCCGCTATCTCGACAAGGCGCTTGCGCATATCCGGTCACGGCATGACGTGTGGCTCGCGAGTGGCGGCGAAATCGCCGACTGGTATCGCAGCCGCTAGCCGCTGACCTCGATGGCAACCTTCCCGATCTTCTGGCCGCTGGCCATGTAACGCACGGCGTCCAGGGCCTGCTCGAACGGATAGACCCGGTCGATGACGGGTCGGATGTCATGGTCCGCGGCGGCCTGCACCAGGTCCTGCAGCATGCAGCGACTGCCGACGATCACACCTTTGATGGTCAGCCCTTTCATGATCATGTCGCGCGGAAAGTCCTGCATGCCAACCGGCTTACTCTCACTGTCGGCAGCAGCACCGCGGGCCACCGGATTGGCGCCGATCAGCATCACCCGCCCGTTGGAAGCACAGGATTTCAGGCAACGTTCCATTTCACCGATGCCCACGGTATTGAGAACGGCGTCGACGCCGCGACCAGCGGTTTTCTCCAGCACTTTTTCATGCCAGTCAGGATGCGTGCGGTAGTTGATGGTGTCGTCGGCACCGAGCTCGCGCAGGCGCGCCAGTTTGTCATCGCTCGATGACGTGATGATCACGCGCGCGCCACGCATCTTCGCCCACTGCATGCCGAACACCGATACGCCGCCGCTGCCGAGTGTCAGGACCGTCTCGCCCGCCTGTACTTCGCCGTCCACTACGACCGCATGCCAGGCCGTGAGGCCCGCGTTGGGAAAGGTTGCTGCATCGATGGAGGAAATGCTGTCCGGAATTCGTACCAGCCCCTGCGCGGGCACCACGGCGTACTCAGCCAGGAAGCCATCGGTGTTCACGCCGAAATCCATGATGGACATCGTGGCGTCGTCCCAATCACCCTCGACCCATAGCGGGAAATGGGTGCAGACCACCTGATCGCCGAGCTTGACGCGCCCCACGTCGGGGCCGACCGCGACAACCTGGCCGGCATTGTCGTCCAATGGAATGCGTGTGGGGATGTCCTGGCTGCCGTAAATCCGTACGCCACTCATCAAGGACAGGTCGCGTGCGTTGAGCCCGGTGGCATGCACCTTCATAAGCACCTGGCCGGGTCCGGGTTCCGGCACGGGTCGTTGCACGAGACGAATGCTGTAACCGGTCTGCGCGGCAGCCGTCGCGTCACCCATCTCCCAGGCACGCATCATGGCCGGCTGGCTGCGCGCATATAGCGGCCACGCACTTGCGGTTGTCGCTGCGGCGAATGCATATCGCAGCAACGCGCGCCGGTTGATCCGATTCACGTGCGGCATCGTGTTGGATTTTGCGCCATTTGCGGCCATTTACCACGCAAATTCCCAGCTCTCGTCGCCCAGGTTGCGCTGCCATACAACCCGGTTCGGCGGCAGCAGCACCAACGTCCAACCCTGCTGCCTGCCGCGAAAGCCGCGCAGTCCGCGAAACACTTTCGGTGACAACATCGCCAGGCACACACCGTAATCGAGGCGCGCCGACGCATAGCGCAACAGTTCGACTTTCGCCGCGCGCGCCGCTTCAGCCAGCGCCTGCGTGCCGCTGTAGTCCCGCGGATGAATCCAGGTTCCGCGATCTTGATTCAGTGGCGGCCGGGTCAGGTCCAGCGCCTGCTGTGTCTTGCCGTGACATTCGAACAGCGTGAGCGATATTTCCGCCGACCGTTCCCGCAGGCCGGCGCTGTCCAGCCAGAATTGCAGCCGCCAGTAGCCGGCTTCGGCGCAGGCCGTACGGCGGTTTTCACCCGCATAGAACACCCCGGGGTCGAACGGCCGGCGAAAGCGCGAACCGTATTTCAGTGGCGGATAGCGAAAGGGTGTGGCGAGCAACCAGTGCAGTCCGGCGGTGGCTTGTGGCAGCGGTGGTTTCGCCTGATCGAGGATCTGCTCTAGCACGGACTGCTCGGCAAGATTGCCGCGAACCAGGCGCATGCTGGCAACCTGGTGCTGGGCTTCGACCGCGCGCCAGCCACTGCCGGCCCAGGGACGCGATTCAGACGCGAGCGCGGTGGGCGTCCACGTAGTCGCAGACATGCACCAGGCCTTCCACGGAGACGATCATGGCCAGTGGTTCACGGCCGTCAAACGCCCGGTTCGGCGATGTGAGCCAGGCTCGAGCCAGTTCATCCTCGCCACCAACCAATGACGACAGCGAGCGATACAGCCGCACCAGCTGCGCCGCGAGCTCCCAGGTCTTGGTCCCGGGGGCCAGCGTGAACTTGCCGTTCAGCAATCGTGAGGCCGTTGGCTGGCTGACCCCAAGAATTGCTTTCAGCCGGGTCGATTTCAGTCCCAGACGCCGGGCAGCCTCCGCGACGGCCCGGGTGAGCACCGCGGCTGGATCGGGTTCGGTCTGGCGGGCAGGATCGTGCATAGAGCTATTCTACAGAATAGATCGGTTAATTTCATATCTTTCTGAATAAGCCGGGTGCTTCAGAAACCCAATGACTGCTGGCGCGGCCCGGTGACCTCGCCTCGGGCCTCGGCGTACCCGCAGTAGTCGCACTCCGGGCCGGCAGCGGGCAGCTGGTCGTCGTTCAGGCATTGATGGATGAGGCTCAGCGTGGGCTCCACCCAGCTGTCGTCGCCCTCGTGCGGGATCAGTGTTATGTCAAATTCCAGCCGGGCATCGAACGCAGTCGCATCGGCGCGGCCATTGCAATACACGAAATAACCGGTGTTCGACACCGGGTGCGCGTTTTGGCGCAACAGCCACTGATACACCTCCATCTGTCGCTTGTAGCCGGAGTGCCAATCCTGGTCGAGTTCTACGATCGGTTCGCTCTTGGACGTCGCCTTGTAGTCGACCACGACGTACTGGCCTTCCGTGTCAATCCATAAATCGTCGATTGCACCGGTCACAATGAAATTGGTCGGTTCATGGTGGTACTGCACGCCCTTGAAGTTCTCGCGCCACGCGTCGAGCTCTTCATGCGCGACCGGCTGCGCGGCGATGCCGTATTTCTCGAGCAGCGGGTGTGTGGTTTCCGCGGCGCGATGAATATCGAATTCCGCCTTTAACAGCTTGTCGACGGCGCTGTTCAGATTGAACGGGAAGCCAGGCGGTCGACCGGTGCCGAGGCGCCGGTCGATATAGAAGCACCGCGGGCACTCGATAAACAGATCGATCTTGCTGCGACTGAGCTTGAAGGGTTTGTTGTCGCCGGGCTGGTACTTGTTCCGCTTGCGCCGCGGATTGTAGAACCTGGTCATAGCCCAACTTAACCGGAATCGGCGCCGGACACCACGGTTTCCAAATATGCAGAAATCGTGGAATCACGGCGCTGGGACCGGGCCGCGCGGCGACCAACTCGTGTGCTTTCCGGAGGGCGGCCCGCGAAGGCACGGACGCCACGGTGAGCGGCCAGAAGATGCCAGCTGACCGGTAAAAATCGGGGCCAGGCCCGATCCGGGATTCCCCCCTGTCCCAACTCCCCCTCCCCGGGTCTGGCCCCAACCGCCGCTGTCCATAGGTCGGTTGGCTGGGGTCCCGTCGCGATTTTCACTATGCTGGTGGCGCACAAACCCACGGGAGCAGAACAATGCGCATCGCCATCCAGCCCGATACCCTGTTCGACAGCAGTCAATACAACTTCTCGCAGGTCATCACGGCGCCGGCTTCGGGAACGCTGGTGTTTTTGGCCGGCCAGGCGGCGATGGATGTGGAGGGCAATCCTACCGGCGGCAGTTATGCCGATCAGGCGCGCCAGTCGCTCGAGAATGTGCGTCTGGGATTGGAAGCAGCCGGTGGCTCGATCGCCGACATCGTCTCGATTCGAGTGTACGTCGTGGACCACACGGTCGAACTCATTGGCGAAATCATGCCCGTATTCGTCGACTTCTTCGGCGATGTCGCGCCGCCCGCCAATACCTGGATCGGCGTGCAGGCGCTGGCGTTGCCGGAATTGAAAGTCGAGATCGAAGCGCAGGCAGTGATCATTAATTGAACCGGAGTAAGGACCATGTTCGAGCAACTCTCGCTGAGCTGGTTTGCGATTGGTGCGGCAACAATCGCGGGCATGCTGCTGGGCGCGGCCTGGTATTCGCCACTGTTGTTCGGCAACCAGTGGCTGGCAGCGATCGGGAAGACCGAAGAGGAACTGACGTCGCCAGGCCCGGCGATGGCCGGCAGCCTGGTTTGCACCCTGTTATCGGCGTGCGCCGTCGCGGTGATCGTATCCGGTTTCGGGATTCAGGGCGTTGTCAGCGGCGCGTTAGCCGGCGGGTTTTTCGGAATTACGCTGGTGGCGACCGCCATGTTGTCGGACAGCCTGTTCTGCGGCTGGGGCTGGCCGCTCTATTTCATCCAGGCCGGCTACCGGGTCCTGTACCTGATCATCATGGGCGCCATCATCGGCGGCTGGCCCGCGTAACGCGGCTCACCGCCGCCGGCCGGGATGCTGGCCTCCCCCAGGCCCCGGTCGGCGCGCAAAACACCAGGCGGGCGATTATCAGCGAGGCGCTTGTTCAGGCCGCGGGCGGAATTTTCACCTGCGTCTGCACGAAGCCATCGAGATTGGTGACGCGTTCGCGCCACGCCGCGAGATGCGGGTAGGGGCTGTAGTCGAGACCACGCGCCATCTTGGTCATCAGGTACGCACCGATCGCGAAATCGACGATGCTCAGTTTGTCGAGCATGAATTCACGGCTTTCGAGATGATTGTTCAGCACTTCGAACAGCGGCGTGAGGATTTCGAAGTCTTTTTCGTCGGAAGTTTTCAAAGTCCCCATCGCCGGCATCAGGTGACAACTCTGCCAGTGCAACCAGCGATCGGCCTGCGCACGGCCCTGAACGTCGGTGGGTAGCGCGTCGGTTTCCGGGAACTTGATGGCGAGGTAAGCCAGGATTGCATTCGATTCCGGCAGGCAAAAATCGCCATCCTCGAGAACCGGCACCTTGGCCATTGGATTCATGCGCAGAAACGCTTCGGACTTGTGTTCCTGGTCCTTGAAGCTCACCTGGTGAATCTCGACCGGCAACTGGTAGTGCTTGATGAAGGCCTCGACCTTGCGATTGTTGGGCGTGATGAAGAATGAATGCAGTTTCATCGCAGCTTCTCCCGGCAGCGTTGCAGGGTCAGGACCCTGGTATTGGTGACCGCGGCGCCTGATAGCGACGCAGTGTCGCCATGATAGCGTAATTGCCATCAATACGAATATCTCCGGATAGTGGCGGTGCGGCCGGACTGACATAAACAGGGCCTGAGCCCGCTTTTCGCAGGAGAGAGACGATGTTGCGTGGATTGACCACGGGCCTGCCGGCCCTGCTGCTGACCTGTAACCTGGCCCTGGCGGATGAGCTGCATCCGGCGGCCGCCGTGGTGGACGCCTTCAACAATGCCGTGAGCGCGCAGGATATGGACACCGCTATGGCGCAGCTGGCCGACGGCAGCGTGCAGTTCCAGGTGCACCCGGCGCACCGCGGCGCGCCCGGCGCCGATCAGACACTGACCATGGACATGGCCGCAACCTGGCAGATGGTGTCGGCAATCCTGTTTCCCACCGCCGAGTCGTATTCGCGGCAGGTCACCATCGACAAGGTGGACGCCGATGGTGAACTCGCGGTGGTCTGGACCACGACGCGCACTCAGACAGTCATGAAGGGCAAATCCGCGGAGGACACACCTTACAAGCAATACTCCGAGATGTGGTTCCTGATCAACAAGGACGGCACCGGCTGGAAGATTGCCGGCACCGCGAGCAATCGACCGACCGACGATATCGATATCGGGTGATTCGTGTCAGCGACGCCCGTCGTACCAGACGCTGAGTGCGTTGCGATTGCGCAGCGTGCCGAATGGCCACAGGAACAGTCGCAGCGTTTGCCAGGCGATTTCGCGGGCTGAGTAGAGTCGCAGTTTGCGATTCGATGACACGAGTGGGTGCGCGTCGAGAATCTCGAAACGCAGGCCACGTTTTCGACCCCAGCGCTTCAGGCGGCGGCTGAGGTCGATCTCCTCGGCCGCATACAGCGTCGTATTGAAGCCGCCCAGTTCCTGGAACGCGTCGGCGCGACAGACCAGGAAAGAACCGGCCGCCCAGCGCAAACGCCGCGAAATGCGATTCCAGCCAGCCAGCATGTGCGCGGCCCAGCGCGGCAGGTCCGGCATGGCCACGACGCTGCCACAACCAACGGCCTTGCCCGAGCAAATTACCTCGAGCGTGTCGCGGAGCAGTTCATCGTTTAGCTCGCAGTCGGCATCCAGGAACAGCAGCCAGTCACCGGCCGCCATGGTTGCGCCGGCGTTGCGGGCGCGGGCGATCTGGTTTTGCGGCTCGAACGCGACCAGTGCACCGCTGGCCTGAGCGATTTCTGCGGTCCGGTCCGTCGAATTGTTGTCGGCGACTATGATCTCGGTGACAAGACTCGAATCGCCGTTCGCCTCTACAGCGCGGTGCACGGATGCGAGACACGCCGGCAGGTAGCGCTCCTCGTTGTATGCAGGGATGACAATCGAAAGTTTCATGCCTGACTATTCGTCTTCGCGCGCCCGACGGATCTCCAGAAGGCGACACATGGCAACCACTTCCACGACCCCTTTTTGATCGATCGCTGGCATGGTAATTTGGCGTCCCGCGACCATTCTCCAGCGGCTATTGCGAGCCGAATAGATACGCGCGTATCGACTTATGCCGACACAATCCAAATCACGTCAATGGGCATTGAACGGTGTGACGATCATCATCAGCCTAGCGATCACGCTCATTGCTATTGAAGGTGCTGCCCGCGCGTTCGTCACATTCATCAAACCTAACATAATGATACTCGATGACTCGTTGGGGTGGACTCACCGACGAAGTGCCAGCCGAACATATCAGGTAGAAGGTCATGCCGCGCACGTTGAAACGAATGAACTCGGACTGCGCGGGCCAATCTATCGTGACGCCTCGAACAAACGACGCGTCCTCGTCTTGGGAGACTCGTTCGTGGATGCCTTCGAGGTGTCTAATGAGGAATTGTTTACCGCAATTCTCGATGGCCTCAGGTCTGATCTCGAGGTTGTGAACGCCGGAGTCGGCGGTTTCGGTACCGTTCAACAGCGTCTGAGGCTCGAAGAGTTGGCGCCAATCGTACGTCCGGAACTCGTGCTACTCATGGTTTATCCCAATGATTTAACGGACAACGTCATGCCATTTTACGGCGGTATCGGGCCGCGGCCGTACTTGCATGATTCATTTCAAGAGCGCCCAATAACTTGGGATCCTTTCGATCCACTGCTTTTACCAGTGCCAGGCAAAAGGTGGCTACATCGGCATAGCATCGCAGCTTATTTGATTCGTAATCGAATATGGCTTCCCCTGCGCGAACCTGTCATTGGGCCGTACGTTGTAAATTACAGAAACCTGGTGCCCATCGACACTAAGTGGAGGGCACTGGAATACGTCCTCGACCAATTCTCTGGAGATTACGAGCTGGTGATCGCCGCACTACCCAAGAAAGCAAGCCTTATTGACCAAGATCGAGAATTTACGTCTCAGCTCGAATCGGTAGCCACAAAAAACGGCCTGCGTTTCCTTCCGTTGGATACTGTTCTGGAGCCTTATCATTTCTACGAACAGGACATTCACTGGAATACCCTGGGTCACGAAGCGGTCGCCAATTATCTTGCCGAGGTGCTGTAGCTTTCACGATCTTGCTTGGTGAAATCTGAACTCACCCGCTTGAACTTGCCCGGCCGTGTGAATCGCCACACACCCTCGACAACCCGCACGACCCGCCCCGGGACCGCTTCAAGGAGTGACGTGGACAGGGCGGCCGCCGTGCAGCCAGGCGTGGCCGAATCGAAATACATCGTCAGCGAGCCATCCCCGGCCTGGTGAAGACGCCACGCCGCCAGCCCCGGAATTTGCTCGAACTGAAAACCCAGTGGCGAAATCCTGTTACCCGCCCCATCGATGACCCAGTCGTCGCGGCGGGCTTCGCGAATCCGCAGCGTTGGTAGCTGTATCAGGCAATCCGTCGGCTCCGGCTCCCATTCAACGAGATCACCGAGTCGATAACGGAGCAGCGGCTGCGAGCTGATGAATAACGGGGTGGCGATCAGCCCGTTCGAGTCGGGCTCGATCAGGATTTCATCGGCGTTCGCGTGATAGTGCTCGCAATGCGGGCATTGCCAGGCGAGTGCGCCGGTTTCCGTCGACCCGTATCGATCGAGTACCTGCGTATCGAAAGCGGTCGCAATGCGGGTACGCCAGTCATGGCGCAGGTACTCACCGCCCGGGCCCACATACCGCGGGCGGATCCGGTGCAGTGGGCCGGGTGCCTGCTCGATGAAGCGCACGATGGCGCTCGCGATCCCGCGAATCAGGTCCGGTTGGACAGCGTTCAGCAATCGCAGGATGTCGTGTGGGTCGCCGGCCGCACCGGCGAACCAGGTGTCGTAATGACAACCGCCGTAATCGAACTGTTTTGGCGGATCTCCGGGGCGCGCGCACCAGGCGCCGTCGACGAACACAACCTGTGTCACCTGGTTCGGCAACTCGCAGAAGAGCTGCGGTCGATACAACAGCGCGCGACGAAATTCGCGCTCGCGTTTGTCATTCCGAACGGTGACCTGAAAACCGCTGGTGCCTGATGTCCGCACATCCTTCAGATCATCCTTCGCAAGCACCGGGATTTGCGCGATATCGGCCTTGGCGAGCGGCGGCACGTCGGCCAGGGACTGCGCCGCGCCAATGCGGTCGCGATACCAGTCGGCATGCTCGCGGAACGCCGCCAGCAGGCTGGCATCATCCGGCCGGTCAGGCGGCTCCAGCGCGCGTGACCTGAGCCGCTCGGCCCAGTGCGTCTCCGCAGCGTGAATGATCGAGTGATCTAGTCGCACACGAACGCGGCGGTGGCTTCAGCCAGCGCTACCGGGTGATCTTCGAGCAGAAAGAAACTGCAATCGGGCAGTAACTGATGCGGCTGATTGGCGGCCCCCGGAATCTGGCGCTGGAAGTTATCAGCATTCCGGCCGTCGTCCGCGTGGAACAACGTCAGCGCGGGACCTCGCCATTGCTTCATCAACTCCCAGGCATGCGTGTAGCGCGCGGCTTCATCCCCCTCCAGCACGACCGGGTGGATCAATGGGAATTGTCTCGGGCCGGCCTTGTAGCGTTCATCCGGAAACGGCGCGTCGTAGGCGGCGATCTCGGCTGCCGACATCGGTCTTCGCACGCCCTCCGCCACCATGCCGCCCATTGGAAACTGCGGCTGTGCAAACATCCGTTCGCGCCAGTCCAGGAACCATTGCACGGCCGGCGGGTTGGGCAACGGCGGCTGCGCGCTGCTGAAGACCAGGCGGCCGTAGCGGGCGGGATCTTGCGTGATCACGCGCAGGGCGAAGTGACTGCCCCAGTCGAAGCAATATACATGCATGCCGGCGTCAGGAATCTGTTCCAGGAAAGACTGCAGCCACATAACCTGGTTGGCATGGGTGTGATCGGCACCATCGGCGGGTTTGTCGGAGCGCCCGAAGCCGATGAAATCCGGGGCCAGCACGCGCAGGCCCGCGGCCGCGAGGACTGGGATAAAGTGGCGATAGATGTAGCACCAGGATCCCTGACCGTGAAGCAGGACGATTTCGCCGCTGTCGCCCGGCCCTTCATCCAGGTAATGCATGCGCAGGTTGCCACCCGCGCCGTGAGGAACCCCGACGTAATGCGGCGCGAACGGGAAGTCGCGCAATTCAGTGAAGCGGTCGTCGGGAGTGCGCAGAACCTCGGCCATGCGGGCAATGATAGAACGGCGGGTCGGCGCGGTTACCGGCGACCGGGAACGCGGCCGCGCTGCGGCGGTCCAAGCACGACATGGTCCCGCTGACACTGCTTGCGCTCGGGCTGCTGTGCGCCGTGACGATCGGTTATCTCGCGCAATGGACCGGCATCTGCATGGTGCGCGGTGTCGCGCTATGGGAGACGGGCAAACCCGCTCTGCTCATTGCGACGGTCTTCTGTGGTGCGTGGACCTGGATCTGTGTGCCGCTGGCGACCGTCTTCGGCGTGGACTTGCCGATGCATCGTTATGAACCGGCCCTGCTTTTCGCGCTCGGCGGCTTCGTGTTCGGCATCGGCGCGGCAGTGAACAACGGCTGCGCGGTGTCGACGCTGAGCAAGCTCGCCTGCGGGCAGGTCCACATGCTTGCCGCCGTCGCGGGCTGGATAGCTGGCTGGACCTTGTGGTTGCTGGTGCAACCCGAGTCCATGCTGATGCGCGCCACGGCGACGCCGACCTACGCGGTCTGGCTGCTGGTTGCGGTTTCCGTGGGCCTGACACTGTGGGCGTTCCTGACCTCGGCCGAGCAGCGTCGGCTGTGGCTGGGGATCACCGCATTCGGGATCGCGGCGGGTGTGTTGACGCTCGTCGAATCGCAGTGGTCGCCCAGCAGTGTTATCACCGATCTGAGTGCCGTGCTGGCTCGTGAGCGTGGCGGCGCGCTGCCGTCGGTCTATCGCATCGGACTCGTGCTGACGATCGTGCTTGGCATGGCCCTGGCCGCGTGGCGCGGCGGCTTTTTCCGGTGGCGACGGCTGCGGCTGGCGCGCGTAGCGTTGCATCTCGGTGGCGGTACGTTGATGGGTATCGGCGCGGCGATGGCCCTGGGCGGCAATGACGTGCAACTTCTCGCCGCGCTGCCGGCACTGTCGCCCGGTGGCCTCATTGCCGTGCCAACGATGCTGGCTGGCACGTGGCTCGGGCTGCGTTTGATGGACCGCGCGCGTCGCGGCTAATTGTTGCTCAGGTCGTTCTGGGCAGTCGCTTCAGATCCAATGCGCGTTCTGGTTCCAGATGGTAATCCGTCAGCGCCGACAACAGCGACAGATTCGAATTGAGCACCTCGCGGTTCACGTTCAGCAGCGACGATGCCACGGCCTCGGGCACCGCGCCTGAGCTGATATCAGCATAGATCTCGCTGTGCATCTGGTCGTGACGGCCGTGCACGTCCTGAATTAACTCCACGATGTCTTCCGGTCGCGGGTGCGGCTGGCCGGCCCGACGCAACGCGAACAGATCGGTGAAATAACTGTTCATCACACTGCGGAAGTGATCAAGGTACACGTTGATGCGCGGACCCGGGGCATCCTCGAACTCTTCCAGGTTGTGGCGAATGTCCTTGAGTTGCTTGGTCGAGTGCACGGCCTCACGCACGGCCGATAGCAGCTGGCTCAGGCGCCGTGATTCAGCTTCGTTCAGCGGCTGGCGCTGCAGTTGCGTGGCAAAGCGCAGGATCTCACCTTCGAGTCGCTTGGTGCCGTCATACATGGCATCGAATTTCGCTAACTCGCTGTCTTTGGCACTGTTGGTATCCACCGGCAATTCACCAGGTGGCAGTGGCAATGGCGGAGAAAACACCTGCATGTTCTGCCGCACCACGCGGGCAATGAGGTGCGCGGTCTCCTGCTCGATTGCTGCCAGCGCGGCGTCGCTGACTTCCGGCACCATTTCACGCACATACTGTGCCTCGCTGGTTTCTCTCTCGCTGCCGAAGCGCTCGAGCCAGCGCGCGAACGGCTTGATGATCGGTACGAAGATCACCAGACCCATGATGTTGAACAGGCTGTGAAACGCCACCAGTGAATACAGCGGATCCTCGATGCCGAGCCAGGCGACGACACCGAGTAGCGGCAGTCGCAACGCGAACGCGATGGCGTCGGTGACCAGGTTGAAAATGAAATGCCCACTGGCCACCTGGCGCTTGGAGCCGCTGCCCTGGATCGCGCCCATCAATACCGTGAAGGTCGTGCCGAGATCGGCGCCGATGGCTATCGCCGCCGCATTGGGCAGATTGATCACACCGCCGTCGAGCGCCGCGAGAGTCACCATCATCGTGGCTGAGCTGGAACGAATGATGGCCGCAAACAGGGTCCCGAATGCCAAGTACTGCCATGGCGCCAGACCCTCCAGTGCGGCGACGTCAACGGTTGCCTGCAGCGCTGCAACGCTGTCTTTCATGAACTGCAGCCCAAGCAGCAACAGGGCCAGGCCCAGCGTGACCCGACCGATATGTGCCATGCGTTCGCGCCCCACGAGGAGCAACAACGCACCACCAGCAATCAGCGGCAGCGCCAGTTCCTCGATATCCAGCTTCAGGCCGAGGGCTGCCACGATCCAGCCAGTGAAGGTGGTGCCCAGATTGGCACCGAAAACGACGCCCAGTGCGTTGGGCAGGGCCAGCAGGCCGGCACCGACGAACGCCAGCACCATCAGTCCGACGACCGAACTGCTCTGCAACAGCGCGGTCGCAATCGTTCCGCCGGTCACTGCCTTCAGCGGCGTATCGGTGCGTTGCTTGAGAAAGTTCGCGAGACCGCGACCGCCGATGCCCCGCAGCCCGTCCTCGAGCTGCGACATGGCGAACAGGAACAGCCCGAGCCCGGCGAGGGCGCGCCAAAGATCGAACTGTTCGGTCATCGCTGAAATCGAGCGGCAGGCATTACCGCTATGTTACAGCGTGGCGAGGCGTGCTTGGGCGGGCGATGGTCAACCGGCGCAAGCGAACGCGAGGTTGGCGCGTGGGCACCAACCTCGCGGTTCGGCGATTACGAAAATCAGAACAGGGTATAGATGAACGGGGCGACCGCGGAACCCTGAGCCACGATAATCAATCCGCCCAGCAGCACCATCACGAGGATTAGTGGCGCAAGCCAGAACTTCTTGCGCACCTTCATGAAACCCCAGAGATCAGTCAAAAAATCCATCATGGCATTAGTCTCTCGGTAATCAGGTAACGACCTACTCAGTATGGTCGTTTCAGGTAATCCTCCCGCGGCGGGTCACTCGGCACGCGGTAGGATCTGGAATCATCAAAGTCGCGGGCCATTGAATCCTTGCCCATCAGTTTTCGGAACAGCGCCATCGGCGTGATCAGGATATAGAACACGATGCCCATAATTAAAGGCGTCATAACCTTGCTGAGCAGCAGCCCGATACGCATCCAGCCTCGGTAGACCGGTCGCAGTGTCATCGGCGCAATCAGTCCCCAGGCGCCAAGCACACCAAAAACTATCCATGGCCAGACCGGCCAGGCGCGTTCAAACACCCAGGGGAAGAACAGGCCGAACAGACCGGCAACGATAGCGCCGGTCGTGATACCGAATTCGCGCAGGCCCTTGCGGTCCAGTTCCGGAATTTCGTGTGGAATACCGGCCATCAGTCGAGCTCGAATTCCTGTTGCCAGGAATCGTCCTTCTCCCAGTGCGGTTGATCCGGCTTCGCCAGCAGGAAATTCTCCAGCACCAGGTAATCCATTTCGGTGCGCATGAAGCAACGATAAGCGTCTTCCGGTGTGCAGACGATCGGCTCGCCGCGCACGTTGAACGATGTATTCACCAAGACTCCACAACCGGTCTTTTCATCAAACGCCTTCAGCAACGCATGGTAGCGCGGATTCGTCTCGGCGTGGACTGTCTGGATTCGCGCTGAATAGTCGACGTGTGTAATTGCCGGTAATTCAGAACGCTTGAGTTTCAGCTTTTCGATACCGAACAGCTTCTGCTGCTCCGGCGTCAGCGGGATCCTGAGCTCATCACGGACCGGCCCGACGATCAGCATGTAGGGGCTCTCGGCCTCCTGCTCGAAATAGTCCGACACGCGCTCCGCCAGCACCGATGGTGCAAACGGCCGGAACGACTCCCGATACTTGATCTTCAGATTCATCACGGTCTGCATCTTGGCGCTGCGCGGGTCGCCGATGATGGACCGTCCGCCAAGCGCACGCGGCCCGAATTCCATGCGCCCCTGGAACCAGCCGACCACGTGCTCGTCATCGAGAATCCCGGCCAGGCGTGGCATCAGTTCTTCGTCCGGCAGTTCGACGTACTTGGCATCGACGGAATCGAGGTACGCCTTGATTTGCTCCCTGGTGAATCGCGGGCCGAGGTACGAACCGCGCATCAGGTCGTGACCGTTGACCTGCCGCGGCTGCTCCGACTCGTCATACCACGCAACCGCTGCGGCACCAATCGCGCCGCCGGCGTCGCCCGCTGCAGGCTGGATCCAGATGGAATCGAACGGTCCTTCCCGCTGGATGCGGCCATTGGCGACGCAGTTAAGTGCAACACCCCCGGCGAGGCACAGATTCTTCTCACCCGTCTCGTTGTGGATGGTGCGCGCGAGTCGCAGCACGACCTCTTCCGTGACTTTCTGAATGGACGCGGCGATATCCATCTCGCGCTGCGTCAGGTCTGATTCCGCTCGGCGCTCCGGGCCACCGAACAGATCAGCAAACTTCTTGTTGGTCATGGTCAGGCCGGTGCAGTAATTGAAATACTGCATGTCGAGCCGGAACGTGCCGTCGTCTTTCAGGTCGAGCAGCTTGTCGAGAATCAGGTCGACGTACTTCGGTTCGCCGTAGGGCGCCAGACCCATCAGCTTGTATTCGCCGGAATTGACCCGAAAGCCGGTGAAGTATGTGAAGGCGGAATACAGCAGGCCCAGCGAATGCGGGAAGTCGATTTCCCACAGTGGCTCGACCTTGTTGCCGACGCCGCGCCAGACGGAAGTCGTCGCCCACTCACCGACGCCATCGAGGCACAGGACCGCCGCGCGGTCGTAGGGACTGAAGTAGAAGGCCGATGCCGCGTGCGACTGATGATGTCCCGCGAACATCAGCTCCGGTAATTCAGATTTCTTGCAGCCGGCCAGATCCGACAGTTCCTGCTTGAGCGTGCTCTTGAGGTAGAGCTTCTCTTTCAGCCAGATCGGCATGGCCTGCACAAAAGAGCGGAAACCGTTCGGCGCATAGCTCAGATAGGTTTCCAGCAGGCGCTCGAACTTTACCAGCGGCTTGTCGTAGAAGACGACATGGTCCAGGTCGCGCAGGCTGAGACCCGCTTCGCCGAGGCAGTACTCGATCGCATGCGCGGGGAAAGCCGGATCGTGTTTTTTTCGCGTGAAGCGCTCTTCCTGCGCAGCCGCAACAATATCTCCGTCCTGCAGCAGGGCGGCAGCGGCGTCATGGTAGTAGGCGGAGATGCCGAGAATATTGCTCATAGTTCTGATTATTTTAGACCGGCGATCGCGGAGCGAATACTACAGCAACCTGGACCCCCGCAGTGAGTGCTACGTCACAGATGGCTTAGATCCAGAACCACCAGCGACTGCCGAACAGAACATAAGCCGCGAGAAGGGCGTTTGTTACCAAATGCGCAACAATTGCGTCGCCCAACCGGCCGCGAAGTATGTAGGCCGCACCGTACCCGACCCCCGCAAGGACGCCCGCCAGGACTCGCTGGTGAATCAGGGCGAACGCGACCGACGATCCCAGCAGTGCCAACCAAGGGATACCGCTGAACTCCACACGTGTAAAGTCTGCCGACA
>JASJBD010000132.1 GCA_030066665.1 Gammaproteobacteria bacterium
AGTGACGATCCGCGCGCCGAGTTTCGCGACAGGCTGGGGGTGTCACGCACCTACTACTCGTTCGACGCCCGTGGTTATCACTTCGTCTTGCTGGATTCGATTCGCGTGGTCGGCGGTGAGCTCAAATATCACGGCGATGTCGATCCGGAACAGCTGGAATGGCTCAAAGAGGACTTGAGCAAGCTACCAAGCGGGCAGCCCGTCGTGGCGGTTACCCACATTCCGTTACTGACAGCTTTCTACCAGGCAACCGAAGGAACGACGTTTCCGGCCCCTGCCAATCGTGTCGTGGTCAACAATCGCGACGTGCTCGAGGTTTTCCGCGACTACAACCTGATCCTCGTGCTGCAGGGGCACCTGCATGTGTCTGAGCAGCTGCGCTGGCGCGATACGACCTTCATCACCGGTGGGGCCATTTGCGGCAAGTGGTGGCGGGGCGCGTGGCAAGGGACCGACGAGGGATTCACCGTCGTGACGCTGCAGGACGACCGCATCGAGTCCGAATACGTGACGTATGGCTGGCGGGCGCGGCGTCCGCCGAACGCGTGAACCTGGTTAGTGGCGCACCCCATCGAGGAGGCGCTGGTACAGGCGCAGGTAAAGGGGTGCCTGGCGTCGCCAGGAGAAATCCGCGGCCATGCCGTTGGCCTGCAGGCGCACCCAGTCGCCGCGATCCTGGAACCAGCCCGCACTGGTGTTCAGAGCCCAGCGCAGTCCACCGGGATCCGCATCGAGGAACACGGCACCGTTACCCTGACCCGTGTCAGGATCGAAGTGCGTGATCGTATCGGCCAGGCCGCCGGTCGCGCGCACGACGGGAACCGTGCCGTAGCGCAGGGCATACATCTGCGTCAGGCCGCAGGGCTCGTACCGTGACGGCACAGCCAGCAAGTCGCTGCCCGCGATAATCCGATGCGCCAGTGCTTCGTCGTAACCGGCCACGAAACCGCACCGTTGCGGAAACCGGGTCTGTATCTCACGCAGAGCGGCAACCAGTTCGCTGTCACCGTCTCCGAGGATGACGCAGGCCAGGCGGTTGTCTTCCAGGAACTCCGGGAGCACCAGGGCGGCAAGGTCGATACCTTTGTGGTCGACAAGTCGCGACACCATGCCGAGCACGGGCACATTGGCAGGCGCATCCAGCTGCAATTCGCGCAGCAGTTCATGACGACAGGTGGCTTTACCGGTCAGCCGGCCCGGGCCAAAACGTGCCGGAATCATTTGATCGTGGACCGGGTCCCAGAGTCGGTAGTCGGCGCCATTCAGAATGCCGGTCAGCCGGTGCGCGCGACGATTTAGATCATCCTGCAGCCCCATGCCATATTGCTCGGTGCGGATTTCCTGCGCGTGGGTCGGACTGACCGTGGTCATCGCATCAGCGTGACGAATAGCCGTGCGCAGAAAATTAACGTCGTCGGGCTTGACATCACCGTGCAATGACTCGGCAACCTGGCCGAGTCCGGCCTCGGCGACGACGCGCCGTTGAAAGATCCCCTGGTAGCCAATGTTGTGAATGGTCAGCACCGAACTCGTGGTTGCGAACAGGCGACTGTAGCGGGTGTCGAATCGAATCAGCGTAGGCGACAGGCCGGTATGCCAGTCGTGGCAATGCAGAATCTGCGGCGCCCATTCCACGTCGTGACAGAGTTGCAGGGCGGCGCGACACAGCAGCAGGAATCGTTGTGCTTCCTCCTCGCCGCTGGAGTAGATGCCGCCGGTGCCAAAAAAGTCGGGACAGTGCACGAAGTACGGCAGCGGTTCGCCGGGCGAGGCCTCGGCCCTCACAAAGCTGAAGGTGATGCTGCTGCCGGCGATCTCAACGACATGCTCGTCCCCGACCGGATGCAGCCGCAGATTGTCGGGCAATAGCTCGACGTAATTCGGAACAACGACACGAACATCGTGGCCCTGGGCGGCCAGTTCGGCCGACAAACCACCGATGACGTCGGCGAGCCCGCCGGCCTTCGCGTACGGCGTCGCCTCGGCGGCAACCTGCAAGATTCGCAATGCTTGCATACGCTGGCTCAGTCGGCGCTTTCGACCAGCAGCCCGGCGAGTTCGCCGTCATGAACCTGGTAACTGACCTGGAGCGGCCGGCAACACACGGAGCAATCCTCGATATAGCTCTGCCCGCCGGCCGACGGGTCGATCACCAGCAGGATTTCCTCCCAGCAACTCGGGCAGGTCACCGTGCGTTCCGGCAGATCCATATCAGAAACGATCTTTCCGGCGACGCGTCTCCGCGAAGACCGCCACGACATCGCTGCCTGTCAACCCGAGAGTGGCCTGCAAAGCTGGACTGTCGGGACGCAGGAATGGATTCGCGGCCTTTTCAGCGCCCATGGTGCTCGGCACGGTGGGCTCGCCGCGGTCGCGCAACTCATCGATTTGCCGCGCGCGGGCCTGCAGATCGGGGTTGTCGGGTTCCACGGTCAGCGCAAAGCGGGCATTGCCCTGGGTATATTCGTGGGCACAGTAGATGAGCGTTTCGTCGGGTAGCCGATCCCGAAGTTTGGAAAGCGACGCCCACATTTGCCCCGCCGTACCTTCGAAGAGGCGACCGCAACCCAGCGAGAACAGGGTGTCGCCGACGAAGGCAACGCCGGCATCGGTGAAGTGGTAAACGATATGGCCGCTGGTGTGTCCCGGCGTGTCGTACACAATCGCGCCGCTGCTGCCAAGCTCGAAGACGTCGCCTTCGCCAACTTCGATATCGATGCCCGGGATGCGGCCGGCATCCGCACGCGGGCCGACGACTTTACATCCCGTCTGCTGTTTCAGTTCGAGATTGCCGCCGGCGTGGTCCCAGTGGTGATGCGTGTTCAGGATGAAGTCCAGTCGCCACCCGGTCTCGTCCAGCGCCTGCATGATCGCTGCGACTGCCGGTGTGTCGACCACGCCGGTCAAGCCGCTGTCAGTATCGTGGACCAGGTAGCAGTAGTTGTCCCGCAGACAACCAAACATGTGAACTTGCAGTCTTGGCTCGGTCATTTTTCCTGCAGTCGGGGCAGCAGTTCAACGAGGTTGCACGGCCGGGTTCGGTAGTCGAGCTGGCTTTCGATGAGCTTGTCCCAACCCGTCGCACAGGCATTGCGCGATCCCGGCAGGCTGAACACAAAGGTACCGTTCGCGACGCCGGCCACGCAACGTGACTGCAGCGTCGAGGTGCCAATATCGGCATAGGACAGCGAGCGAAATACCTCCCCGAAACCCTCGATGATCTTGTCGAGCAGGGGTGTCACGGCTTCCGGCGTGCCATCGCGGCCGGTGACGCCGGTCCCGCCGGTCGTAATCACGACCTGGACTTCCGGATCCGCGATCCACATCGAGACCACCGCGCGGATCCGATAAATGTCATCGGGCTCGATCTGCTTCACCGCCAGTCGATGTCCGGCATTGGTCAGGCGCTCTCCCAGGAGCGCACCCGATGTGTCGGTGTCCTCAGTACGCGTATCGGACACCGTGAGTACTGCAATGTTCAACGGGACGAATTCGCGGTTTACGTTGTCATCGTGGGCCATGACGGCTCCTCTGTTCGCAATGACTGCAGATTGTAGGGCCTCTTGGCCCCGGTATCACGAAGCGGCGTCGGGGACTAACGCTGGAAAAGCTCGATGCAGGTGCTGTCGCAGCGCGAGCAAGCCGTCCGGATCCAGCAAGTTGATGGCTGGCACCCCGGCCAATTTTTCGACCAACGCGATACCGGCAGTGGTGTTCGTTGCCGGGCCGGTGACGAGATCGGGCGTCAAACCAAATGCCGTCTGAACGCCGACGACGGCATAAGGATCTGACGCCGACAGTACGATCATTTTGACGTGCTTTTGCAGGGCATCGATCGCGACGTCACCGTTGTAGGGCTCCAACGGCGACGCGCCAGCTTCGGCGATCAGCACGTCCGGGTCGAGTGCGGCGGCCCGGTCCAGCAGGTAGCTCATTGCCGGCTTGAAGCGCTCTCGGGGTACCGCGGTTGACGGCAGGCCGGCGTCGACGAAATCCAGGACGGCATCTGCACCGGCATCCTGGAACGTCAGCACGTCACGATAGCGTCCGGCGCCCGTGAATTTTGCTCCGACAATTCTGGCGTTGCTGCTGGTTAGTTCGTGAATGATCATGCGGCCCGTCGTCGTCTTGCCGGCTGACATCGATGTGCCGACCAGTAACACGACATCGGCCTTGAGCTTTTGCTTTTCGACGGGTGGAACGAAGTCCTGCATCCGCAGTGGTTGTCCATTGCGCATGACGTGGCCCATATAAGCCAGCGACATCATCTTCGGCAGCAGCGGGGACAGCGATGTTGCCTTGCCAAACAGGCCGGCGCTGGTCAGCGCGTGGAACGATTCATCGGCGTCGATGGCTTCCCAGTCGCCCACGCCCTCTAGCGTGGCGACGCGCCGCCCGAATGCACCAATGATCAAGTCGCCTTCCAGCACGCCGATCAAGCGGCCGTCCGGTAGTTCGACAAGATACAGCGACGACGGCATGCCCGTAACGCGCCCGACGACGTATTGCCCGTGAGCCCAGTCATTCCGTGGCAGCACGGCGACGTCGAAGGGCCGCGAGGCGATATCGGAAATGCGCGTGACGGACCCGAGAAAATATCGTTCTCCGGAACGTGAGCGGATCATGCCGGCAACTCCGACAGTGGCGGCGCCATGATCAACAGGCTCAACAGTGCCGCGCGCTCGATAGTCCGATCCAGCAGCAGGTGTTCATGACTGGCATGGGCGCCGTCGCCGACCGGACCGAGGCCGTCCAGCGTTGCTGTGTACAGACTGGTGGTGCTGCCGTCAGAACCACCGCCCGCCAGTCCTTCGGTCAGGTCCAGGTCGAGTTCCCGGCCCAGTTTGCGGGCGAGTTCCCACAGCACCTGGTTCCGTGGCGTTCGCTCCAGCGGCGGCCGGCCAATGAAGCCCTCGATGTCGAGCGCAACGCCGGGCGTTTCCGGCTCGATGGCCAGGATCGCATCCTGCACGCGATTGGCATCGGCGCCCGTAGTGACCCGAACATCGATCACGGCGCTGCTTTCCGGCGCGATCACATTGGGCCGGATGCCGCCGTCGATCGTGCCGACGTTCACACTAATGCCCCGGGCCGGGTCATTCAGACGGAACAATTTCTGGATGACATGTGACAGTTCCAGTATCGCGCTGGCGCCAGCCTCCGGGTCCAGCCCGGCGTGCGCGGCTTTGCCCCGCGCGGTAACGGTAAATCGGCCGACACCCTTGCGGGTTGTCTTGATGGTGCCTTCCGGTCCCATCGACGGCTCCATGACCAACGCGCGATTGGCCAGTTGGGCGAGTCTGTGAATGTAGCGGGCCGATTCGCGACTCCCGATTTCCTCGTCGGAGTTCAACAGAATCAGCGGCGTTACGGACGGTTCCAGTTCCAGCTCCTGCAGCGCACGCAGGCTGAACAGGATCTGCACGATGCCGCCTTTCATATCGAATACGCCCGGGCCGCGAACGACTTCCTGATCGACGGCGAACGGCATGTTTTCGAGCGTGCCAATGGGCCAGACCGTGTCGTAGTGGCCGACCAGCAATTGCAGCGGCACATCGCGCGGCCGCGTCGCCGGCCGGCTGAAAATGGCGCCCCCGGTGCGGCGTCCGGGCAGTCGCCGCACGCGGTACTCGATTCCACGCAACTCCTCGACGATGACATCTTCCACGGCCTCCTGGCTCTGCGCATCGGAAGACGGTGATTCCAGTTCCGTCAGACGCTCCAGTAGCGCGAGCATCGCGCTTCGCTGCGCGCGCAGGTGAGTCAGGACTGCCCGGGCGTCGGCGCTCATGGATCAGCGTTTCATGCCGGCGGGCATCGGGAACAGGTGCGTTTCGGCCACGCTCGCAAAGCGCCCCGGATAAAGCACCGCTAACAGTGGCGCCTTGCGAATCATTTCTTCGTCGTCCGCATCGGAGATGCGCAGCGCATCGCGGTGCACGTGCGCCGCGACGATTCGACCCGTGATCAGGCTGTTGATGCCGAATCCGTCGACGATCTTGAAGAGCTCGCATTCGAGATGAATATAGCCGTCGGCCACTAAGACACCGTCGATCTCTCTGGCCGGCACCGTATCGAAGGCGTGCAACACCGGTTTGCTGTCATCTTCCCAGCGCGGTGACGCGGCCAGGCTCGTATACAGGATTTGCTCGGGACGCGGGTACGTCACGGTGAATACGCCGGTCCGCTTGGCATTCGCATAAGTGCCGTGGCGCGGTGTGCAGACGAAGCCGAAGTAATTGTCCCAGCTCATCGGAATCGCCAGGTGCTTCGGTGCAATATCCGGTTCACCGTTTTCCTCCATGGTGCCGACGAGCACGATGGGTGCAAGGGTGAAGAATCGCTCCCAGATCGGCTGATCGGTTTCGAGCTGGATGTAGTCCTGACTGTCGTTCATGAATGCTGTCTCTCTGGTTGGCCGGCGTTTCGATCAGGCGGCATCGCCGCCGCCGGCGCGGCGGAGTTGTTCGCGGAGGAACTCGGCGAATGATCGACAGGCGTCGGTGACCGTGAATACGCCGGCGAGCTTGTCATGCCGGGTCACCAGCGCCGAACCGAGATGATGCTCGGCCATATGTGCAAGCACCCCATCGAGGCGGGTGTTCAGGTCGACGATGTAGGGTTCCCTGACCATCGCCTGGCGGACCTTCAGGTCGGAACCGCTCGGATAGGCAAAGTCTGGACCGAGCATGAGTTTGATGTCCCGATCCGACACCAGCCCGGCCAGCTGGCCGTTTTCCATGACCGGCAAATGCCGGATGTCATGTTCCCGCATGAATTCCAGCGCCTCGTCGACCGATGCGGCTGCATCGACGGAATAGGGGAAAGGCGTCATGACTGACTTGATCGACGGAATGCGTTTCATCGTCCGTTCTCCTCTTGCTCAATATCTGGTTCTGTCGGCAGCACGGCAATCCGAACAATTACCTAGCGGCCCAATTTGGCATCAGCTCGCGGTCTCGACCGACAAACTCTGGGGAATCAATAATTTAACTGTTGTTGCGCTAGCTTTGCCCAGTTAGAGTATCGACACGCTGCGTGGGAGATTCCTGACATGCTGATCGGCGTACCGAAGGAAATCAAACCAGACGAATATCGCGTTGGTCTGACGCCGACCAGCGTTCGCGAACTGGTATCCCGCGGGCACCAGGTTTGCGTGGAAACGGGCGCCGGCGTTGGCATCGGGATGTCGGACACGGTCTACCAGCGCTCCGGCGCGAGCATCGAGGATGACGCTGCCGCGATTTTCGCCGCCGCCGACATGATCGTGAAAGTGAAGGAACCGCAGCCGGCGGAATGCGCCCGCCTGCGCGATGGCCAGATCCTGTTCACGTACCTGCACCTGGCGCCCGATCCGGACCAGGCGCGAGCCTTGCTCGATTCCGGCGTGATTGCGATTGCCTACGAGACGGTGACCGGTCCGGACGGTTCGTTGCCGTTGCTCGCGCCAATGAGCGAGGTCGCGGGCCGCATGGCGGTGCAGGCTGGTGCCCATTGCCTCGAGCGCGAGGCCGGCGGTGCCGGTATTCTGCTCGGCGGCGTGCCGGGGGTGAAACCAGCCAACGTGGTGGTGATCGGCGGTGGCGTGGTCGGCACCAACGCGATCCGCGTTGCAATGGGCATGGAGGCGCAGGTCACGGTCATCGAGCGTTCCTTGCCGCGTTTGCAGGAGCTTGATTTCCAGTTCGGCGGTCGCCTGAACACGATCTACTCCACGACGGAGGCCCTGGAAGAATATGTGGCCGATGCTGACCTGGTCGTTGGCGCGGTGCTCGTGGTCGGCGCAGCCGCTCCCCGGCTGGTGACGCGTGACATGCTGCGTGAGATGCGCGATGGCTCTGTTCTGCTCGATGTCGCTATAGACCAGGGCGGCTGTTTCGAAACCAGTCGCCCGACCACGCACTCTGATCCCACCTATATACAAGAGGGCATCGTTCACTACTGCGTCGCGAACATGCCGGGGGCGGTGCCGCGCACGTCGACCTTCGCGCTGAACAACGCCACGCTGCCGTACACGCTGGCACTGGCCGACAAGGGTTACCCGCAGGCCCTGCTGGACGATGCGGGTCTGCGCGAGGGTTTGAATATTCATTGTGGTCAGGTTACGCATCCGGCCGTTGCCGAAGCGCTCGGCTATCCTTACGTGCCACCGGTCGATGCGCTGCGGGCCTGACTGATTGAGCCGTCGACTCAGTCCGTTGCTGCGCCTGTTTGCGGGCGCCGCGCTAATCAGCCTGTCGCCCATCTGGGTGAAACTTGTCTCGGTGTCGCCAACGACGAGCGGTTTTTACCGAGTTGTCATTGGCGGTGCGGCACTCGCAATCTACCTGCTGCTCAGCCCCGCACGGCGGCGACTCGCCACCCGGACCTGGGTGCTGTGTCTGGTCGCGTCACTGTTTTTTTCCATGGACCTGTGGTTCTGGCACCGCAGCATCTACTACGTCGGTCCCGGTCTCTCGACACTGCTGGCGAATTTCCAGGTGTTCTTCGTCATGCTTGCCGGCATTGTGTTACTCGGCCAGGCGCCACGCCCGCTGCAATTGCTGGCCGTGCCGATGGCAATTACCGGTCTGTTTCTCATTGTGGGGTTCGAATGGCGCGCGGGCGCCGCGGACTACCGCCTCGGCGTCGTGTTCGGCCTGCTGACGGCTGTGTCTTACGCCGGGTACCTGATGAGCTTGCGCGCCGCGCGTACCGCCGCGCCGCAGGCTTCCGCCGCACCGGAAGTTGCCGCCGTATCGTTGTTGACCGCGATTGCGCTGGGAGCGACGGCGGTGGGAGAGGGCTCGTCGCTGGCCATTACGACTGGCCGTGATGGCCTGTGGTTGATGTGTTACGGCGTGTTGTCCCACTGCATCGGCTGGTTGCTGATAGCCGGCGCATTGACCGAGGTTTCTCCGACCGAGGCCGGACTCGCCTTGCTGTTGCAACCGACGCTTAGCTTTGTCTGGGACGTACTGTTCTTTGCGCGTCCAGTCACGGCAGTCGAAGCGATTGGCGTGCTGGTCACCCTGACCGCGATCTATCTCGGCACCAATCGCGCGCCGAAGTCAGCCTAGCTACCAGGCATAGAAGTCGGCGATGAACCCGGCCGGAAAGGCGTCCTGGCCCCGCGGCAGCTCGACGATTCCGTCAGTGCCGGCCAGCGACACGAAATCGCCCGACGTATTGGTCGGGCGCGGCACGGCCAGGAATTCGCCGTCGCGGCCATGCTCGAGCTGCACCGGCATCAGGCAGGTCAGGTCGGGCCTGAACTCGAGTGCCTCCGCCAGTCGCACGCGGTAACTGCCGGGCCGATCCAGGCCGAGCGCGAGTTCCAGCGCCGGGAGTATGTAGCGCGCGACGCAGACCAGGCTCGACACCGGGTTGCCCGGAAGCGCAAACACCGGTTTGCCGGCGGCGCTGACGCCGAACCACATCGGCAGCCCCGGCTTCTGCAGGATCTTGTGAAACACGAGCTCGACCTGCAGTTCCTCGAGAATCTGCGGCACGTAATCGTATTTACCCATGGATACACCGCCACTGAGGATCAGCATCTCCTGCGTGTCATGCAGTTCGCCGATCGTGGCGCGTAGCGCGCTGATGTCATCCGGCAGTCGGGCGCGCACCGCTGTCCTGCAGCCGTGTAGTTCCAGGGCCGCGGCGATCGCGCGATCATTCGATGAGCGAATCTGGAACTCCTGGATGGGCTCGCCAATATCCACCAGTTCGTCGCCAGTCGAGATCACCGCGATGCGGGGCCAGCGGGCGACCCGGATTTCCGTTTTTCCGGCGATCGTAAGCACGGCCATTTCCGGACCGCCAATGCGCGTGCCAGGGCTCAGCAAGGTCTGGCCTTCCCGGTGATCCGAACCGCGCGGATGAATGAACTGGCCGTGTTCGGGCGTGTACCCGGATTCCAGCACGGCGCGATCCCCGTCGCGACTGATGCGTTCGACGGGCACGATGGTGTCAGCGCCGGGGGGCAGCGATGCGCCGGTCATGATTTCCACGCAGGCATCATCCGTATCGACGGCGGTCGGCGGCGCGCCGGCCGCCTGGATACCTCGGACCGTAAAACTGCCGTTCGCCACGCCGGCAGCACGGATCGCGATGCCGTCCATCGTGACGCGGTCGAAAGGTGGCTGATCTCGCTCGGCAGTGACAGTCTCGCGCAGAATGGTGCCCGTGGCGTCCGCGATCGCCACGCGCGTGTCACCGCAGCCCGGCATGTGCTGTTGAATCAGCGCCGCGGCTTCGCCGACCTCGATACGACGGCGCGCGCTCACGTGATCGGGAATCCGGCGCGACGCATCAGCGCAGGCTCTGCTGGATTTCGGCGAGCACCGACAACGCAATAGACTCCGGTGAATCCGCCCCGATATCCAGACCGATCGGACCGCGGAGTCGCTCACCCAGCGCCAGCGCGGCCGGGCCAAGCTCATCGAGCAGTCGATTGCGGCGGAGGCGCGGGCCCAACACACCGACATACTGCACGCTGCTGCGCGCCAGCTGCGACAGATAGCTGCGATCCGTGTCCAGGTGATGGCTCATGACGACGACCGCATCAAAATCATCGATGCGAAGCGTCTCTGTCAGTTCGCCGGGTCTGAGTTGCAGCGTTTGAACGACGGGTTTGAGGTCCGGATTCTGCAAATAGGCCTCACGGTGATCCGCGACCGATACCAACCACCCGAGGCTGTCACCCATCTTGACGAGGGGGACGGCATCGGGCCCGGCACCCAGGATCAATAACCGCGGAATGGCGCGCACCGGTGAGTACAAAACGCTGAACGGCTGACCAGGTTGCTCATGACTGACAAGTGCGGTGCCGTGCTCGCGCTGCGCGCTGGTGAGATGCTGCGTGAAGTCACCCCGCAGCCGGTCCGGCACGAACCAGCCGACGGTCTCGTCGCCGGTGCGCAGCAGGGTTGCACCCAACGGTAATTGGGCATCGGCCGAGTCGACGACGACTGCAGTCGCCGCGGGTAACCGGTCGCGGTGGGCCCGAGCGATACTGTGGAACGGTTCGTAGGCGGTATCGGCGGACAGGCGTTGCAACAGGATCTTGAGCAGACCGTTACAGCCGATGCCGAGACCCCAGATTTCATCGGCCTCGTCGCGGAGATCGTAG
>JASJBD010000133.1 GCA_030066665.1 Gammaproteobacteria bacterium
GCGCCTGCGAGCCATCGGCGGTACCCGTCTGCGGGCCATTGGTGGTACGCGCCTGCGAGCCATCGGCGGCACCCGGTTGCGCGCCGACGATGACGCTAAAGTCCAGGCCATCGGCGGTACCCGTCTGCGGGCTATCGGTGGCACGCGCCTGCGAGCCATCGGCGGTACCCGTCTGCGGGCCATTGGTGGTACGCGCCTGCGAGCCATCGGCGGCACCCGGTTGCGCGCCGACGATGACGCTGAGGTCCAGGCCATCGGCGGTACCCGTCTGCGGGCTATCGGTGGCACACGCCTGCGAGCCATCGGCGGAACTAGGCTCAGATCCGTATGTTCTGAATCCGATACGGAAGCCATCGGCGGCACCCGGTTGCGCGCCGACGATGACGCTGAAGTCCAGGCCATCGGCGGTACCCGTCTCCGGGCTATCGGCGGAACCCGTCTGCGGGCTATCGGTGGTACCCACCTCAGAGCAATCGGCGGTACCCGCTTAAGGACAATTGCTGACGCACTAGGCGAAGATACTTTCCATAGCGTTTATGTTGGACCAATCGAATCGATCGATCATCAATCAGGCGTCGTTAGCCTCGTTAACCAAGACGTTCGACTCCCGGGAATTGTTAACGGCAGCAACGGAGTCGGCCCCGGTGACCTTGTTGCAATTGGGAGGTGCGACAATGACGATGAGTCCGCAATCGCATACAGTGTCGGTGATCTCTTCATCGCCGGGTCAACCGAAGTCGCGATCAGCGGATCTGTAACCGAAATAGACCCTGAATTTGGGGCTTTTGTGATTGATAACGTTTACGTAGATTACAGCTCTCTGCTCTCAGAGCTAACCATTGCTCCGGAGATCCAAATCGGCGCACGAGTACTCGTAACCGGGATTCTCTACTAGCGGTATACCAATGGCAGCAAATCAAGCTCGTTCGAAAAGCCCGGCCTACCGCCGGGCTTTCTCTTTATCGTCAACGTAAACGAAAAATCCTACGCCGAATTCTACTGTCGAATCATCGTTCGAATCACGAATCTCGTATTTGGAGATTTGATCATCCACGTTTTCCAAATACTCTCCAAGCCTCTTGCTAACTTCATCTTCGATAAATCTTGCATCGGACGCTCGAACACAATCGCTGCTTGCGACACGTTGAAAGCGAAGCTTGCCTTTCCGACTGGGACTTGTGTTGAACACAATTGTAGAAGCAAGCATGCGCAGGCCGTAGTCAAGGCCCTCGATAAGGCGCCCGTCAATATCTGCCGGAACGAACTCTCTTCGGACCACTGCTAACAGCCCATCTGGCCTCACTTTGATTGCTCCTACGCGCAGCAGTTCGTCGCGCATGGCGCCAGGCGGAATATCTCCACCGCACAAACGTACCAACTCGCTGAACGAATTGGTTGTATTGGAGAAGGGCAGATACAGCGGACAGCCATCACCATCAGTAAATCGATCATCAGTGAACCACTGGTGCAAAACGTCCGACGGAAGGTTCTTGTGGTTCCGACGACCGGCCTTGTGCCACGTAGCATTCATGTCTCTGATGTTTCTGACTTCTTTTCGCGTAAGTCCAGTCATGACAGCAACCCGAGAGAGATTTGTTGGCCTGCCCCGCTTGCCGAAATCTGACATCGCAACATCTACAAATACTCGTTTACCGATATCTGCGAATTCTCGGTATCCAATACCGGAACGCAACAACAAACGAGCCAGAGGCTCAAGACACGCAATCAATGCGCTTATGATTCTATTGTGCGACGAGTCTGTCACGCGCTCGAAGATGTCGAATTGACGTCAAAATAAGCTGTGCACGCAAATGAACGCCGCGAAAAAATCAAAACAAAGCGGTCCATAATTAAGTTTGCCCGATTCGTTATCTGGCTTCATCGTTCAACAGCGTAACAAGTGCGGGCTCATCCAAGATCTCGGTCCTGAATGTCTCGGCCTTTGCGAGTTTCGACCCTGGGTCTCTGCCGCAAACCAGGTAGTCCGTCTTCTTCGACACGCTGCCTGTGACCTTGCCACCGAGGGCTTCGATACGTTTCTTTGCCTCGCTCCGGGTCATGCCATCCAACGTTCCGGTCAGAACAAATGTCTTGCCGTCTAGCGGACCGGCTTGGTCGGCCCGCGCTTTCTGCAGGTCAGGCCAGTGAACCCCCGCTGACCGGAGTTTCTGAATGACTTCCTGGTTATGCCTCTGCTCGAAAAACGCCCTGATGTGCTCTGCGACCACGGGGCCAACGTCCGGCGCATCTTGAAGCTCCTCGCTCGACGCGGCTTCGATGCTCTCGAGACTAGCAAAATGCCTCGCCAGATTACTGGCCGTCGCCTCACCTACCTCGCGTATTCCGAGCGCGTAGAGGAACTTTGGAAGTGTCGTCTCCTTGCTGTTTCGCAGAGCCTCGATGAGATTGCCAGCCGACTTTTCGCCCATTCTGTCCAGTTCTGCGAGTTGCTCAACAGTCAGATTGTAGATATCCGCTGGCGTCGCGACGAGATCCTGCTCGACGAGCTGATCGATGATCTTCGCGCCGAGGCCCTCAATGTCCATTGCTCGGCGGGAGGCGAAATGCCGCAACGCCTCCTTGCGCTGCGCCGCGCAAACCAGGCCGCCCGTGCAGCGGGCCACAGCCTCCCCCTCGACCCGCAATACGTCGGATCTGCAGACCGGGCACTTGCGTGGGAGTCGAACGGCCTTTGTTTTCGCAGGTCGGCGCTCGCCGACTACGCTCACCACTTCCGGAATTACGTCGCCGGCTCGACGAACGATGACGGTGTCTCCCACGCGCACATCCTTGCGCCGCAGGTCGTCAATATTGTGTAGCGTCGCGTTGCTAACGGTCACGCCACCAACGAAAACCGGCGTCAGACGCGCTACAGGCGTTATCGCACCCGTGCGACCGACTTGCCATTCAATGGCTTCAACCGTTGTCACCTGTTCCTGAGCCGGATATTTGTGGGCTAGTGCCCATCTTGGCGCGCGCGACACGTAGCCCAGCGCCTCCTGCTGATCGATCTCATCGACCTTGTAGACCACGCCGTCGATGTCGTAGGCGAGACTGTTGCGCTGCGCGCCGAGCTCTTCGTAAAACTCGACACATCCATCGACACCGGTCACAACGCGACGCTCCGGGCACGCGCGCAGGCCCCATTCAGTCAGGTTGTCCAGGATTTCATGATGCGTCGGGGCGAGGCTCGGGCCATCCCCATGGGCAACTCCGTAGGCAAAAAAGTCCAACGGGCGCTCGGCCGTAAATTTGGGGTCCAGCTGCCTCAAGCTGCCCGCCGCGGCGTTCCTGGGATTAACGAACGTCTTGGTGCCAGCTTCACGCGCTTTGCGATTGAGTTCTTCGAAGCCGGCCAGCGGCATGAAAACCTCGCCGCGAACCTCGAGCACGGTCGGAAACCCACGCCCGTGGAGACGCAGTGGAATTGACCTGATAGTTCGAACATTGTGCGTCACCTCCTCGCCGACCGTGCCATCGCCGCGGGTCGCTCCACGCACTAGCAATCCATCCTGATAAGTTAACGAGATGGCAGCGCCATCGAGTTTCGGCTCGGCGGAATAGGTAACATTTCCGTCGTATGACAGCCGCTCCCGGACTCGTCGATCGAACTCGGCCACCTCCTCGGTGCTGAAAGCATTGTCCAGAGATAACATCGGCGTCGCATGTTCGGCCGTGGCGAAACCGCCCACCGGTTGTACACCCACACGCTGTGTGGGCGAGTCGGCGCTAACGAGCCCCGGGTACTCGCTCTCCAGCGACTGTAGCTCGCGAAACAATCGGTCGTACTCGCTATCCGGAATCGAAGGCTCATCCAGCACGTAGTAGCGATAATTGGCTTGTTCTATCTCGTCGCGGAGCTTGGTGGCCCGCTTGCGAACGGCCTCGGGGATCGCCGTCATTGCGATTGCCCCGCGGCTCCCTCGACTTGATGGAGATACTGCAAAACCTCCTCACGCATGAAGCGCTGACGCTGGATACTCAAGGTACTGCCCTGCTCGTCCAGCAGATCACCTTCGAGTTGCCCGGCGAGCAACCTCGCGGTTGACAACATCTGGTCGAACGCTTGCACGGGGTCGGCTTCGCCCGGGAGCGCCATGAAGATGCTAACCCCGGGAAACCGAGCCTCCGTGAGTCCGCTCAGGTCAAAAGATCCTGGCTCGAGCAGACTCGCGACACTGAAAAGGACATTGCCAGCCGCCTCATCATCGTGCCGATGAAAGATGCCATAGCGGCCATGCCGCAGACCGGCCTCCCGGAGTGCCAGTACGAGTTGATCACCAACGAATCCGGCACTATCCCGCGACATCATCCGCAGCGCCACGATCTTGTCAGGAGTCGCGGAGCCCGCGTCGGAATGCCGGTCACTGGAATCGGCGGTTACAACGTTCGCAGGACCTGGTTCGAGCTCGTCGAGCAGTGGTTCACGACGCGGCTTGTCCGCGGGTGGCGTGGCTCGGAAGCGCGAATAGATATATACGCCGGCAATGACCACCAGCCCACAAACTATGAGGATCCACCGGAGCTCGGCCATAGCTGGACCCGGGACGCTCAGCTGGCGACTAGCTGCACCGCCTCGTCGATATCCACCGAGACCAGGCGGGACACACCAGGCTCGTTCATCGTTACACCGGTCAGCTGCCGCGTCAGTTCCATGGTCGTTTTATTATGCGTGATGATGATGAACTGCACCGTCTTCGACATGTCCTTCACGATCTCGCAGAACCGGCCGACGTTGGCGTCGTCGAGAGGCGCATCCACCTCATCGAGGAGGCAGAATGGGGCCGGATTGAGCTCAAAAATCGAGAAGATCAACGCCACCGCGGTCAGCGCTTTCTCACCGCCCGACAACAAGTGAATATGGCTGTTCCGCTTGCCCGGGGGCCGCGCCATGACGGTCACGCCCGCGTTGAGCAAATCATCGCTATCGAGGCTGAGGTACGCATGGCCTCCCCCGAATAGCTGCGGAAACAGGCGTTGCAAGCCACCATTCACTTTCTCGAACGTGTCCTGGAAACGACTGCGGGTTTCCCGATCGATCTTGCGAATTGCACCTTCCAGCGTCTCCAGCGCCGCCGTCAGGTCCTCGAATTGCGAATCCAGGTATTGCTTCCGCTCCGACTGCTCGCTGAATTCCTCGATCGCGGCCAGGTTAATCGCACCGAGTCGGCTGATACGGTTTTGCACGCGCTCGAGTTGCTCGATCCATGCATCAGCCGTCGCGTCTGATTCCAGACCGGCATCTATCTCGTCGAGCGAGCGCCCGGTCGCGTCGAATTGCTCAGCCAATCCTTCCCGACGCACCTCGATTTCACGGACTGCAATCCGCAGGCCTTCATTGGCCTCGCGCACTTCGCCGACACGTTTCTCACTGTCCACCCGCCGAGCCTCGGCGGCGCGCAATTCATGATCCGCGGCTTCCATCAGTTTGCGTCGTGCGGCCAGCTCTTGCTCAACCTCGACATCGGCCGCTAATTGTGTCTCCAGTTCCGCCTGCGTCGCAGCCAACGGCTCGACCCCGCCGTCGATTTGACCACGCAGACTTTCGATACGTTGCTCCAGGCTCTGGCGCTGAGTGCGCACACGGGCCAGCGTCGTGTTCGCAGACTCTTTCGAAGCCCGCCGACTCTCGTACTCAATGTTGATCGCCGCGACGTTGGCTCGTTCTTTGTCAGCCTGTTCACGCGCGCGATTGTACTCGTCCAGCAGTTCCTGTTGCTGACGTTCCAGTGTCGGGCGACGGTCGGTCAGACGTTCGGTGGCTTCGGCGGCATGCTCCCGCCGTGCCTGGGCATCCCGGATCGCCTGCTCCAGCCCCGCAATTTCGTCGCGAACAGACTGTGTGTCGCGCTCCAGAGTTTGCAGCCGGCCGCGAATCCGATCAAATTCCTGCCCTTGTGCCGCCAATCGCGCCTCGGCTTCCGCCAGCTTGCGATTGGCTGCGGTCAGGTCTTCACTCGCCGATCCACGGCGCGCCTCACAATCAACCAGGTCGTCGCGCAACCGGGCTCGTTCCTTTTCGAGGCTGCTAACCTGATGCTCGAAGTCCCGGATGGCCGTTCGTGTTTCGCGGATGTCCTGCTCACGGCTGATCAGCCCCTCTGCCGCGCCACTGCCACGACACACGCGCACCCAGCCTTGACCCAGCCAAACACCATCCGCGGTGATCACCGACTCGCCGTCCCCGAGCCG
Organism: Gammaproteobacteria bacterium; assembly: GCA_030066665.1. Taxonomy (GTDB): domain Bacteria; phylum Pseudomonadota; class Gammaproteobacteria; order Steroidobacterales; genus J054. The sequence goes on from JASJBD010000133.1 coordinate 6,193, forward strand.
TCGCTGCAGCGCCAGTGCCGCATCCAGCCCCGTGGCAATCCGCACCCGCCGCAACAAACCGGCCGCCTGACCCGCATTAGAAACCTTTTCGGCCAACGTACCGTTGCCATCACCACCATCATCGTGTGCGTCGACAATGGCGATATCCGCACCTGGCAGCTCGCCCAAATGCTCCTCGGGCCGCTTGACGCACACGGCCTGCAGGAAATCACCGAGCACGGTTTCGACCGCACGTTGCCAGCGCTGCTCGACGACCAGTTGCTGAGCCAGACGGGGGTTCTTGTCGAGCCCTTCGCTGGCCAACCAGCGACGCACCGCTTTCTTGTCCTGACCTAGCGCAGCGGCCTGCAGCGCTTCCAGCGTCTCGACGCGGCCGCGTCGACTGTCTAGTTCTCCACGCGCCTGCTCCAGCTCCGCACCAATGGTCTGCTCGGCTTCCCGCATTTGCGTGATCCGGCGATCCACATCCTGCATAGTCGCCGCAATCTCTTCGACACTGCGCCGGGCATCCTGCTCGGTGCGCCGAATCGCAACCAGGGCCTCCTCGTGCTCCGGCAGTGAGATACCCTGGCCCTCGGTTGCCAGTTCCTGCTCCCGACCACGAGCGCGCTCGAGCTGAGCCTCGAGTTGTTCAATCCGGGTGCCCTCTACCTGGCTCGTGTGCTGGTGTTCCTTGGCCTCCAGGTTGAATTCGTGCCACGCCGTCTGCCAGGCATCGAGCGCGTCTTCGACACGCTGCAGATTGGCCGCCGATGATTCTTCGAGTGATCGCGCCTGTTCGAGGTCCGGCGCCAGTTGCTCCAGGCGCGCCTCGAGGTCGGCCAGCTGCGCCTGGTCTTTATCGATCTCGTCGGCGAGCTCCGTGAGCTGGCCTTCTGTCTGCTGCAGATCTTCCTGCTGCCGTTGTCGCAACTCGCGGCTGTGTGCCAGCGATTGCTCCAGCCGGGAGATGTCGCTCTGCACCGCGTAATAACGACTTTGAATCTCGTTGTAGGCCTCAGCCGCTTCGGTATGCCGTTCCCGCGCCTGTTCGATGCCGGCTTCAACACTGCGTTGGTCGGCGATGGCTGCCTGCAGGCGCGTGTCGGCCTGCCCCAGCTCGGACTTGCGCCCGTCCAGCTCAACCTGCAACGCAGTCAGCCGAATCGCCAGCAATTCGGCCTCGAGCTGGCGCTCTTCCTGCTTCAATTCCTTGAACCGCTCTGCCTGACGAGCCTGGCGCTGCAGATGCTTGATGTGTTTGTCGACCTCTTCACGTAAATCGTTCAGGCGATCCAGGTTGTCACGCGTGTGGCGAATTCGGTTTTCCGTTTCCCGCCGTCGCTCCTTGTACTTGGAGATGCCCGCAGCCTCTTCCAAATACACCCGCATCTCGTCCGGTTTCGCCTCGATCAGGCGCGACACCATGCCCTGTTCGATAATGGCGTAACTGCGAGGACCCAGGCCGGTGCCCAGGAAGATCCCGGTAATGTCCTTGCGACGGCAACGCGTGCCGTTCAGAAAATACTGCGACGTGCCTTCACGACTGACGCTGCGCTTGATCGAGATCTCGCTGTAATTGGCGTACTGGCCGCCTACCGAGCCGTCCGAGTTATCAAAAAACAGCTCGATGGTCGCGGTGCCCACCGGCTTGCGGCCCGACGAGCCATTGAAGATTACGTCGGCCATCGAATCCCCGCGCAAATGCTTGGCCGAGGTTTCCCCCATGACCCAGCGAATGGCATCGATCACATTGGATTTGCCGCAACCATTGGGACCGACCACCCCCACAAGGTTGCTAGGCAGGTGCACGGTCGTGGGATCGACGAATGACTTGAAGCCAGCGAGTTTGATTTTGGTCAGCCGCATTGCGTCAACCGACCCTCCGCTCACACGCGACGTCGGCCTGGAAACAGACCGAATGCTGCACTGAAAGCAACACGCTACCCCTTGTTCCAGCCGGACGCTGAGCGCCTCCGGCAACCCGTATTTCTATTGGAGTCACGCCTCCCGAAAAGCCATGACCCGCGCACGAGCGGTAGTGTAAAGTAAAAATTGCTGCGGGACACCCGCGTCAAAAGAAGCCAGGTTCAGTGTCTGTAACCGCTGTCGAAGCAGGTAAGACCCAGCCGAGTAAAGTGCTGGAAACCTTTGATAATCCTAATATTCACCGGGATTTCACAATCCAAATTCGGATTCCGGAGTTCACCTGCTTGTGTCCGAAGACCGGCCAACCCGATTTCGCGACGCTGCACCTGGAGTACATTCCCGCGAGCCGTTGCGTGGAACTGAAGTCACTGAAGAAGTATGTCTGGTCGTATCGCGACGTGGGCGCGTTTCATGAAGCCGTCACGAATCAGATTCTCGACGACCTGGTCGCGGCGTTGCAGCCACGACAGGCCCGGCTGACAGCCGAATTCAATGTCCGCGGCGGCATCTATACGACCGTCGTCGCCGAACACCGGGATCCCGACTGGCACCCCGATTCCGCCTCCTGAGCGCTTCCCAAGCTTTGGTCCTGTAACGGTTTTTCTGCCGGTTTGCGAGCGGCCGATCAGGCCCTTTAAACGCGCTAGCGCATCTGTATAATGCGCCGGTTTTAGTCTGACAGCTTGGGTCTGATCGATGGCTGCAAAGAAAGCCTCTGCCCGGAAAAAAGCCGCGAAAAAGCGCGGCAAGTCCGCCACCCGCAAGCCTGCGGCCAAGGCCAGGAAGAAAGCCAAGGCCAAGAAGAAGAGCGCTCGCAAGACAGCCGCGCGCAAGCCGGTGAGCCGTAAGAAGGCGGCCAAGAAGAAAGCGACCAAGAAGAAGGCCAGCAAAAAGAAAGTCGCCAAGAAGAAAGCAGCCAAGAAAAAGGCTGCGCGTAAGACCCCGAAGAAAAAGGCCGCCAAGAAGAAGGCTCGGCCAAAGAAAAAAGCTGTAAGCAAGAAGAAGGCGGCAGCCAAGAAAAAGGTTGCCACGAAGAAATCCACTCCAAAAAAGGCGGCAAAAAAGAAGACTGCCAGGAAACAACCCAGCTCAAGGAAGGGCCGCGTGACCAAAGCAGCAGTCGCAAAAACCGTCTCCCGCAAGAAACCAGCCGCCAAGCGTGCACGTCGTCGAACGGCGCGAACAGTCCCCTCCGATCAGCTGATTCACGGCATCATGCCGTATCAGCCGAAATCGGGTGAGGACTATATGAATGACACACAGCTCGAGCACTTCCGTCAGATTCTGCTGGCCTGGAAGCGCGAGCTGATGGAAGAGGTCGACCGGACGGTCCACCACATGCAGGACGAAGCCAGCAACTTTCCGGATCCCAACGACCGCGCAACACAGGAGTCGGAATTCGGGCTGGAGTTGCGCACCCGCGATCGGGAACGCAAGTTGCTCAAGAAAATCGACTCGGCATTAACCAGAATCGACGACGGCAGCTATGGCTTCTGCGAGGAAACGGGCGAAGAAATCGGCCTGAAGCGACTCGAGGCCCGCCCGGTCGCAACGCTTTCAGTGGAAGCCCAGGAACGACGCGAGCTGGCCGAACGTCAGTATCGCGATCGGGACGATCAGTATCGCTGAACCGCCCGACGGCCGATACCGCGGCCGCTTCGCGCCCTCCCCCACGGGGCCGCTACATTTCGGCTCGCTCATCGCGGCTGTCGCCAGCTACCTGCAGAGTCTGACGCACGACGGTGACTGGCTACTGCGCATAGAGGACATCGATCCGCCGCGCGAGGTCCCGGGCGCCAGCGAGTCGATTATCCGGTCGCTCGCCGCGCACGGCTTTCAGTGGAGCGGCGAGATTCTGTACCAAAGCTCCCGCCTCGACGCCTACCACGCCGTTATCGATGATCTCCTCGCCGCCGAGCGCGCCTATCCCTGCAAGTGCTCGCGACAGGAGATTGGAGCGATCGCGACAACGGGCATCAGCGGTCCCGTGTATCCAGGGACCTGCCGACGCCGGCGGCTCGCACCGGGCGCTGCGGACACCGCCGTGCGCGTCAAAACGGGGGCCAATCCGGTGACACTGGACGATGGTCTGCAGGGTCGGGCCGAGTTCGATCTCGCCCGCGATGTGGGCGATTTCGTCATTCGGCGACGCGACGGGCTGGTTGCCTACGCGACAGCGGTCGTCGTGGATGACGCCTGGCAGGCTATCACCGAGGTCGTGCGGGGCATGGACCTGCTGGATGTCACGCCATCCCAGTTGTGGTTGCAGCAGGTGCTGGGTTTGCCCCATCCCGCGTACATGCACGTCCCCGTCGCGGTGAATCGCGTCGGCCAGAAACTGAGCAAGCAGACGGGCGCGCGCGCGCTGAATGACCAGCAGGCAGGCGCCAATCTCGTCGCTGCCCTGGACTTCCTGGAACAACGGCCGCCCGCCGAGCTGACCCGCGCCGAGCCGGAGGTGATTTGGTCATGGGCCCGGGACAACTGGCAGGCCGACGTGTTGGCGGGCCGTCATAATCGCGAGGTCCCCGATCAGTCCTAGTCCCATATCCCGCTTGAGAACATATCGATAAGCTTCTGTAAAAATTCAATATCTATCTGTAGTTAGCGAGTCAGGCCCGGTGGCGAATTGCTGCAACACGAACTTGTTCAGGCAGCGTCGGTCTAAAAGCAGTATTCTGGCCGCTGCGACACAGCAGTTCGTGGGGCCAATAAGGTCAGGAGCGTTCCATGACTCAACCGAGACTGATTCGCAAGTACGTCAACAGGCGCCTCTACGACACAACCGAGAGCCGCTACGTCAACCTGGACGATCTGCGCAAACTCATCATTGAAGGTGAGGAGATCCGGGTCACGGAGCGTGCCACGGGCGCCGACATCACGACACCGGTGTTATTGCAGATCATCGGCGAAGGGCAGAAAGACGACGGCCGACCGTTGTTCGAGCCCCGCCTCCTGTGCGAAGTCATTCGCGTGGCCGCGGGCAACCCCGATCCGGGTTTGCCTGCCCGGCTGAGCGATGCATTCGCGGCAGTGCTGCGGGACAGCCGTCCACCAGCACCGCATGATCCGCTCTCCGGCGGCGGGTACTAGCTAGAAAGCAAACGGCCCGCGCAATGCGCGGGCCAGCAATCGGAAACCGTCTGCAAGATCAGGCGGCGTCGAGATCGCG
>JASJBD010000020.1 GCA_030066665.1 Gammaproteobacteria bacterium
GGCCTCGATTTCCGGCGGCAGTTTCTTTTCGGCATCGAAAGGTCCGCCGGGTGCCACCCGAATCAGCATGAAAGCCAGACTGATCAGGATCAGCAGTGTGGGTATCGCGCCAAAAAGGCGCCTCAGTGAAAAACGGAGCACGCGTTGGTCAGGTCATGCAGCTTTGGCGGAGCTAGTGCGCAAGGATATACAGATTCTTGCTGTAGTGACGGTCCATGATGTTGCCTTCGTAACCACCGACCCACGGCTTGACCAGGTGTTTCGATACGTAGAAATAGATCGGGATAATCGGCAGGTCTGCGAGCAATTGCGCCTCGGCCTGCTGCATGAGTTCGGCGCGGGCCTGCGGGTCGGGCTCGCCAGCCGCCCGATCGAGCAGGTCGTCGTAGACGGTATTGAAGTATCCGGAATCATTTTGCTCGTTGGTCGAATGCATCAGCTGCGCAAAGCTGTAGGCATCGTTGTAATCGCCGATCCAGCCAGCGCGAAAGATTTCGGTATCCATGTTCGCGCGAGTATCCAGAAATACTTTCCATTCCTGGTTGAGCAGACTCGTTTCCACGCCCAGTGTCTGTTTCCACATGGCCGCAATGGCCACCGCAATCCGTTTGTGGTTTTCGTTGGTGTTGTACAAAAGCTCTACTTTCAGCGGACGTTCATCCGAAAACCCGGCTTCGGCGTACAGACGTCGTGCTGCCTCGTTACGCTGCTCCTGCGTCCACCCCGCCCAGTCCGGTTGCTGGCCTTCGTAACCCGGCACCGGCGGCACCCACCCATACGCCGGGATCTCGCCGGAGCCGGCAACCTTCCCGGTGATGATGTCCCGATCAATGGCCATCGCAAGCGCGGTGCGCAACTTTGGCTGATCCTTGAACGGCGGCGCGGTGAGATTCAGCCCGTAGTAATAGCTGCCGAAGTACGGCGCAATCTCCAACTCGTCGCCCAGATTCTCGCGAATCCAGTCGAGCTGGTTAATGGGTACATTGTCGGTAATGTCGATTTCATCGGCACGGTACCGCTTCAGTTCGGCGTCGTAATTCTCGATCGGGTAATACCAGACTTCGTCGATCGTCGTGTTCGCGTCGTCCCAGTATTCAGGGTTGCGCTCCACCTTAATGTGCGATTGCACCACCCAGTCGGTCAGCTGGTACGCGCCGTTGCTGACCAGCGTGCCGGGACGCGCAAAGCGTTCGCCGTGTTCCTCCAGGCTCGCCCGGTGCACCGGATACGTGGTGGAGTGCGTCAACAGGCCCAACAGGTAAGGCGTCGGCGCCTGCAACGTTATCTCCAGGATTGCATCATCGATTGCGACTACACCGAGCTGATCGGGTGGCAGCTCACCGTTCGCAATGGCCTCGGCATTCACAATCGGGAACAGGATGCTCGAATACCGAGACAGCGTCGCGGGATCGACAGTGCGTTGCAGGCCGAATTCGAAGTCCCGCGCGGTCACCGGATCGCCGTTACTCCAGCGCGCATCGGGGCGAATCCGGAACGTGTAGATCAGGCCGTCGTCGCTGACTGCCCAGCTCTCGGCAACACCAGGGATCAGGCTGCCGTCCGGGGCCTCGCTGACCAGCCCTTCATACAGGTCCCGGAGAATGTTCGAGGCCGGCACGCCCTCGACGCGATGCGGATCCAGACCCTGGGGTTCCGCACCATTGCCCCGCCGCAGGATCTGCACGGCCGCGCGTTCGGTGCCGCTCGCACCGCCGATCGCGACCGGCTCGTTGCGCGGCCCGACGTCCTCGCTGCCGCAGGCGGCCACCCACAGAGCGAAACCGCCGACCAGAACACTGCGCCTGTTCACGCGATCCGGCGCTCGCGTTTCTTGAGATGTACCAGCAGCAGGGAGACAGCCGCCGGCGTCATGCCGTCGATCCGGCTGGCCTGTCCGATCGTCGCCGGCCGAATGGCTTCCAGTTTCTGCCGGACTTCATGCGATAGCCCGCGAACGGCGCCATAGTCGAGGTCGGTCGGCAGGCTCGCAGCCGCATGGCGACGCTGCCGTTCGATTTCATCCTGCTGGCGCTCGAGGTAACCAGCATAACGCGCCTGTATTTCTACCTGCGAGTCGATCTGTTCCCGCAGTTCCTCATGCTCGTCGATCGCCGGCGGCCGACTCCCCACAGCCGGGAATGCGGTCAGCGACGAATAATCGACTTCCGGCCGACGCAACAATTCCAACGCGGTCTGCTCACGACGGAGCGGCGCGCCCAACAACGCTTCTTCGGCCCGACCCAGGTCCGTTGGCCGCAACAGGCATCCCTGCAGGCGCGCGTTTTCCTGTTCAACCGCGGCGCGCTTGCGCTCGAAAATCTGCCACCGGGCGTCGTCGATCAGCCCCAGCTCGCGACCTCTGGGTGTCAAGCGGAGGTCGGCGTTGTCCTCGCGCAGCAATAACCGATACTCGGCACGACTGGTGAACATCCGATAAGGCTCGCTGGTCCCGCGGGTGACCAGGTCATCCACCAGCACACCAACATAAGCTTCATGCCGCGCCGGATACCAGCTGTCATCGTCGCGCGCGCGCAGCGCCGCATTCGTGCCCGCCAGCAACCCCTGCGCACCGGCTTCTTCGTAACCGGTCGTGCCGTTGATCTGGCCAGCGAAAAACAGGCCGGCAAGCGCTTTCGTCTCAAGACTGTGGTGAAGATCGCGCGGGTCGAAGTAATCATATTCAATGGCGTAGCCGGGCCGGGTAATCCGTGCCTGCTCACAACCCGGAATTGTCGCGACGAATGCTTCCTGAACTTCGTAAGGCAGGCTTGTGGAGATACCGTTCGGATAAAGCTCGCTGCTCTGCAGCCCTTCCGGCTCCAGGAATATCTGGTGGCTGGGCTTGTCGGCAAAACGGACGATCTTGTCTTCGATCGACGGGCAGTAGCGCGGGCCGACGCCGTCGATCGCGCCGGTAAACATCGGCGAGCGGTGTAAGGCGCTACGCAGGATTTCATGCCCGGCCTCGGTTGTGTGCGTGATGTGGCAGCTCACCTGCGCGGGGTGCTGAGCGCGTCGACCGAGAAACGAAAACACCGGGCGTGGGTCATCACCGGGCTGCTCGCGCAGAACGCTTAGGTCGACCGTCCGCGCATCCAGCCGTGGTGGCGTGCCGGTCTTCAACCGGCCCACGCGGAACGGTTGTTCGCGCAACCGTGCCGCAAGTCCGACCGACGCGGGATCACCGCTGCGCCCACCGCTGTGGTTCTCCTCGCCGATGTGAATGCGGCCGTCGAGGAAAGTGCCAACGGACAGCACCACCGCGCGTGCCGTGAACCGCAAACCGAGTTGCGTCACGACACCGACCACTGAATCGCCGCTCACGATCAGGTCATCCACGCCCTGCTGAAACAGCGCCAGGTTCGGCTGGCTTTCCAGCAGATTGCGCACTGCCTGTTTGTAGAGCGCCCGGTCAGCTTGTGCCCGCGTGGCGCGGACCGCTGCGCCTTTGCTCGAATTGAGCGTGCGGAAATGAATCCCGGCATGATCGATTGCGCGAGCCATCACGCCGCCCAGCGCGTCGATTTCACGTGTCAGATGACCCTTGCCGATGCCGCCAATTGCCGGATTGCAGCTCATCTGGCCGATGGTTTCGAGGTTCTGGGTCAGCAACAGGGTGCGCGCGCCCAGCCGGGCAGCCGCGGCGGCCGCCTCGGTACCGGCGTGCCCGCCGCCTACCACAATCACATCAAAATCGCGCTGCATGTCCGTTCCTCGCGAGGGCGGATTCTAACCGCTGGGCCGGCGCGTTCGCACTTGACGTAAGCACCCGAACCACCCGCCCAGCGCGATCTGCGTCACGGACCGGGCCTGCCCCGTCTGCGATGCTGCGTATACCCGCCTCCCAACACAAGCCGTCGTGATGCGCGTCGGCGAAAAAGAAGATCAGGGCTACCATGACTGCGGAACAGCTAAGGGACGCTTCGGCCGAACTCAATCCCGAGTCGGCGCACAAGCCCATGCAGCAGTTTCTGATGGCCGGGGTCCTTTACTTGTTATGGATCGGCCTGGCCTGGCTGAGCCAGGGGCTCGGGCAACTGACCCTGGATCCGTCGTCCACCGCTTTTATGCTTACCGGCATCGCCGCCACGCTTGGATTGTTCTTTGGCATCGCGCGCGCCGAGCCGGTGCATCAGCCCCCGGCCGCCGTGGTCGCCGGCACCCAATGCCTGCTCGGCCTGGTGTGGGCAACACTGTTCACTTACTACGTCGCCGAATCGAGTGAACTCGCGCTCGGCATGTATATCACCGCTAATCTGTTCGCCCTGTTCCAGGTCAGCCGGCGCACATTCCTGCGGCTGGTAATGATTGGCGCGCTGGCTTATGCCGCGGTTGTCTGCATGCGGGAAATACCGCCCGCGAGCCGCGGCACTCTCGGCGCCGACGTGCTGCAACTCGTAATCTATCTCGGCGTGATGGGCTGGCTGGCGCTGTTCGCTGGACATATCCATGATCTGCGGCAACAGCTTCACGAACGCAATGCACAGCTCCGGGAAAACATTCGCAAGGTCGCGCGGGTTGCCGAGCGCGATCACCTGACGAAGTCTTTTAACCGTCACTACATCATGGAGACGCTGTCGCGCGAGAAAGGTCGCGCGGACCGGTCGAACAACGGCTTCTCGATCTGTATTTTCGACCTGGATCATTTCAAGGCGCTCAATGATGAATACGGACACCTAATCGGTGACCGCATTCTGAAAGGTTTTGCCAAGCGCGTGCGGGCAGAACTGCGCGCGATGGATGCCATCAATCCAAGCGACTACCGGCGCTCTTTCGGACGCTTCGGCGGCGAGGAATTCATTGCGATTCTGCCCAACACCGGGAGCGCGGGCGCCGAGCGCTGCGCGGAGCGCATCCGGCAGGCCATCTCGAATCGGCCATTCGATGATATCTATCGCGTGACCGTGTCAGTTGGCGTGGCCAGTTACAGGCGCGGCGAGACCGTACCCGAGCTCCTGACCCGTGCCGACGAAGCGCTTTACCGGGCGAAGGCTGAAGGTCGCAATCGCGTGGTTACCGCGGACGCGACCGAGCAATTCGACGCGACCATCCTCGACCTGCGTGATGTCCGCGGCTAAGTGCCGCTACTTGCCGATACAAAAGCGCGAGAAGATTTCACCGAGCAGATCATCGCTACTGAAATCACCGGTGATCGCAGCGAGCGCATTCTGCACCTGTAACAACTCGTCGGCGAAAATCTCACCGGCGCGCTGGTCGAGTAGCTGCGCGCAACCGCTGTCGAAATGGCTCCGCGCAGTCTCCAGCAAATCCAGGTGACGTTGCCGCGCAATCACGGTGTTTTCACCCGGGTCCTCGTAACCAACTCGCTGTTTCAGGTGCGCACGTAGTGCGTCCATGCCGGACCCATCCAGCGCGGAGACATTCAACCAATCTTGCTCGCCCGTTACCGCGCCGGCGTTATCGCCCGTCAGGTCGATCTTGTTACGCGCGACGGTATATGGCAGCTGCGCCGGCAACTCCGCGCAAAGCTCGGCCACTGCGGCATCCGTATCTGCCGTTGCATCCACGACCAGCAAGGCGTGATCCGCGCTCGCTAACTGTTCGCGTGCCCGCCGGATGCCCTCGGCCTCCACGCGGCCGGCCTCCGGCCTCAGCCCGGCGGTGTCGACGACATGCACAGGTAAACCATCGAGCTCGATATGCTCCCGCACGACATCGCGGGTCGTACCCGGAACCTCCGTGACGATTGCGGCGTCGTAGCCAGCCAGACGGTTCAGGAGGCTGGACTTGCCGGCGTTCGGCCGACCCGCGAGGACGATGTGCACGCCGTCGCGAAGCAGCACGCCCTGGCGCGCGCTACGCTCGATTTCCCTGAATCTCGCCGCAACCTGATCGATGCGGTCGCGCAGCGCCGGTTCATCGAGGAACTCGACGTCTTCGTCCGGGAAGTCGATGGCGGCCTCGACGTGCATGCGCAGATTGGTCACCTCTGCGTTCAGTTCGGTCACAGCCGCGGAGAAGTCGCCACGCAATGAGCGTTCCGCCGCACGCGCCGCGGCGCGGGAGCCGCTGTCGATCAGGTCGGCAATCGCCTCGGCCTGGTTCAGGTCGAGCTTGTCGTTCAGGAACGCGCGAAGCGTGAACTCGCCCGGTTCCGCGACGCGCGCACCGAGTTCCAGCACGCGCTCCAGCACCAATTCAGTAATGATCGGACCACCATGCGTCTGAAGTTCGAGCACATCCTCGCCGGTGAACGAGTGAGGCGCCGGAAAAAAGAGCACGAGGCCACGATCGATCAGCTGGCCATCGCTGTCCACGAAATCCCGCAGCTCAGCGCGGCGCGCGTCGGGCAGCCGCCCGAAGATGCCCGCGGCGACTTTCGGCGAATCACGGCCCGAAACCCGAATAACCGCAATGCCGCCGCGGCCTGGCGGCGTCGCCCGCGCGGCAATTGTGTCGTCCGGGCTTTGTACGGGAACGTTCTCTATCATCGTCGGTCCCAATGACTGGTGCCGCGCCAATCACGGCAGCCAAACCGCAAGGCTAGCAAGGACAAGAACATGAGCCGCCAAAACGTTTCTTTTCCGAACGCCCAGGGTGAACAACTGGCGGGTGTTCTCGAAACGCCTGCGACCGTCGAACCACGCGCCTGTGCACTGTTCGCCCACTGCTTCACCTGCACCAAGAATATCCGGGCAGCGATCCATATCAGTCGCTCCCTGGTCGATGCCGGTTTCGCGGTGCTGCGATTTGATTTTACCGGCCTCGGTGAAAGTGAGGGTGATTTTGGCAGCAGTGGCTTCTCGGCGAACGTTGCCGACCTGGTTGCCGCCGCGGATTTCCTCGAGCAACACGTAGCTCCTCCGGGTCTCCTGATCGGTCACTCGCTCGGTGGACTCGCCGCACTGTATGCCGCGCCGCGGATCGAAAGTTGCGTCGCAGTTGTGACACTCGGCGCGCCGGCGCGGGCCGATCACGTGCAGCACCTGTTCGCCGGTGGCATCGACGAAATCCGTGCGCAGGGTGAAGCAACGGTCGAGATCGCGGGGCGTCCATTTCGTCTCAGCAAGAGTTTTCTCGACGACTTGCTCGTCGAGCCACCGGCGCTCCAGGACCTGAATCGCGCGTTGCTGGTCATGCATTCACCCGTTGACACGATTGTCGGCATCGATAATGCGTCCGAGATTTTCCTGGACGCCCGGCATCCGAAGAGCTTTGTCAGCCTGGACAGCGCCGATCATTTGCTGGGCAATCCACAGGACTCCGCCTACGCTGCCGGGGTCATCGCCGCATGGGCCGACCGCTATCTGCCTGCGACAGCGGCCGCGGCCGGACGAAGCGGGGAAACGGTGACGGCGGTCACCGGCGCCGGGAGTTTCCGCACGGCGATTGACGCGGCCGGACATTCGCTGATCGCAGACGAACCGGCCTCGGTTGGCGGCGAGGATACGGGCCCGACTCCCTATGGTTTGTTGAGTGCAGCGCTGGCGGCCTGCACCAGCATGACGCTCCAGATGTATGCGCGCCGGAAAAAGATCTTGCTCGATGAAGCCGCCGTGAGTATCCGGCACGAGAAAATTCATGCGGACGACTGTGAATCCTGCGAATCCAGTAGTGGCCGAATCGACCGCTTCGACAAGGAAATCCGCCTGACTGGCGAACTCACTTCAGAGCAACGCGCCCGCATGCTGGAAATCGCCGACATGTGCCCGGTGCACCGGACCCTGCACAGTGAAGTGGAAGTTCGCAGCAAACTCGCGGACTAGTCGGCGCCTACAACTTTATTGATGCGCCACTGCTGCGCGATGGACAGCACCGAGTTCGTCAACCAGTACAGCACCAGGCCGGCCGGGAAAAAGGCAAACATCGCGGTGAACAGGATCGGCAGAAACATCATAACCTTGGCCTGAACCGGATCCGGCGGCGCGGGATTCAGTTTCTGCTGGAACCACATCGCCGCGCCCATCAGCAGGGGCAGGATGAAAAACGGATCGCGCGACGACAAATCGGTGATCCAGAGCATGAACGGTGCCTGCCGCATTTCCACGCTCTCGAGCAGTACCCAGTAGAACGCAATGAAGAACGGGATCTGAATCAGCATCGGTAAACAACCGGCGGCCGGGTTGACCTTTTCCCGCTTGTACAGATCCATCATCGCCCGACTCAGGGCTTCGCGGTCATCCTTATAGCGGTCCTGCAGCGCTTTTAGACGAGGCGCCATCTTGCGCATCTTCGCCATCGATCGGCCACTGGTCTCCGTGAGCTTGTAGAACACGAGCTTGATCAGAAAGGTCACGATGATGATGGTCCAGCCCCAGTTTCCGGCCACGCCGTGCACTTTTTCCAGTACCCAGAACAGCGGCTGTGCCAGCAGCGTCAGCATGCCGTAATCGACTGTGAGCGCGAGACCATCCGCCGTCTCGTTCAGCTGTGACTGCAGCTTGGGACCGACGAATATTTTCGCCGGATACGCAACGGTCTCGCCTGGCACAACCTCGCTCAACTGGGCGGCAATCGCGCTGGCCGAGTACCGGCTGCCGTCGTAACTGAACCGGTAATTGTGAATCTCGTTGGCCGGCGGTACTGCGGCACCCAGAAAATGGTGTTCTATCGAAGCCAGCCAGCCATTCGCGACACTCTGTTCGTAAACCTCGTCCTGCAAATCATCGACGTCGAGCTTTTCGTATTTCTCGCCGTCATAGGCAACCGGCCCTGTAAACGAGTAGGAATCAACGTTGAACATCGAGCGCTCCATCGGTTGATGGCGACGCAGGATCTGCAGATATGGCGCAGTTTGATAAGCCGTGGCACCAGTATTCGTGACGCGTTGTTCCAGCGCGATGTCGTAGCGGCCGCGCTGGAAACGAAAGATCTTCTCGACGCGCACCCCGTCCGGTCCTTCCCAGGTCACTGGCACGACCAGCTCGTTTTCCCCGTCCGCCAGTGCGTAACTGTTCGCTGCACTGGTAAATGGCGTGCTGGCACTGACCTCGGGACTGCCCGGCGGCGCCCGCAGGCCACTCTGAATCACATAGAGACTTGCCGGATCCGGCGATAGCAGGCGGACCGGTACATCCGGCTGGTCTTTCTCAATCGGGTAGTCCGGCAACGTTGCGGCGACGAGGTCACCGCCATTCAAATCGATCTGTAGCTGGAGCACGTCAGTCTCGACTTTCACGAGCCGACGCTGATCCTGGGATGGCGCTTCGGTAGCCTCCACGGCCGGTGTATCCGGCGCAGCCGGCAGATCGGGCAACTCCGGTTGCGGCGCTTCCGGCACTTCAGGCGAACCGGTGACACCGGGCGCGGGCGCGTCAGCAGCAACCGGTGTGGGCCGCGGCGCGTAGTCGGCCTGCCACGCCTGGAATGTTATCCATAACAGCAAGCCAAAGCCGAGCCATAGAAACAGCCGAAGATTGTCCATCTATTTCCTTCCGACTATAGCTGCTGCCCGATTGCTTTTCTGACCCGGCCCCAATGTCTTTCCAGACTGTCGAACAGGTTTGCGTTGTCTGCATCAGCAGCATCGCTGCCGGCCATTACCACGATGTCTGCCGGCGGCAGACTGTAACGATGCCGACGGAAACTTTCCCGCACGATGCGCTTCAACCGGTTCCGTCCGACCGCCCGACGAACACGTCGCTTCGAGATGGCTAGTCCGAGTCGCGGATGACCGACGGTATTGTGGCAGAACAAGACGGTAAAACACCTGTCGCGCGATCGCTGCGCATCATCAAAGACCCGGTCAAAGTCCCGCTTCGCGAGCAGGCGGTCCTCGCGCCGGAAGGTTCCGGTGGACTTCTCGGCTTTGTTCACTTCCCTGAATGCGGCCAGTGGCGCCCGAACACGCCGGTTGTTGTCACAGGGCCGACCGCAATCGGCACCCTGCGCCTCGCTGTCAGACTGACAGGCGTGAGCGGCCCTTGGCACGACGGCGTTTGAGTACCCGTCGGCCACCGCGCGTAGCCATACGCGCGCGAAAACCATGTGTTCTTTTTCGCTTCGTGCGGCTCGGCTGGTAGGTGCGTTTCATCGTTCTTAAAACCTGCAGGAAAACAACGGGATAGGGCCCGAAAAAGAGGGCGGAAGGGTACGCAGCGTATCTGGTCCTGTCAATAGGATTAACCCTGTGGATAACTGTTGCGGCCGGGTATATGCTTCAGACATTCCCGCCCGATAAGAAAAAGTCAGCCCGTTGACTACGAATTTGCAGGCCTCCGTCTGGAATCGCTGCGTCCGTCAGCTACGCTCCGATTTGCCGGAGCAGCAGTTCAATACCTGGATCCGCCCGTTGCAGGCGATCGAGGACAGCCAGACATTGCGGCTGCTCGCGCCCAACCAGTTCGTCGTCAACTGGATCGACACCAACTGCCTCGAGCGCATCCAGCATGTTGCCAGGGATCAAGCCGCGCCTCTCGAGGTGATTCTCGAGGTTGGCAGCACGTCGCCCCTGGCGGGTGTGCCAGAGCAATCAGCCAAGAGCACCGCGGTGCCGCGTGCACCGGCGTTTTCCGGCGGCCGCCTGAACTGCGAACACACGTTCGAACGCTTCGTCGAGGGCAAGAGTAACCAGCTGGCCCGCGCGGCAGCCTTTCAGGTCGCCCTTAATCCGGGCGGTGCCTACAACCCGCTGTTCATCTACGGCGGCGTCGGCCTCGGCAAGACCCACCTGATGCAAAGCATCGGCAATGAAATCCTCGCCCAAAGACCAGACGCCAGGGTCGCCTATGTGCATTCCGAACAATTTGTTGGCGACATGGTGAAAGCGCTGCAACACAACACCATCAATGAGTTCAAGCGCGCGTACCGATCACTGGACGCATTGCTGATCGATGACATCCAGTTCTTCGCCAGGAAAGATCGATCGCAGGAAGAATTCTTTCATACTTTCAATGCCTTACTGGAAGGTCAGCGACAGATCGCGCTGACCTGCGACCGGTATCCGAAAGAGGTTGACGGGCTGGAAGAGCGCCTGAAATCGCGGTTTGGCTGGGGCCTGACCGTGGCTATTGAACCGCCGGAGCTGGAAACCAGTGTCGCAATCCTGATGAGCAAAGCCACTGCTGAGGGTGTGCATCTGCCCGAGGAAGTGGCGTTCTTTATTGCACAGCGTATTCGATCGAATGTGCGGGAACTCGAAGGTGCCCTGCGCCGGGTGATCGCAACGTCCGCATTCACAGGGCGTCCAATCACGCTCGACTTTGCTCGTGAAGCCCTGCGCGATTTGCTGGCGCTCCAGGCGAAATTGGTCACCATCGATAACATTCAGAAGACCGTGGCTGAGTACTTCAAGATCAGGATTTCCGACCTGCTTTCAAAACGTCGCAGCAGGTCGATCACGAGGCCGCGGCAGATTGCGATGAGTCTGGCCAAAGAACTCACGAGGCACAGCCTGCCAGAGATCGGTGATGCTTTCGGGGGTCGGGATCATACGACCGTCCTCCATGCGTGCCGAAGGGTGAAGCTACTGCGAGAGACCGAAACGCAGGTCGAGGAGGACTACAAGAACCTGCTTCGGACCCTGTCGTCATGAACGACTGGGATACCTTGTCATTCGGATGAGAATAGTTTGTGGATAACTATGGCTAAGGTTTTGATGCACAATTTATCCACAGGTCCCGGGCAAGCAGGGAATGGGGTTTCACACAGGGCAAATATCATATAAGTTATTGTTTTTATTAGCTTATTAAGATGATATCCCGTACGACGCGAAGTGTAATAACAATAATAAATATATTTTATTCAGAATTTTTTGGGTAATGAAGCAATGAAACTAAGCATCAGCCGCGAATCTTTATTGAAGCGCTTGCAGGCCGTCATGGGTGTCGTCGAACGGCGCCAGACGATGCCGATACTGGCCAATGTGCTTCTGGCTACGGACCAGAGTGAGCTCACGGTGACTGCGACCGATCTGGAAGTAGAACTCGTTGCGCGGACGGATTCCGTTGATGTTCAGGCATCGGGCGAAATCACCGTGCCAGGACGGAAACTCTTGGATATTTGCCGGGCGTTGCCGGATGGCGCGTCGCTGAGTCTGCAGCTGGATGGTGATCGGCTGACTATCAAATCGGGCCGCAGCCGATTCGTGCTGTCGACATTGCCGGCAGCGGACTTTCCGGTGATTGACGACATCAATGCAGGCAGTCGGCTGACGCTGTCGCAGGACGAGATCGGAAAGCTGCTGGACAAGACCCATTTCGCTATGGCGCAGCAGGATGTGCGGTATTACTTGAACGGTCTATTGCTGGAAGTCGGTGGTGGCCGGCTGCGGGCGGTCGCGACGGATGGCCATCGCCTCGCTTTGTCGGAGATAGAAATCGACTCGGACGGGGAACAGCAGGTCATCATCCCCCGCAAGGGTGTGCTGGAACTGCAGCGGCTGCTTGGTAACGCAGATGAGATTGAACTTGCGATCGGGCCGAACCACATCCGGGCAAAGCTTGGTGGTATCCAGTTCACGTCAAAATTGATCGATGGCCGGTTTCCCGACTATGAGCGTGTCATACCGAAACCCGACAAAAACATTCTGTCGGCCGATCGGGAGGATCTGCGTCATGCGCTGCAGCGGGCAGCAATCCTGTCCAATGAAAAGTACCGCGGTGTGCGGCTGGAGCTGAACGGCGGCAGGATCGTCATCCAGGCCAATAATCCTGATCAGGAAGAGGCGCAGGACGAGATCGAAGCCGACTATAAGGGCGACGAGTTTGAAATCGGCTTCAACGTGAATTACGTGCTGGATGCGCTGGGTGCGGTCGAGTCGGACAGTGTCGAGATTGGTTTTGTCGATGCCAACAGCAGTTGCCTGATTCATGCACCCGGGGTCGAACAAACGCAGTACGTCGTGATGCCAATGCGGCTTTGATACAAGCCACACTGCCACAGCCATTCCCGGGCCAAGCCGATGGCCCTGCGTGAAATCCGCATCGAAAACCTCCGTTGCCTGAGCAAGGCCGTGCTGGAGCCCGCGGCGGGTCTGAATCTGCTGATCGGTGCGAATGGCAGTGGGAAGACCAGTGCGCTGGAAGCGATCTATGTGTTGGGTCGCGGCCGGAGTTTCCGTGCGCCGCAGCTAGGACCGCTGATCCGCACGGGGCAGTCGCAGGCCGTCCTTTTTGGCGAGCTGGACGAAAAAGACCACCCCCACCGCATCGGGCTGCGGGTCGAATCCCGAAAAACGGAACTCCATATCGATGGTGAGCCAGGCGCCGCACTGGCGGAGCTCGTCGCCGCATTGCCGGTCCAGCTGATCGACCCGCAGGTGCATGACCTTGTCCAGGGTGGCCCGGGCGAGCGTCGCCGGTTCCTGGATTGGGGAGTGTTTCACGTGAAACATGACTTCCTGCCATCCTGGCGGCGATACCGACGTGCCCAGCAACAACGGAATACTGCATTGCGACAGGGAGCGAGCCCAGCCACCGTGACCGCGTGGGATCCAGAGCTGATCGCAGCGGGAGAGACCGTTGAACGCCTGAGACGGGAGTATCTTGACGAGCTGATACCGATATTCGCCGATCATGCAGCTAAAATGCAGCTAAAATCAGCGAAAATCGTCTACCTTCCGGGATACTCGGAAGGCAGCCTGGCGACGGCACTGGCGTCGGGCCGGGAGCGCGACATCACAATGGGTGCAACTCAGGCCGGTCCGCATCGGGCCGAGCTTCGGTTGGAAGTGGACGACGAGCAGGCGCGGCACCGATTATCCCGCGGGCAGCAAAAGCTGCTCGGTGCGAGCATGGTCCTCGCACAAGTTGCGCACCTGACCGGCGCCGTCGATCGGCGCATGGTGTTGCTGGTCGACGAACCGGCCGCCGAACTCGATGGTGAGTATCTGCAGAGCCTGATTGCCGCTATCCAGGACATCGACGCGCAAGTCTTCATTACCGCGCTGAGAGATGACAGCCTGCCGCTTGAATCCGATGTTCGACTGTTCCACGTGGAACGAGGCGAAATCGGTGTTCTGATATAATTCTGCGGTTTCGCCGCAGGGTTATTCATGGGTAACGAGAACCACTACGATTCCGTAAATATCAAGGTCTTAAAGGGCCTTGATGCGGTGCGCAAACGGCCAGGTATGTACATCGGTGACACCGATGATGGCACGGGCCTGCACCACATGGTTTTCGAGGTTGTCGACAACTCGATCGACGAGGCGCTGGCCGGTTTCTGTAACGAGATCCAGGTCACGATCCATTCGGATGAATCGGTCACGGTTGCGGATGACGGTCGTGGTATCCCGGTTGGCGAGCACCCGGAAGAAGGCCGTTCCGCGGCCGAAGTCATCATGACCGTGCTGCACGCCGGGGGAAAATTCGACGACAACTCCTACAAGGTTTCCGGCGGTCTGCACGGTGTTGGCGTGTCGGTGGTCAATGCACTGTCCGATGAGCTGCTGCTGGTCATCAAGCGTGATGGCCATGTTCATGAGCAGACTTATCATCTCGGTGAGCCACACGGTCCGCTGAAGATCACCGGCGATACCAATGACACTGGCACGTCCGTGCGATTCCGGCCCAGCCCGACGATCTTCAGCAACATTGAATTCCACTACGACATCCTGGCGAAAAGGCTGCGGGAACTGTCTTTCCTGAATTCCGGGGTGCGAATTCAGCTCCTTGATGAACGCGACGGTAAACAGGATGTCTTCGAGTTCGAAGGCGGCATCCGCGCGTTCGTCGAACACCTGAATCGCAACAAGACGCCGATCCACCCGACCGTGCTGCACTTCAGCACCGATCAGGAAGGGATTACTGTCGAAACCGCGCTGCAATGGAATGATGGCTACCAGGAGAATATGTTCTGCTTTACGAACAATATTCCGCAGAAGGATGGCGGCACCCACCTCGCTGGCTTCCGCGCCGCGCTGACGCGGACCCTGAACAGCTACATCGAGCGGGAGATGAATGCCCGCAAAGACAAAGTCAGTACCTCCGGTGATGATGCCCGCGAAGGTCTGATGGCGGTGTTGTCCGTCAAGGTGCCTGATCCGAAGTTCTCGTCCCAGACGAAGGACAAGCTGGTTTCGTCTGAAGTGAAAGGCGTGGTCGAAACGGCGGTCGGCGACAAACTTGCTGATTTCCTGCTGGAGAACCCGCAGGAAGCGAAAACTATCGTCGCCAAGATCATCGACGCGGCGCGTGCGAGGGAAGCTGCGCGCAAAGCGCGAGAAATGACCCGGCGCAAGGGTGCGCTCGACATCGCCGGCTTGCCGGGAAAACTTGCCGACTGCCAGGAGAAAGATCCGGCGCTGTCGGAGCTGTTCCTCGTCGAGGGCGATTCGGCGGGCGGCTCAGCGAAACAGGGTCGCGACCGACGCACGCAAGCCATCCTGCCGTTGAAGGGCAAGATCCTGAACGTTGAAAAGGCCCGCTTCGACAAGATGCTGTCGTCGGCGGAAGTTGGCACGCTGATCACCGCGCTCGGTTGCGGTATCGGTCGTGACGATTTCGATCCGGACAAGTTGCGTTACCACCGCATCATCATCATGACTGACGCTGACGTGGATGGGTCACACATTCGCACGCTGCTACTGACTTTCTTCTACCGGCAGATGCCGGAACTGATCGAACGTGGTCATGTGTATATCGCGCAGCCCCCGCTCTACAAGATCAAGCGGGGCAAGCAGGAACAATATGTCAAGGACGACGCGGAGCTGAGTGCGTATCTGTTGAATGTTGCGATGGAAAAGGCGGCTCTGTACGTCAATGCCGACGCCCCGCCGATTACCGGCACCGCACTCGAATCGCTGTCCAGTGACTATCTCGGTGTGATGACCATGCTCGATCGCCTGGCGCGTCGATATGACCGCACCGTGCTCGAACAGCTGATCTACCTGCCACCTCTCGGGTCGGACGTGCTCGATGACGAGACGCGGCTGGCGGACTGGGCGCAAGCACTCGAGGAAGGCCTGCGGCATGCCGTGAATGGCAGCGGCGTGCGCTATACGGCCGAAATTCTCCCGCAGGAGGAGGACCATGCAACGGTTCGTGTCTATCGCAACCGACATGGTTCGGAAGAAGCCCTCGAATTTCCCGCGGGCTTTTTCAGCAC
This sequence comes from Gammaproteobacteria bacterium, assembly GCA_030066665.1. Classification (GTDB taxonomy): domain Bacteria; phylum Pseudomonadota; class Gammaproteobacteria; order Steroidobacterales; genus J054. The sequence goes on from JASJBD010000020.1 coordinate 16,009, forward strand.
TGCGGAGTATCGCCGCATTGTCGAACTCGGTGAGCAACTCGCCGACCTGATCGGAGCGGGTGCTTACGTTGAACGGGGTGAACAACGGCGCGACGTAGCCAGTTTCCGTGAAGCCATCGAGTGGTTATTGGGCGAAGCGAGCAAGGGCCAGTCAATCCAGCGTTACAAGGGCCTGGGCGAAATGAACCCGGAGCAGCTCTGGGATACCACCGTGAACCCGGAAACGCGCCGTCTGATGCAGGTCCGGATCGAGGATGCGGTTGCCGCGGATGAGATCTTCACGACGCTGATGGGCGATCATGTCGAGCCACGCCGCGATTTCATCGAGCGCAATGCGCTCACCGTGGAGAACCTGGATATCTAGGCGGTGTCGCCCCGCAATTCAGCGACGGTTGTTTCGATCCAGTCCTGAATCTCCGCATTAACCTCGCGCACGTCACGACCAGCGGGATTGACCGGCTCGCCAATCACGAACCTCACCGTGCCGGCTTTTTTTCGCCAGCCGCGCCGAGGCCAGTAATCGCCGGCATCGTGCGCCAACGGCACGATGTGGCAGCCGGCTTCCTGCGCCAGAAGCGTACCGCTTAGACCGTAGCGTCGCGTTTCTCCGGGCGGCATGCGGGTACCTTCCGGGAAGACGGCTACCCAGATACCCTCGGCGAGCCGCGCCAGGCCCTGACTGATGACCTGGTCCACCGCGGACCGGCCCGCGCTGCGATCAATCGCTATCGGTTTCATTGTCGCCAGCGCCCAGCCAAAAAACGGCGCCCACATGAGCTCGCGCTTCAACACCCAGGTCTGCCGCGGGAAGATTACTGGTTGCAGCAGCGTTTCATACGCAGACGAATGCTTGACCAGCGCGACCGACGGTACGCTCGGCAACCGCTCCAGGCCGTCTATCTCATAGCGCAAGCCGCAAAGTGCCTCTGCCAACCACAAATTCAGCCTGACCCAAGCTGACACGACACGATAAGCCCTGTCGTACCCGAAGGGCCGCACGACGAGAAGTGCCAATGCATACGGCGGGATACTCAGAAACAGCAGACTGGTGAACAACAGCGAACGCAAGAGCTCCATGGCTTACTCCCGGATCGCCTCAATCAGTGCGGCGGCCGCGGCGGCGAGATCATCGAATACGTCGACCGTCGCCAGTTCGGGATAACTGCGAGCCGTCGCTTCGCCGTTGCCGGTCAGCACAAGCATTGGCCAGGCGCCCACCGCCCTGGCCGCATCCAGGTCGCGGGCCGAGTCGCCGATCACGGGCACACCGTGCAGGGAAATTCCGCGATCGGTTTCAATCTGCCGTAACAGGCCGGGTTTCGGCTTGCGACAGTCGCATTTATCGTCCGGATGATGCGGGCAGACATAGATCGCGTCGAGGTGGCCGCCGCGGCTGCCAATGGCAGTGCGCATTTTGTCCTGTATAGCATCGAGCTGTTTCTGGTCGAACAGACCGCGGCCCACGCCGGACTGGTTACTGGCGACGACGATGTCGAAACCCGCCTGGGTCAGTTGAGCAATTGCCCCGAGACTGCCAGCTAACGGCCGCCATTCGTCCGGGCTCTTGATGTAGTCAGGGCTGTCGGCGTTGATTACGCCGTCTCGATCCAGCACCACCAGTTTCAGTGGCGGCTTTGGAAGCTTTGCTCCGGTCATGCCGCGGCGTCTCAGGTTGCCGGAATCACCGACAGATCCGCGACATCGAGGAACAGATCACGCAACCGGCGTAGCAGCGCGAGCCGATTGCGGCGCAATTTGTCATCTTCGACCATGACCATGACATCATCGAAGAACCTGTCGACCGGCTCGCGCAAGCCCGCGAGCGCCAGCAATACGCCGCGATAGTCGCGAGCTGCAACCCGTTCCGCCTGCGTCGCCGCGAGCTGGTCCACGACGGTGTGCAACTGTTTCTCGGCATCCTCCGCGAACAGCGTCGGATCGAGATCTGTTTCATGCTCATCCGTGCCCCGCAGAATATTCGCGATTCGCTTATTGGCCGCGGCCAGGCTCTCCGCGGCGTCGAGCGCCAGGAACTCCCGCAGGGCACGCAGCCGGGCGTGGAAGTCGGACGGCGACCCGGGCCGCCTGGCGTGGATCGCCTCGAACACCTCGGCAGTAATTTCACCCCGCTCGAAAGCCGGGCACTGGCCATCGAGGTAATAGGCCCGCAGCCGGTCGGTGATGAACTCGAATAACTGCTCGGCGAGTTCGCCGGGCGCGCTGACGTGCTTGGGTTGGAGCACCAGCGCCCGGCCAATAAAGGCTCGCAGGTCGAGATCGTGATCGCATTCGATCAGGATCCGTAACAAGCCCAGCGCCGCGCGGCGCAGGGCAAACGGGTCTTTATTTCCGGTTGGTTTTTTGCCGACCGCAAAAATGCCCGCCAGGGTGTCGAGCCGATCGGCGATCGACAGGGTTTGTCCCACCGGGCTCTGTGGCAGTTGATCGCCGGCATGGCGCGGCAGGTACTGCTCCTCGATTGCCACGGCGACCGCGTCGGCCTCGTCGTCCGCCAGCGCGTAGTAGTAGCCCATACGGCCCTGCAGGTCGGGAAATTCACCGACCATTTCCGTCAACAGGTCCGTCTTGGCGAGATGCGCGGCACGCACGACCCATTCCTGCCAAACGCCATGCTCGAAATGCCCATCGGCGTGTTCGGCATCGACAAGTTCATGCGCGAGTGTAGCGACGCGCTCCGACTTGTCGTACAAACTGCCGAGATCCCGCTGGAACACGACGTCTTTGAGCGCGTCCCGCCGCTCGATCAGCGGTGTTTGTCGATCCTTGTTCCAGAAAAAGGCCGCATCGGCGAGCCTGGGTCGGATCACGCGTTCATTGCCGGCTACAACTTTTTCCGGTTCGCGGCTTTCCAGGTTGCTGATGGCAATGAACAGTGGCATCAGCTGGCCGTCCTGCTCGCGCACCGGGAAATAACGTTGGTGGGCCTGCAGCGTCGAGACCAGCACCTCCTCGGGCAGATCCAGGAACTCGGCGTCGAAGCGACCGGTTACGGCAACCGGCCATTCGACGAGTGCGGTGACCTCGTCCAGCACCGCCGGGTCGAGCACCGGTTCGCCGCCGGCGGCTTCGGCCGCGTCACGCACGAGCCGCGCGATCTGGTCGCGGCGCCTGGCGAAACTCGCGATGACATACCCGTCGGTGGCGAGTTTCTGTTCGTAGTCGGCCGGCGCGGGAACCAGGAGTTCCGCCGGCGCGTGAAACCGGTGGCCCCGGGTCAAATCGCCAGCCCGGCGTCCGACCAGCATCGCCGGTACCACCTGTCCGTCGAACAGCATCAGCAGCCAGTGCACCGGGCGAACGAATTCCGCTTCGCTGTCGCCCCAGCGCATGCGTCTCGGGATCGGCAGCTTCGCGAGCGCGCTCTCGACAATGTCGGCGATCAGGTCAGCGGTGGCCTGTCCCTCTTCGGTGGCCGAATAGCTGAGCCATTCACCCTTGTCGGTCGAGACGCGCGACAGTGCGCCTATCTCGACGCCGCATTTCTTTGCAAACGCCAAAGCCGGCGGCAGCGGTGCGCCCGAATCGTCGAAGGCAATCCTGACGGGCGGGCCTTTCTGTTCGACCTCGCGCGCCGGCTGCGCATTTGCGAGTCCCTCGACGATGACGGCAAGGCGCCTCGGGCTCGCGTAGCTTGTTACGTCCCCGTGATCGAGCCTCGCATCGTCCAGTCCCGCCTCGAGTTCTTCAGCGAAGGCCTGCATGAGCGAACGCAGCGCTTTGGGCGGCAACTCCTCGGTTCCGAGCTCGACGAGAAAATCGGCGTTGCTCATGCCGCCTCGCCCTTCTGTTTGACGCTGTCGACCATCGGGAAGCCCAGCGCTTCGCGGCTCGCGTAGTAGGCCTCGGCAACCGAGCGCGCCATGCCGCGAACACGCAGGATGAAGCGTTGGCGCTCGCTGACCGAAATCGCGCCGCGTGCGTCGAGCAGGTTGAAGCGATGCGACGCATCGAGCATCCGCTCATAGGCCGGCAGCGGAAGGCCGATAGCGATAAGTCGCTGACAGTCCGTCTCGGACTGATCGAAACTCGCAAACAGGTCATCGACGTCGGCTTCTTCGAAGTTGTACTTCGATTGCTCGACTTCGTTCTGGTGATAGACGTCGCCGTACGTGATTCGACCCAGCGGACCGTCGGTCCAGACGATATCGAATATGCTCTCGACGCTTTGCAGGTACATGGCCAGGCGCTCGAGGCCGTACGTGATCTCGCCCGTGACCGGGCGGCATTCGAGTCCGCCGACCTGCTGGAAGTAGGTGAACTGCGTGACCTCCATGCCGTTTAGCCAGACTTCCCACCCCAGCCCCCAGGCACCGAGCGTAGGCGACTCCCAGTTGTCCTCGACAAAGCGAATGTCGTGCACGCTGGTATCGATGCCGATTGCTCGCAGCGAGTCGAGGTACAGGTCCTGGATACGGTGCGGCGATGGTTTGATCACGACCTGGTACTGGTAATAGTGCTGCAGCCGGAACGGGTTGTCGCCATAGCGCCCGTCGGTCGGGCGGCGGCAAGGCTGGACGTACGCAGCGCTCCACGGTTCCGGGCCGACCGCGCGCAGGAAGGTCGCCGGATGGAACGTCCCCGCGCCCATCTCCTTGTCGTAGGGCTGAACGATGACACAGCCCTGATTGGCCCAGTACTTCTCGAGAGCGAGGATCAGGTCCTGGAAGCTCAAGGCTTCGGACGCGCGTGGCTTGGTCATTGGGGTCGCGAATATCGCTTGGGTTTTACGAAGCCGCGGATTATATCGGTTTAGCCGTGTATGGCATGCAAATACTTCCTGGCGGCGGCAAACGCCAGAACCCGATAAACCCCGCCTTGAAGGGCGTGGCAGCGATCGTTTCGGCTGCGGCCTCGCCAGCATTTGATCCAGCTTGGTGCAAAATCGCAATTCTGCCCCAGTTTGGTGCAGAATAACGGCACTCTGCACTGTTATAGTGCAGGCCAAGCGTTGTTTTCAAGAGAAACTCTCATAGAAACAGCATCTTGGGCAGGGCACCGTTTTGGCACACAACCTGCAGATCCACGTCACCCGGGCGCCATTACGCCCGTCACATTTGCAACGTAGATAAACGATTAACCGGAGGATCCATCCATGACGCCCGCAGAGGTCCTAAGCCTCATCAAGGAAAAAGAGGTCAAATTTGTCGATTTCCGTTTCACGGATACGAAAGGCAAAGAACAACACGTAACCGTGCCCTCACACACCGTCGACGAAGACCTGTTTGAAGACGGCAAGATGTTCGATGGCTCGTCCATTTCCGGCTGGAAGGGCATCAACGAGTCGGACATGATCCTGATGCCGGACGCGACCAGCACCGT
>JASJBD010000134.1 GCA_030066665.1 Gammaproteobacteria bacterium
CCATTTTACCGGTTGTGAACCCGGTTCCTTGAGTTGCCTCAGGCCCTTGGGCATAGTCTATTCGCGCGAGGGCAAACCTGTCGAAAGACAGGGACGCAAAGCCACCGGTCTACGGGACGGACACCTAGGATAGCGGGGTTGCATGAGTCGCGGAGGAGCATCTCCGCCGGCGAGTGAAAGCCGGTCGGGATCCCGGGAAAATGCCAGACCGCCCGCGTCGGAGTCAGTGGCTGCGGTCAACAAACCAAGGCATATGGGGTCAGGACAGAGTTAATGAAGGTAATCCTGTTTCATCGAACGGGTGCAGCACGGCAGTATTCGCTGTCGTCATTCGTTGTGATGCTGGCTGTCAGCTTCGTACTGTTCGTTGGAATAGGTGGTTTCGTCGGCGGCTATTGGCTCGCGCGAGACCAGGCCGGGGCTGTCCCGCTCGCCGAACTTGCCGAGGTCAAGAATTCCCTGACCGCTTACCAGTCCACCGTGGATGAGTTGCGGAACGAGTCCCGCGAAAACCTGGATGCGCTGGCTCTGCGGGTCGGTGAACTGAATGCCAGCGTGATTCGTCTCAACGCGCTGGGTCGCCGGCTGACCGGCATGGCCGGGCTCGAAGACGGCGAATTCGATTTCGACAACCCGCCGGCCCTCGGCGGCGGTCCGGAAATCCCGGCGGTGGCCACGGCCGGCGCACGGGCCACCAGCCTGCTGGCCGATATTGAGGCCCTCGACGACAGTTTGTTCGTGCAGGAAGCACAGCTGAATGTGCTCGAAGATCTGCTGCTGAATCGCAAACTGCGACAGCGGGTTTACCCGAAAGGCCGACCTGTACGAGCCGGCTATATTTCCAGCTCCTTCGGCCGGCGGACGGATCCGTTTACGGGCAAGTCCGCGTGGCACCGCGGCGTTGATTTCGCTGGCAAGCGTGGCGCGGAAATCGTGGCGGTCGCTGCCGGCGTCGTCACCTGGTCCGGCGATCGCTTCGGCTACGGCAAGATGGTCGAGATCAATCACGGCAATGGCTACGTGACCCGCTACGCCCACAACGAGGAAAACCTCGTGGCCGTGGGCGACCACGTGAAGCAGGGACAGACAATCGCTCGCATGGGGTCTTCCGGTCGGGCGACTGGTCCGAACCTGCATTTCGAAGTGCGGCATCTCGGACGCCCCGTAAACCCCTGGCGCCACATTCAGCAGACGACGTGATGCCAGCCGTTTGGCCGCTTGAAATGCCAAGCGGTCGACCCAAACTCCAACCTTTCCCCGTACAATAGCGGGCTTTGTGAACCGGCTCGTGCCCCGGAGCGCCCCGCCGATCACACGACCGGAAGGAACGGAGATCCTCGCGCTTGGCTAACCTGCTGACATCCATATTTGGCAGCCGCAATCAGCGGCTGCTGCGCCAATACGGCAAGCTCGTCGCCAAATCCAACGCCCTGGAGGAAGAACTCCAGGCCCTCGACGACGCCGGGCTGCGGGCCAAGACCGATGAATTCCGCCAGCGACTCGCCGACGGTGCTGCGCTCGACAGCCTGCTGCCGGAGGCCTTCGCCGTGGTGCGGGAAGCCTCGGTGCGCACGTTGGGGCTGCGCCATTTCGATGTGCAGTTGATCGGCGGCATCGCGCTCCATCAGGGCAAGATCTCGGAAATGCGGACGGGCGAGGGCAAGACCCTGGTCGCGACCCTGCCGGCCTACCTGAACGCGCTGCCGGGCGACGGCGTGCACGTCGTCACGGTCAACGAATACCTCGCCCAGCGCGACGCGGCCTGGATGGGCCCCGTCTACGAGTTTCTGGGCTTGCGGGTCGGCGTGATTCGCAGCGGGCAAACGCCGGCTGAAAAGCGGGAGGCCTACGGCGCCGACGTCACTTACGGCACCAACAACGAATACGGCTTCGACTACCTGCGGGACAACCTGGCGCTGCATCCCCAGGACCAGATGCAACGCCGGTTGAACTACGCCATCGTCGATGAGGTCGATTCGATTCTGATCGATGAAGCCCGGACGCCGTTGATCATCTCCGGTCCGGCTGATGAGACCTCGGACTTCTATCAACGAATCAACAAGTTCATTCCCAAGCTCAGCCCGCAGGCGAGCGAGGATGGCGCCGGCGATTACAGCATTGACGAGAAAAGCAAGCAGGCCTACCTGACGGAAGACGGGCACCAGCACGTCGAGGAGTTGCTCGCGGCCGATGGATTGATCGAGCCTGGCGCGACGCTCTACGATGCGGCCAATATCAGGCTCGTCCATCATCTGACGGCGGCGCTGCGCGCGCACGCGCTGTTCAAGCGCGACGTGGATTACGTGGTGAAAGACGGCGAAGTCGTCATCGTCGACGAATTCACCGGCCGCACCATGCCCGGGCGGCGCTGGTCGGATGGCCTGCACCAGGCAATCGAGGCCAAGGAAGGGGTCGATATCAAGGCCGAGAATCAGACGGTGGCCTCGATCACGTTCCAGAACTATTTCCGGATGTACGGCAAGCTCGCGGGCATGACCGGTACGGCCGACACCGAAGCCTTCGAGTTTCAACAAATTTATGGCCTGGAAGTGGTCGTGATACCCACGCACCGGCCGATGGTCCGGGACGACCAGCCGGATCTGGTGTATCTGACGCAGGCTGACAAGTTCGCGGCGATTATCGACGATATTCGGGATTGCCAGGCGCGTGAGCAGCCGGTCCTGGTGGGCACGACATCAATCGAAACGTCGGAGCTGCTGGCCGGCATTCTGGGCAAGGAGAAGATCAAACACCAGGTGCTCAATGCCAAGCACCACGAAAAAGAGGCCCAGATCATCGTCGACGCGGGCAGGCCGGGCACCGTCACGATTGCGACCAATATGGCGGGCCGCGGCACGGACATCGTCCTGGGCGGCAATCTCGAGGCCGAACTCAAGGCCCTGGGTGATGATGCCGATGACGAGGCGCGTAACACACTGCGGGATGAGTGGCGGCAGCGCCATGACAAGGTGATCGACGCAGGCGGCCTGCACATCGTCGGTACCGAGCGCCACGAGTCGCGGCGAATCGACAATCAGCTGCGCGGTCGTTCCGGTCGGCAGGGTGACCCGGGATCGAGCCGCTTCTACCTCGCGATGGAAGACAACCTGATGCGGATCTTTGGTGATCCGGAACGCACCAAGGGCTTGCTGACCCGCGTGGGCATGCGGGAAGGCGAAGCCATCGAGAGCAATCTGCTCACGCGCCAGATCGAGCGCGCGCAGCGCAAGGTCGAGGCCCACAACTTCGACGCGCGCAAGGCGCTGCTCGAGTACGACGACGTGGCCAACGATCAGCGCCGCGTGGTGTATCAGCAGCGTAACGAGTTGATGGAGGCCGAGGATGTCGCCGACCCGGTGGCCGGGATTCGCGAAGAAGTCGTGAACCGGGTCATCGACGATTATATCGGTCCCGATACCTTGCCCGAGGAATGGGCGATCGGTGAACTCGAACAGGCCCTGCGCAAGGAGTTCGCGGCCGAGTTGGACGTGCAGCGCTGGCTGGACGTGGACGCGTCACTGGATGAAGAGGCCCTGCGGGCACGCATCGTGACGGAGATCGAGAACGCCTACGAGGGGAAGTCTGGCGATATCGGACCGGAAATCATGCGCCAGTTCGAAAAGGTGGTGATGCTGAACCAGCTCGATTCGCACTGGAAGGAGCATCTCGCGGCCATGGACTACCTGCGCCAGGGCATTCATTTGCGCGGTTACGCGCAGAAGAATCCGAAGCAGGAATACAAGCGGGAAGCGTTCGAGATGTTCGCCAACATGCTCGACGAAGTAAAACATGGCGTCATCAGCATCCTGTCGCGCGCCCGCCTGCAGAGCCAGGAGGACGTGAACGCGGTCGAAGAGCGGCGTCCCCGCGCGCAGATGGAATACCGGCATGCCGCGGCCCAGTCGCCGATTGCGGCGCAACCGGCGCCGGCGGTCGCCGGCGGTGGGGCGATGCCGCCAGCAGGCTCACCCGCGGTGGGCTTGCCGCCACAGGCGCCGGCCAGCGCCGCTCCGGCAACGCCTTTCGTGCGCAGTGAACGCAAGGTCGGACGGAATGAACCCTGCCCCTGCGGATCAGGCAAGAAATACAAGCACTGCCACGGCCGCATCGATTAGACACCGGGGCTGGTGAACGCGCAGATCGAGGTTGCGGCCGGTGTTATTGAAGATGCGGCCGGGCGAGTACTGATTGCGCAGCGCCAGCCCGGCAAACACGCCGCGGGCTTTTGGGAGTTCCCCGGCGGGAAATTGCAACCGGGCGAGTTACCAGTCGAAGCGCTGCGTCGCGAATTGCATGAAGAACTGGGTATCGAGCTTGGCTCGGCGCGTACATTGATCGACTACCAGCACGACTACCCGGACCGTCGCGTTCATTTGCATATTTTTTGCGTCACCGCGTATACCGGTGAGCCCAGGTCACGGGAGCGACAGGCACTCAAGTGGGTAGCGGTCGATGATTTGCTGGCCGCGGGCCTGTTGCCCGCTGATGCGCCGGTTGTCGACGCGCTGCGCGTCAACAAATCTGCAGATCGAATTCCACGTCGTCGGTGACTTGCACCGGCCGGCTCGCCACGCCCGACCAGGTCATGAAGCGCACCGTGAAGCGGTGATGGCTGGCGCTGATTTCCGGATACACGTTCTGCGCGTCGGCCAGCCCGACCCGCAGCATGTTGCTCGGCCCGGTTCGCGACAGGCTATGTTGAAAAACGCCGTTGACCGCGACCATGGGGCTGGCTTCGCCACCGGCGCGCATGATCCACATCAGTTCGGCGACGCTCTCGCAGAGCGTGCAGATGCCGGTCAGCCATTCGTCCATATCGGCGCGCCGCTGCTTGTGCGGTCCGCGCAACCAGTGAGTGTAGTCGGGCAGATCAAATTCGCAGGTCCCGCCTGGAATGGCGCTGCGATGCTTCACCGCGTTCAGAAACTCGTTCTCCCGCAACGGGAACAGGTATTGCGGCCCGAGGCCGGCCAGCGATTCCCGGTGCCGCTGCAGATTTCGCAGAATGCCCGTCAGGCGTCGTTCATCGACCTGGGGTCGGTGACGCAGCTGGTCGTAAATGGTCGCCTGGCGCTCGAGTTCCTTCTGGACGTCGCTACGCACATCGCCGCGGCTCAGGATCGCGATGATATCGAGCATGGTGGACAGGACTGCACGACTGTCCCAGGGTGATTCCAGGTCCAGATGATGGCGCAACTGCCGGTAAAGGAACTCCAGGCGCAGAAAAGTGCGCAGACGCTCGTTGAGAGGTTGCTCAAAGAAAGCACGCGAGGTGGCTGATTGCGAACGTGTTGCGTGTTCGGCCAGCGCGCTCATCAGATGTCGGCCGGATACTTCACCGCGCTATTCTGCGTCACCGCCTGCGCGGCCGCAATCATCGCGCTTTTGCCATGTCCCGAGCGAGCGCCAGGTAATGCTGATGCAGTCGCTCGACCTGCGCACGTGCGTCCTCGAGCGAGCCGCTGTTATCGATCACGTCGTCGGCCGCCGCCAGACGCGCCGCGCGGCTGGTTTGCGCGGCCATCATTTTTTCGGCCTGGCTTTCTGATTCTGCATCCCGGCGCAATAACCGGCGACGTTGCTCGGCTTCCGGACAGTCCACGACGAGCGCGCGATCGACAAGTTGGTCGAAACCCGACTCGACCAGCAATGGCACGACGATGATCAGGTAGGGACCCGTCGTGGCGGCTGCGCGCGCGACGGTCTCGGCCCGGATCCGCGGATGCAGGATGCCTTCCAGCCGATGGCGTCGTTCAGGATCGGCAAACACGAGCTGGCGCAGACGGGCCCGGTCGAGTTCGCCATTGGGCTGCAGGACTTCGGCACCAAATTCGGCCGCAATTTCCGCCAGACCGGGTTCGCCGGGTGCGACGACATCGCGGGCAATGTCGTCGGTATCGATAACTGGTACGCCCAGCTCGGCGAACATGTCGGCAACGGTGCTTTTGCCGGTCGCGATGCCCCCGGTCAGGCCGACCGCCAGGGGCACACTGCGGGTCTTTTGAGACATGCGCTGACCGTATCAGATACCCGCCCGGCCGAGATAGGCGCTGACGATCTGTGGGCCCCATAACAGCGCAACGAAACCAGCCGCGGCCAGGAACGGGCCGAACGGAATCGGCAGCTGCCGGTCGCGGCCGCGGATGACGATCAGCGCAATGCCCGTGAGCGCGCCGACCAGGGCTGATAACAGGATGATAACTGGCAGCATTTGCCAACCCAGCCAGGCGCCGAGCGCAGCGAAAAGCTTGAAATCACCGTAGCCCATGCCTTCCTTCCCCGTGACCAGGCGGAACAAGTGATAGACGCTCCACAGGCTCAGGTAGCCGGCCAGTGCGCCGATAACCGCGCCGCGCAGATCGGTGAACGCGGCGTCACTCGAGAGGGCGAAAAACAGCCCCAGCCATAGGAGGGGCAGGGTGATGATGTCCGGCAGAATCTGATGATCCAGGTCGATGACCGCCAACGCGATCAGGCTCCACGTGAGTACCAGCGCCGCGGCACAAGCCATCCCGTAACCGAACTGCCACGCGATCAGGGCCGAGAACAGGCCCGTCAGGGCCTCGATGATTGGATAGCGCGGGGAAATCCTCATGCCGCAGGCGGCGCAGCTGCCGCGCAGCAGCAGATAACTCACCACGGGGATGTTCTGCCAGGCCTTGACCGGCGTGCCGCAGCCTGGACAGCTGGAGCGTGGTGTAACCAGATTGAAGCGCGCCTGCTCGGCGTCCGCGGGTTCCGGGAGACTGAGATGCTCCCGCGCCTGGCGCCGCCAGTCGCGGTCCAGCATGATGGGCAACCGGTAAATGACGACGTTCAGGAAACTGCCGACGACCAGCCCGAGCAGCGCAACCGCGCCCACGAACAGGGCGGGCTGCGCGATGAAGACGGTCGTGTTGATCAGATAACCTGGCCCATCTTGAAGATGGGTAGGTACATGGCGACCACGAGGCCACCTACGAGTACGCCGAGGATCGCCATGATCATCGGCTCCAGCAGGCTGCTCATGCTATCGACTGCGTTGTCGACGTCTTCCTCGTAGAAATCCGCGACCTTGCCGGACATCTCGTCCAGCGAACCGGATTCCTCACCGACCGCGATCATCTGAATCACCATGTTCGGGAACAATTCCGTGTTGTACATCGCCCGCTGCAGGCGCTGACCGGTTGCGACTTCGTCCTTCATGTCGAGCACGGCCAGTTCATAGACGATGTTGCCGGTCGCCCCGGCCACGGAGTCCAGCGCCTCGACCAGCGGCACACCCGCCGCGAACATGGTCGACAGAGTGCGGGCAAACCGGGCAATCGCGGCCTTGGTCATGATGGCGCCGATCACCGGCAGCTTCAGCACGATGCGATCCTGGATTTCACGCATGCGTTTGGAGCGCTTCTTCAGCCACAGGTAGCCACCGATCGTGCCACCGATCAGGATCGCCAGCAGCCAGCCCTGGCTGCGCACGAACTCGGACAGGCCGATTACCATGCGCGTAAACGCGGGCAGGTCGGCGCCAAAGCCTTTGAACAGGCTTTCGAATTCCGGAATCACGAAAATCAGCAGAATGGTGGTGACCACGAACGCCACGACCAGTACTGCGGCGGGATAAAACAGGGCTTTCTTGATCTTTTTCTTGATCGCCTCGGTCTTTTCCTTGTAGGTCGCGATCTTGTCGAGCAGCGTCTCCAGCGCACCGGCCTGTTCGCCGGCTTCCACCAGGTTGACGTACAAGTCGTCGAAATAGAGCGGATGTTTTGCCAGCGCTTCGGCAAGCGCGGTGCCGCCCTCGACGTCGGCCTTGATCGCCAGAATCAGTTCGGCCATGGCCGGGTTCTCGTGCCCGGAGCCCACGATGTCGAAAGCCTGTACCAGCGGTATACCGGCGGTGAGCATAGTCGCCAGCTGGCGACTGAACACCGCGATATCTTCCGAGGTGACCTTGCCCTTGGACTGGAACAGCGCGGATTGTTTCCGCACCTTGGTGGGCACGACGCCCTGCCGGCGAAGTTCGGCGCGGACGGCGGCTTCATCGGCGGCAACCGTCTTGCCTTTGACCCGTTTCCCGGTGCTGTCGGTTCCTTCCCAGCTAAATGGGCTCTGCTTTACTGCTATTGCTTCGGCCATTGGTCTAGCTATCGTCAATCAATAATCTGCCTGCCACGGCGGTATCCATGCCGCGCGCGCCCAGGGCCATCAATCAATCGTAACGCGATTGATCTCCTCAAGACTTGTAATCCCGTCCTTGACTTTTTGCAGCGCGGAGCGCCGCAGATCCCAGACACCCTCTTTCAGTGCCTGGTCAGCGATCTGGACGGCGTCACCACCCTCCAGGATGATCCGGGAAATGCTGTCGGTCATCTCCATGACCTGGTAGATACCCACGCGACCCTTGTAGCCATCGGAACACTGGCGACAGCCCACGGGTCCGAAGATCCGCAGCCCGGAGCCAACATCCTCTTTGCTGAAGCCTTCCTGCAGGAGCGCCTCCTCGGGAATGTCTTTCAGCTCCTTACAGTTTTCGCACAATCGCCGTGCCAGCCGCTGCGCGATGATCAGGCTGACCGAGCTGGCAATCGCGTAGGGCTTCACGCCCATGTCGACCATCCGGGTCAGGGTTTTCGGCGCGTCATTGGTGTGCAGGGTCGACAGGACCAAGTGACCGGTTTGCGCCGCCTTGATCGCGATCTCGGCAGTTTCGAGGTCACGAATCTCACCGACCATGATGATGTCGGGATCCTGGCGCAGGAAGGCGCGTAGCGCGGAGGCAAACGTCAAACCGACTTTCGGGTTGACATTGACCTGGTTGATGCCCTGCAGGTTAATTTCCGCCGGGTCCTCGGCTGTCGAGATATTCCGGTCTTCGGTATTCAGGATATTCAGGCCGGTATACAACGACACGGTCTTACCGCTACCGGTCGGGCCGGTGACCAGGATCATGCCGTAGGGTTTCGCCAGGGCGTCCAGGTACATCTGTTTCTGATGTTCCTCGTAACCCAGCGCGTCGATACCGAGCTTTGCACTGCTCGGGTCGAGGATACGCATCACGATCTTCTCACCGAACAGCGTCGGGCAGGTGTTCACGCGAAAATCGATGGCGCGATTCCGCGACAGCTTCATCTTGATGCGGCCGTCCTGCGGCACGCGGCGTTCGGCGATATCCAGCCGCGCCATGACCTTGAGGCGCGCGCAGACTTTCGGTGCCAGCGCAATGGGCGGGGCGGCGACCTGCTTCAGCACGCCGTCCAGTCGCGTGCGAACGCGAAACGCCTTTTCATACGGCTCGAAGTGAATGTCCGATGCACCCCGCTTGATGGCGTCCAGCATGATCTTGTTGACGAACCGAACCACCGGTGCATCGTCGACCTCGCTCGCCGATACGCCATCGTCCAGTTCTTCCTCGCCGCCACTGACCTCGAGACCCTCGAGATCGAAATCCTCGTCGTCGAAACTCGCCATGGACGTGTCGACCGCTTCGAGGGCGCGATTGACGACGTCCTCGAGCTTGTCCATCTCGACCACGACCGGGTCGATGCGGAAGCCCGTCTGGAATTTGATTTCGTCGACGGCCTGCAGGTTCGTCGGATCGGCCACACCGAGGAACATGCGCTGGCCGCGTCGCACCAGCGGGATGACCCGGTGTTTGGTTAACAGTTTCTGATCGACGGAGCGAACGGCGTCGAGATCGAGTTCGAGGACCGCCAGGTCCATCAACGGCACGCCGAATTCATGCGATGCCGCAATGGCGATCAGGCGGGGATCGGCCATTTCCTTCGTAACCAGGAATTGCACCAGGCCAACCTTGTCCGCACGGGCGTCCTTGATCGCCTGCAGACATTCGTCCTCGGCGATTATCCCGTCCTGGACCAGTCGGCGCGGCAGACCTGTCAGCGGAGCTGCGGTAGCAGAGACAGCCATGAACTCCCTGTTCCCTAGAGAAATTCCCAGTCAATCAGGCGCATAGGCGCAAGAATGTGACATAGTCTGACAGTACTTCGGCGCCGGACGCAACCAACCAATGCCGGTTTCTAGACGTATATCACGTCCCGGGGCCGGGTCCGGCCGGAATCGCGGGTTTCGGGCGTCGGCAGACTGGATTTTCCGGTCCCCGGCCGGCTGATCGCGCCACCCGTGACCGGCCCGGCAGGGCAGCGTGGGCCTGAAACGGGCAAAAGAAAAGGGGCCTTGCGGCCCCTTTTCCCCGGACTTGAGTCCTGGGTCGGCTATTAGCCACCCGTACGACAGTTCGCGGGCAGATACTGCTCCGGAATACCGCCGGTGCCGGTGTTGCCGCTCATCGCGGCGGTGCCAGCCGGCTGGTTGGCGTAACCACACTGCCAGGCGACACTGTTGTCGGCCGCCAGGTAGGGCGTCAGGATCAGGGTCGCGCCGGCCACGTTACCGTGGGCGTCGTTACCGTAAGTGATCACGACGTTGGCGTTCGCATCGACGTTGACGCTGACCACGTACTTACCGCTGGTGTCGGCACCGCCACCAAGGACGTCTTCCATACCGGCTTCGCCGCGGTTTGTCGGCGCAACGCCGCGCGCCAGCCACGTCTCGGCGACAGCGGACTTGGCCGCGGAAGCCAGCGACAGGCCTTCAGAAACCTGGGCACGAATGGTGTAGTCCTGATAAGCCGGGATAGCGATAGCGGCCAGAATGCCGATAATCGCAACCACGATCATCAGTTCGATGAGCGTAAAGCCCTGTTGCATCTTCTTCATCAATCTCTCCTGTCAGGATATTCGAACATCTGCGAATTTTCGGCACACAGGCCGATGGCCCTATAAGATGCAACCGGCGTGCCAGCTTTTGAAGCTTTGCGAATAACCCTATGTTTATAAATGGAAATTTTTTCCGTTTGCGGATTATGTTTCACAGTGGGGCAACATAATAGCGAGTCCGCGGGGGGCTGAATTGACGCTGAGGGTCAAAATGTGACGCTCCACGTCAACTCCTGAATGTTCCCGCGCTGCCTCAGGACAAGCCCAGTTTGTCCATGCGGTAGCGCAAGGCCCGGAGCGTCAGGCCCAGTTGTTTGGCTGCCTGGGTCTTGTTGTAGCGACACGCCTCCAGCGCTGCCTGAATCGCATCGCGTTCCACCGATTCCAGCTGGTCACCGAGCGCCTCGTTTCCCGTACTGTCGACGCTGGGACTTTCCTGCAGCTGGATCTCCTCTTCGCCGATGCCGGCGTCACCGGCGAGTGCCAGGGCCCGCTCCAGGATGTTTTCCAGCTCACGGACATTGCCCGGGTAGCTGTAGCCGCTGAGTTTCCGACGCGCCGCAGGCGTCAGCTCGGGAATCGGCACGCCCAGCTCACCGGCCAGCCGCTCGACGATATGTTCGGCGAGTAGCAGCACGTCATCCCCGCGCTCGCGCAGAGGCGGCACGTCGAG
>JASJBD010000135.1 GCA_030066665.1 Gammaproteobacteria bacterium
ACTGGCGTGCGTTCGCGACCTCCCGCGCCGCCCGTTTGCGCTGATTCTCGAGTTCGGCGACCGCCCGCAAATGCTGGTCCCGGAGCGCCTCGATTTCTGCGTGAGCTGCGGCCAGGGCGTCATTATCAACCGGCGTCTCGGCCACAACGGCCTCGTCGGGCTGCCCCTGCTCAGCGCTGGCCTCGGGGGACTGACCGCCGGACAGCTCGTCCGCGGGCGACTCGCTCATGAAAAACCTCCGTGCATGAAAAAAATCGCAGCCTGCCGGGCCGCGCCTGTACTACCCCCCCGATCTGGGGACTACTGATTGGAATTCAAGGCCGAGCCGAGCAATTTCGCCGTGATATCGACAATCGGGATGACCCGCTCGTAGGCCATCCGGGTCGGGCCAATGACACCCAGCACGCCCACGACCTCGTCATCGACGCTGTATGGCGCCGTGACGAGGCTGCACTCGTCCAGAATCTGGTAGCCCGATTCTTCCCCGATGAAGATCTGCACGCCGCTGGCAGCGATGCTGCGATCCAGCAATCGCAGCAGCTCACGCTGCTGGCCAAACACCTCGAACAGCTGTCGCAGGGTTTCAATATTCGACAGCTCGTCGAAATCCATCAGCTTGGTTTCGCCAGACAGCACATACTCGGCGTGATCGATCTCCAGATCGAGCGCTTTCTGCGCAATCGCAACAGCGTCGATCATGAGCTGATTCATGTCTTCACGCGTCTCGCCGAGCTGCCGCACGATCGCCTCACGAATATCCCTGAGGTCTTCGCCGACGAAATGCTCGTTCAGGTAGTTGCCGGCGCGCCGCAGTTCGTCCGCCGTGTAATCCCGATCCATGTGCAGGATGCGGTTTTGTACCTCGCTGTCATTCACGATCAGGATTGCCAGCACGCGCTGGTCGGATAACGGCAGGAATTCCACCTGGCGCAGCTGCACATGCAACTGGCGGGGCACAGTGACCACGCCTGCGAGACTCGTGAGTGACGACAACGCCGCCGATGCAGTCGCCGCGACCTGCTTCGAATCATGCTGGCCGTCTTCTTCCAATTGCAGCTGCAGAAGTTGCACTTCCTTGCCACGCGGCGGCTGCAGTTTCACCAGCGTGTCCACGAAGAAGCGATATCCCTTGGCGGTCGGCACCCGTCCGGCCGACGTATGCGGCGCCGCGATGAACCCGAACTCCTCCAGATCCGACATCACGTTGCGGATGCTGGCGGGACTCAGCGCCAGGTCGGTGCTTCGCGCAAGCGTGCGTGAGCCGACCGGGTGGCCGTCCCGCACGTAATGATCAATGAGAGCACGCAGAATCTGCTGCGCGCGCTCGGATGGTTCCTGTCTGTCCGGACTCCTCGGCATCGGCCTATTTTAGCCCAGCTTGCTGCGGTGAAGGCCGGAACGGTAATGTTGTGCGGGCCCAGCCGGCAACCGGGTGGACTCCCCGACAGTAGGGCTCAGATCTTATGCAAAGCCGTTTCGACAAGATTGCATTGACCGGCAACTGGCTCGATCCGAACGCGATCGAGTCGGCCGAGGCCATGGCGACCTATCTCGAGGATCACGGCCGCAGCGTCTGGATCGGGGGCGATTTTCCGGGCGACGGATTATCGGACTCGGTCAATCAGGTCAGCGAAGACGACATCGCGCAACACGCCGACCTCGTGATTGCAGTCGGCGGTGACGGGACGATGCTGCGCGCTGCGCGGCGGGCGGCAATGGCGGGTGCGCCGCTGCTGGGTGTGAATCGCGGTCGCCTCGGTTTTCTCGCAGACATCAGCCCGGCCGACATGCTGGCCGCACTGGACCATGTTCTCGCCGGCGACTTCCTGGTGGACGAGCGCATGCTGTTGCGGGCACGTATCGTCGACGGTAACGACCAAACCATTGCCGGCCTGGCACTCAACGATGTCGTCATCAAACGGCTGGACAGCGGCCGCATGTTCGAATTCCAGACCTATGTCGATGGACGCTACGTGAATACGCATGGTGGTGACGGTTTCATCGTGGCGACGCCAACGGGTTCTACTGCCTACGCTTTGAGCTGTGGCGGTCCGATCGTTACGCCGGAACTGGATGCCATTGTGCTGGCGCCGATTTGTCCGCATACGCTCAGCGACCGGCCCATCATGATCCCCGGTAACAGCCTGACGGAGATTCGCTTGCGCGAGCAGGACGGTGACGTCGCCGCAGTCTGCTGCGACGGCGAAGTCATTGGCCAGCTGGGCCCGGGCGATCGCCTGCAGGTGACGGCGGCCGACGAGAAGCTGCAACTCATCCACCCGCCCGGTCACGACTTCTACGAAGTGCTGCGCGGCAAGCTGCACTGGGGCCGGGGTTATCGCTCGGGCTACGAGCCAAATTGATGACCCGGTGCTGACCCAGCTGCACATTCGCAATCTTGCCGTGATCGACGCGGCTGAACTCGAATTCGGCGACGGGCTGACGGTGCTGACCGGGGAAACCGGCGCCGGCAAGTCCATCATGGTCGACGCCCTCGCGCTCGCCCTCGGCGCGCGAGCCGACAGCAAGGCGATTCGCGCTGGAGCAGATCGCTGCGAAGTGACGGTGGGCTTCGAGTTCGCCGGCGCATCGCCGTTGTGCGAATGGCTGGAAGCGCGTGATCTCGCCGCCGGCGACGAGTGCCTGGTCCGCCGTGTCATTACCAGCGAAGGTCGCTCGCGCGGTTACGTCAATGGCCAACCGGTGACGATGCAGACCTTGCAGGAACTCGGCGAGCTCCTGCTCGATATCTGCGGACAGCAAGATCATCAACGGTTACGGCATCGCGCAGTCCAGCGTAAATTGCTCGACCGCTTCGGCGACCACGACGCCGAGCTGCGCGCGATGGCCGAGGCGCATGCAGCCTGGCGTGCGGCCCGCGATGAACGCGACCGCCTGCTGGCAGCGGGCGAAGACCTGGCCGCGCGGCACGAATTGCTGAGTTTCCAGGTGCGCGAACTGGAAGCTCTGAACCTTGCAGCGGACGAATACCCAGAGCTCGAACGGGAGGAGCGCAGGCTCGCACATGGCTCGCGCATTGAATCGGGGTTGCGCACTGCGCTCGATGCTATCTACGAAGCCGATGAAGGCTCCGCGCACGGCGCAATTGGACGTAATCGCCAGGCGCTCGAGGATCTGCTCGAACTCGATCAGGACCTGGAACCCATTGCCAGGTTGCTGGCCGAATCCGAGGTACTGCTTAGCGAAGCCGCCGACGGCCTGCGCGACAGCCTGCAACGCAACGAACATGACCCGGCTCGCGAACAGACCGTGGCTGAGCGCGTTGCCAGCGCCCGCAGCCTGGCGCGCAAACACCGTTGTGAGCCGGCGGAATTGCCCGACCTGGCCAGGCGCCTCGCCGTGGATCTCGAGGAAATCGACGCGCGTGATGATCGCCTCGCCCAGGCCGAAACGGAACTGGCACAACGCCGCACCATGCTCGAAACCTGCGCAACGCGACTCAGTAACGCGCGGCGCACGGCTGGCGGCCGGCTGGCTGACGCGGTCACCGCGAACATGCAACAGTTGGGAATGTCCGGTGGCCGGTTCCTGGTGGAACTGCCCTCAAACAAAGCGGCCGAGATCGCCGCCTGGGGCGCAGAATCCGTGGAGTTCCAAGTCGCCGTCAATCCGGGCCAGCCGCCCGGACCGCTGGCGCGCGTCGCATCGGGCGGGGAACTGTCGCGCATCAGTCTCGCACTGCAGGTCGTGACGCTTGGCGACGACCCCGGCGGGACGTTGATCTTCGACGAGGTGGACGCCGGCGTAGGCGGCGGCGTCGCGGAAATAGTTGGCATGCAATTGCAGTCGCTGAGCCGCAATGGCCAGGTCTTGTGCGTAACGCATCTCGCGCAGGTTGCCAGTCATGCCGACCAGCATTTGAAAGTCACCAAGCTCACGGATGGACAGACCACCCGCACCGCGGTCAAAGCACTGGCAAAGGACGAGCGCGTCGAGGAAATTGCGCGGATGCTCGGCGGCGTCGAAATCACGAGCCGGACGCGCGACCACGCACGTGAAATACTGGATCTGGCGGCCGCGAAACGCAGCGCCTGACTCAGGCGCCTTGACTACTCGTTCCGCCGGGGACGAACGTACAGGACCAGGCTGTGATCGACGAGTTCGAAGCCGTGCGCATCAGCGATTTCGCGTTGCAGCCTTTCGATGTCCTCACTCAGGAACTCCACCACGTCACCGGTCTCGAGGCAGACCATGTGGTCGTGATGCCCCGGGGAGTTCAATTCGAAAACCGAATGACCGCTCTCGAAATTGTGGCGCCGCACCAGGCCAGCTTCCTCGAACTGGGTGAGCACCCGGTAAACCGTCGCCAGGCCGACGTCCTCGTCGGCCTCCACGAGGTGCCGGTAGATATCCTCCGCGCTCAGATGGCGATCGTCGGACTCGTGCAGGACATCGAGAATCTTGAGCCGCGGCCCGGTGGCGCGCAGGCCAGCCTGTTTTAGTTCACGATGCTCCAAATGCCCATCCCCATCGGCGCTTCGGGTATCATCCCGCCCCGATTATCCGCCAGCCGTCGTTCCATCTCCAACATGCCACCGAAACTCGCCCATCCGCAAGCAAATGGCTGCAAGCTGGTGTTGTTGCTGGCGTGCGCGCTGCTGGCCGGCTGTGTCTACCGGGTCGACGTGCAGCAGGGCAACCTGCTGGAAGCAACCGATATCGAAGCCGTGAAGCCGGGCATGACCCGCAGCCAGGTCAGGTTCCTGTTGGGTACGCCCGTGGTGCAGGACAGCTTCGACAAAGACCGCTGGGACTACATTTATTACTTCAAGAAAGGCCGCGCCCGGCGGGCCGACCGCCGCTGGCTCATCGTCTATTTCGAAGGGGACCTCGTGAAGGAAATCAAACGCGATGTCCCGATCGAGACCGGCTAGAGCGTGCCATCAGTCGCGCCGTCTGCGCGCCGCGCCACCGGCCATCGTCAAACCCCGCTCCGCCAGCTCCCGGCGAACCTCGCGAGGGTCTCTCGCCAGCGGCCGACACACCTCGACGCGATCGCCGGGCTGCAATAGGTAATCGTCCGCAACGAGTTCGCCGTAGACGGCCAACGGCAATCGCTCGAAATCCAGCTCCGGAAACTCGGCCTGGAGTTGTGACAGCGCAAGCGCCTCACGCGCATTCGTGCCCGCTGACACGTTCAGTGCGATCAGCCGCTGTCGACCCGGCAGGGCGCAGGCGACTTCGATACGGATCGCGCCGTCAGCCATAGAGTTGACCGGCCCTCGCCACGAACGCATCGACCAGGTGGTTGCAGGTTTGCTCAAAGGCAGCACCGAGCACCAGATCCTTGACGCGGTTCGCGAATCCAAACTGGAGGCGTAGCTCGACTTTGCAGCCGGCATCGCCCATTGGCTCGAAACGCCACTCACCGTGCAGCTCGCTGAACGGGCCATGCACGAGCTCGATGGTCATGCGCCGCGGCGCTTCGAGTTGATTGCGCGTGGTGAAGCTGGTGTGAAACGGCCCCTCGGACACGGTAATGCGACCGGTGAGCTCGGTGGCATTGCGCGCTATTAGCGTGGCGTCCTGGCAGTGAGGGACGAACTCCGGGTACTGCTCGACATCGGCCACCAGTTCGAACATTTGTTCCGGTTGGCAGGGAACCAGGGCGCTGCGGCTGATCTCCCGCATCGGATCAACTGAAAACCCCGATGGCATTCAGGAAAACCAGTGCTACGGCAACCGGCACAACGAAGCGCGCCAGTACCCGCCAGATCTTGTATATGGTGCCGGCAGTCGGGTCGAGTTCATCCGCGCTCGAATTCGGGCACATCACCCACCCGGCAAAAACCGTCACGAAGAACCCGCCCATCGGCAACAGAATATTGGACGTTAGGAAGTCGATATTGTCGAAGAAGGTGCCGCGCAGAAACTTGAAGTCGGCTGCGACGTTGAAGGACACGACGGTGAAGAAACCCAGCAGCCACACGCCGAAGGCGGCGAGCAAGCCGGCGGATCCGCGCCGCATGCCTCGGGTCTCGACCAGCCACGCAACCACCGGTTCCAGCAAGCTGATCGCCGACGTGAGCCCGGCGAACGCCAGCAACAGGAAAAAGAGTGTGCCGACGAGCGAACCACCCGGCATCTGTCCCAGCGCCAACGGCAGGGTTTGAAATACCAGGCCCGGACCTTCCGCAGGATCCAGGCCGTTCGCGAACACGATCGGGAAAATCACGAGTCCCGCCAGCAGCGCAATAGCCGTATCTGCCGAGACGACTGCGATAGAGGTATTGATGATCGATTCTTCCTGCGGCAGGTAGGCACCGTAGGCCATGACCGCGCCCATGCCCACGCTGAGCGAGAAGAACGCCTGCCCCATCGCAATCAGCAACGCGGTGGGGGTCAACTTGGAGAAGTCCGGCTCGAACAGAAACCTGAGGCCCGCGGCGAAATCGCCGGATGTTATGGCATACACCAGCAATCCCACCATGATGGCAACCAGCGCCGGCACCAGGAAGCGCACGGCCGCTTCCAGGCCCTGCTCCACGCCGCGCGCGACCACCACTGCGGTCAACCCCATGAACACGCTGTGCCAGAACGTCAGGTTACCGACACTCGATACCAGGCCGTTGAACTCGCTCTGCAGGATCTCCGCGTTAGCGTCTATAAAGGTGTCACGCGCGGCCAGCACTACATAGTGCAAAGTCCAGCCGCCGATCACGCTGTAGTACGACAGGATCAGGAAACTGGCGAGCAGTCCGCCGACACCGATCAATTGCCAGTGCCGGTTGCCGGATTCCTCCTGGCCGAGGATGCGCATCGTGGACATTGGATTGCGCCGGCCACGACGGCCGAGCAGGACCTCGGACATCATGATCGGCAAGCCGACCACGAACACGCAGAGCAGGTAGACCAGCACGAACGCGCCGCCGCCATTCTGGCCCGCGACGTACGGAAATTTCCAGATGTTGCCCAGACCGACAGCGGAGCCTGCCACGGCCAGAATGAATGCAAGGCGTGACGACCATTGGCCGTGCATTGACATCCGGCGCTCGGTCGAACCAGAGGATTCCGCCATGTGCTTTCCCGGGACCCCGAAAGTTGGCAGGATTGTGAAGGAATCATTATTGCCGAACAACTGAATGGCCGCAGGCAAACGCAAGGCCGGCACCCCCGATAACGTCATCGCGGAGAATCGGAAAGCCAGGCACGACTTCTTCATCGAAGAACGCATCGAAGCCGGGCTTGCACTCGAGGGCTGGGAGGTAAAAAGCCTGCGCGCTGGGCGCGCGAACCTGACGGAGAGCTACGCGCTGCTGAAAGACGGCGAGGCGTTTCTGATCGGGGCGCATTTTGCCCCGTTGGCATCCGCCTCCACGCACGTGAAGCCCGATCCGACCCGCACGCGTAAACTGTTACTGCACCGGCGCGAACTGGACCGGTTGATCGGCGCCGTCGAGCGCAAGGGCTACACGCTGGTGCCACTGTCGCTGTACTGGCAGCGCGGCCGGGCGAAGCTGGCGCTCGGCCTGGCCCGCGGCAAGAAGCAGCATGACAAACGCGCGGCGGACAAGGATCGTGACTGGCAACGCCAGAAACAGCGGCTGCTGCGCCGGGAGGGCTAGCATCCTAAGCCCTTGATTTCGGGCCCGGCGGACCCCATTTTCTAAATTAAAGCGGTAGGCGCGACGGCAAGTTGCGTCTACACTGATGCCGAAACCGGGGGGCGACATGGCTTCGACGAGGGTCGCGAAACTCCAGGTGCATGTCGAGGTGCAGGTACCTCGTTAAACCGTCTGCAAACTTATAGTTGCCAACGACGACAACTACGCACTCGCTGCTTAATACCCAGTAGGGTGCCGTCTGACCGGAGCCGTGCTTGTGCGTCCGAGCCTCAGGCGTCATCTCTCACAAGCTCGCCGTGAAGCTCTTCCGGGGTGGAGCGGTCAAAAACTCACCGGAATCGCCGTTCGTTTTCCCTGCCCGTCGGGTAGCGGCCGGTCAAATAAATTGACGCGGATAAACATGTAGATCCTGGGGCGGAGGGCTCGCGGACGCGGGTTCGATTCCCGCCGCCTCCACCAATTCAGCGTATTGACGCGTATCGGGAGAGAACCCGCGTAGCGGGTGAGATTCCGTAGTACATGGATGTACGAGTGCCGCGACAGCACACGGATGTGCGAAGCGGCCGAAGTACATGGATGTACGAGTGCCGCGACAGCACACGGATGTGCAAAGCGGCCCGCCGCCTCCACCAATTCAATGCGCGCAAGCGCATTCAAAGAGACTTCAGCCGAGTTTCTTCTTCTGCGGCTTGTCGGACGGTTTGCGATCCAGCGGAATCAGCTTTGTCTCGCCTGGCTTCGGACTGTAATCGGCCAGCTCGTCAACGGCCTGCGCCTGCTTGACGATATATTGATTGACCTCACCGATCGCGTCACATACACCCTCATGCAGATGGTCCAGCACGCGCAGGTGCTTTTCCTTCAGCTCCGTCGAGCGATCTTCTGCGAGGCCAAATTCCTGCGCGACATCGAGCGATGCTTCTGCCAGCCTTTGGTGGACGTCCTTGATTGTGCCCAGCGTATTCTCGGCCGAAGTCTGCGATAAATCGGTGACTTTCCGGATCAGTTCCAGCGGGCTTTTGTTCAGCAATCCCATTGTGCGTCAGTCCGTGTACGAACCGGGCCAGATTGCGACCCGGCTCTGCAAGGATACCGCGCTATTATCCGTGACGTCGCCGGGCGGAATGCGACCCGGCGCTCAGTTTCGGCGGTGCCTGCACCAGCCCAGCAGTCCAACCGCCGAGACGAACAGCCAACCCGCCGCCGGCACCGGAACCATGGTCAACACCCGGAAACCGTCGAGATTGCCCGGCCGATTGCCTGGAATCTGCAGCGAGTCAATGACCAGGGTGTTCGAACCGAGGTTGATGACCAGGTCATCCTCCGGGCTCCCTAATCCCCGGTCGGCCGCGATCGCACCCGTGGGATAGGGTCCCAGCGTGCCGGCGAGCCCGAAGTACTCGTCTGACGTCCCCGCCCCATCATCGCTCAGGTCCCGGTTCAGATTGCGGGTCGATGTAATCACTCCGATGATCGGGCCATTGAAGGTTACAGAGCCACTGCCCACCGTTCCGGACGGCGAAGCCGGATCGTATTGGACGTAGTGGCTGTTCACGAGCGTGCCCGGCGTAATTGCCCCGAAATTCAAATTCTGAGAAGCGACGAACGCGACGCCCTGCTGCTCATCGAAGACGAAGATCTCGTTATCCGACGGATTCGGATACGGCGACGTATCGAGCACAACCGTGCCCGTCGTTCCCACGACGGCGCCGAACGCCGACCCGG
Source organism: Gammaproteobacteria bacterium (assembly GCA_030066665.1). GTDB lineage: Bacteria > Pseudomonadota > Gammaproteobacteria > Steroidobacterales > J054. Next base: position 9,312 of record JASJBD010000135.1, read on the forward strand.
CGGCCAACATCGTCAGACCGACACCGACTATGACGGCGAGCCGCGCCCCTGTCGCGACGTATGATTGCTGTGGACACATTCGATTGCTCCCGCTGCGCATGGCACTGAGTCTTTCAAGGAGACTTCTTTTTGTCGTCGACCGGCAAACAATCAAAACTGCGCGCCAGGTCGCATTGGACACAAATTACTCTTGTGCCTGCCGCGCCACAAGTTTACATAATGGCCTGATAGCCCAACGCACATCACATCGCCCGGTTTGTCCTTGAATACTCGCGTCAAACACCATGCAACGCTGGCAGCACTCGCGGCCATCACGCTGGGCATCGCGGCGTTCGGCGGCGCGCCGATGGCGGCGGCTGATCGGCTGAGCATTGTCAGCGCCTATCTTTGCCTCTTCCTGCTTGGTACGGCCCTGTTGATCGGCCCTTATCACACTATCCGCCACGGGCGACCGGTGGCGAATTCCTACCTGCGCCGCGACATTGGCATCTGGGGCGCATTGACAGGGCTGCTGCATTTCTTTCTCGCCAACATGCTCGCGATGACCTACGAGTATCTCGACAGCTTTGTGGAAAACGCCCCGCTCCCACCCTCCGAAGCGAGCAGATTCGCGCTGTATACCGCGGGCACGATCCTTGGCTATCTGATCGCCCTGATCTTCCTGCTGTTGTTGAGTCTGTCCAACGACCGGATGATGCGAATCACCGGCCACAAATGGTGGAAACGCCTGCAGCGGGCGAGCTATTTCGCCTTCGTGTTTACGTGCCTGCATGCGTTCGCGTTCCAGGTACTGGAGACCCGCGCCGCGCTCTGGATTGCGGTTGTGTTATTTGTGTTCGTGGCCATCCTGGCCGGACAAAGCCGCGGCGTTGCGGCGGTGCGAAGACTTCGCGCCAAGGAAGGCGCGAACTAGCCGGCGCCTGATGCCAGTGCTGAGATTCCCCGGACCGGACCGTGCGGGGCAAGGAAAATCCGGCGCGCAGCCGGGTACTTCCCGACTCGAACGATGCTTGTTCAGGCCTTTCGCCGCAGCCAACCGAGCAGACCGAGGGCCGACCCGAATAACCAGACTGCCGCAGGGACGGGGATGATTCCCGCCTCGGGAATCGTGATAAAGAACACGTCCACATCGGTCGTAAACATGGCACCCGGGACGAGTCCGACTTGGCCCAGGGAGCACTGCACACCGGCATCGAGGCCGGTACACGCGCCCGGAATAACACCGATGAAAGAGAATTGAGCCGAATTAGCGAACGGATCCGCGGGCGTAATTCCCGTAAACGTCCGTCCATCGTCGGCGAAGATATCCACTTCCAGCGTTGCGCCGCCCAAGGTTACGCCCTGAACGACATTCCCAAATGGTTCTGCCGATTCCACGATGAATGGGCTGACGCCATCGCCGGTCCAAATCTGCCGAAACACAAACGACCCTGTTGCCCCGGGATCATTCGATCCCGCGGACTCAGTGTATTCCCCGGACACAGTGCAAGTCGTATTGACGCCGTCGAACATGCAGTCCTCAAATCCGTAAGTGAAATTGCCGCTGCCCTGATTACTACCGGCCATCCGCTCACCCAAGCCGACATAGGACAAGCCCCCGGCGGGTCCCGTTGAAGTTGCGATGAAGTCCGCACTGGCTGGCATGCTGAAGAAAACCAGGAGCATGGCTAAGCGGGCGGGATAATCGGGCCAAGAAAAATGCGTTCGAATGTAAGACATTGCCGAATCCCCTTTTGTTCTTAGTCAGGCGCCAAAAAGCGGGCAAAAAAAAGACGCTTCCGCGCCGGAGCGCGTAGCGTCATCGCGCAAGATCATACCTGCTGTCATGTAGCAAGCGCAAATCGCTACATTGGCTTGGCGACACCCAGCCATGCCGCCACGAAGATGACAACCCAAGCAAGCAATGTTGGTGTCTGCAGACTTTTCAGCGCAGCCGATAGCTCGTGCGCGGTATCGGGCCCGACGACAGCGAGCCGACGGCGTATACGGAATCCAGCCATGCGAACCGGAATGCTGACGATAATCAAAACGCCGTAGAGACCAATCTTGGCACCCAACCATTCAGCATCGACGGTCCGAGCGGTGCCCGCGAATACGAGCGTCGCGTCATAGATGAATCCCGCGCCAAGGATCACCCGCAGAACAACGTCCGAAATCGACAACAGTTTGCCGGCTGACCCGCTGGCCGCCCGGTCGGCGCCGAATGACAATAACGCCCATAGAATTG
>JASJBD010000017.1 GCA_030066665.1 Gammaproteobacteria bacterium
CCGTCACCCGTCAGGTCGATCGTCTGGACATCGGCCGGGATCGAGAAACGCATCGCATCCAATCGCAAATCGTGACCGGCGGTGCGGCCGGCACTCCAGATCAGATCACCGGTCAATAAATCGACCATGTAGATCGCATTGCCGACGGTATCTTCGCGGAAGGTGCGGTTGTCCTGACCGCTGTCGTAACCGCCACCGAAGACGACCAGGGACCTAAGGCTGCCGCCGACACTGATACGTCGCACCAGCGGCGTCGACCAGGTCTGGCCGATATCGCCGAAGCCGGCAGAACTGCTGTCAATTTCCCACAGCAGCTCGGGCCGATCGCGATTGGTGACATCGACCGCAAACACGCTGTCGCCGCCGCGTCGCATGCCAAACAAGAGAATGACGCGCTCGCCGCCGGAAATGCCCGGCAATCCGTCGTTGCCGACGATATGGGCCGTGATTACGCCGTCTAATCCGTAATTGCGGGTGCCGCTGACGTTGTTCGAATACAGCGTGAACAAACGTCCGAGCAGGCGCGACGGCATGAAGGCCCAGAGCTCGTCGCCGGTCTCGGTGTTGAACGCCTGCAGCAGACCTTCATTGGTGGTGACAAACACGGTGCTGTCGGGTGCCTGTGCCGTGCCGCCGTAGGTCACGACCAACGGCTGGCTGTGCAACGGATCGCCCATCGCGCGCCTGGCTTCGCCGGTGTCGCCATCCCCGTCCTCGTCCAGCACGTCACGTCCGCGCGCCCACTCGATAACCGCGTCACGCTCCGCGGCAGGCGCGCCGATCAGAGTCGCCGAAATCGCAGGGTTGCCGACGTTGATGCTGTTCTGGCCGCCAGGGCTGTTCAGGTCACCACCCGCGACATTGGTCAGCAGCACGCGGTTGTCGGGATCGGGCAGGCGGCTGGCGGCGCCGCCGAGTTCCACGACGTTGCCGTCCGCGGTAGCGGACCAGAAACTCTGCGCGGAGTCCTTGAAAAAGCCGGTGCTTTGATCAACCGCCGGGTCACCGTTCGCGTCGATCAGGCCGATTTCAATCGATTGTCCGGGGCCTTGATCGTCCACGAGCAATTTATATTTCTTCAGGTTGCCGGGCCACCGCACGGTGTTGCTCGGTCCGAATAGCGACACGTAAACATCAGTCGCATTCAAGGTTCGGTCGAAGGCGTTCACCGGGATGGTCGGTGCGGTGAACAGGGCGCCGTCTTCTTCGAAGCTCTCCGCGAGCTCGGTCAGCGCCGCAGTCAAGCTGGCCGTGTCATCGGTAATGAAGTAACGGCCGCCGCCGCGCGCGGCCGTGTCTTCCAGAATCGCCAGATTGGTCGTAAAGCCGATCGTATGCGTGATGACATTCTGCAGACCCGGCACGCCCGGTCTGAGATCTTTGAGGAACAAATACTGCGCCATATCATCGAGACAGCGGCCGTCGCCCGTGCCGTCGCAGTCCGGTCCGACCAAGGTACCGAATTCAGGCAGCGACGTGATTTTGCCGTCGGCACTGTTGTCGTTGGTGGGCTCACCGTCGGTCAGAATTACGATGTAGGACTTCTGGCCGAAGTTGTTCATCGGGGACAAATACGTGATGCCACTTGGATTGGCATCCAGGCGTGACTCCGGCACGCTGAAGGTCGGGCCGACGTCGCCGAAATCCACGTTGCGCCCGGCCAGGTACTGGCCGGCCTCGAATAACGTCTCCGATAGCGGCGTCGAGCCGTCCGCGTCGAGGCCGTTGACCACGGTCTTTATATCGTCGCGTCCGGTTTCGACGTTTTCCATCGCATGGATGACCGGGCCGCCCTCCTGATTATTGAAACGCATGATTGCGACGTTGAGGTCCTCGACACTGTCGACGACGTTATTGATCACTTCTTGCGCTACTTCCAGGCGTGTCTTGGTCACGGTAGGTGGATTGCTGTTCCAGTTCAGCCAGTTGCCGTCGAACAGCGTGACGTTTGACGCGGACGCCCAGGCCGGTTCGCTGTCCGCAGTCGTAGACCAGGGTCCTGTCGCACCATCCGCTGCCCAGACGCTGCTGCTGCCGTCGCCGTGCACGCCGCGATCCGCTTCGCACTCGACTTCGCCGGATGGATTGGCCGGGTCGAGGGCTTCCCACAGCTCGCGGTCTGAGCTCCAGCGGCGGTAAAGGTTCTTGTAGCGGCCGACGAGATCCAGGCGTTCGTCAGACGCATCACAGAAATTATCGATCTTTGCGACCGTGCGATCAGAGTCGCAGTCTGGGAGCTCGCCGGTCTCGGAGTAGTACAGGGCATTGCTGTCGAAACAACCGGTGAAGGTGGTATCGGGATCCCAGCTCGCCTGCGTTTGAACGTTGCCGTCCATACTGCCGGAGGTGTCGATCAGGAACAGCACGTTGGCAGCCTCACAGGCAGCCGGGCCATCGAAGCCGGTCACGAACAGTTCGGTGTCGTCCGTCAACGCGGCGGAGCTGAGTGTAAGCAGTGCGACGCCGATTGGCAGTGCGATGCGACGGCGACGGCTCATTGCCCGGACTCCCCGCCGGGTGGTGCGGTCAGTCGCAGCCTGGTGACCCGATCGGTGCCGGTCGCGACAAACACGACAAAGAGGCCGGCGTCACGATAACGCGCTTCGCGCAACGTTTCGCGCAAGTCGTCGAGCGTGACCCGCGTGCGACCCAGGAAATAGATCGTATTTTCGTCGACCCGATAAAGGTTGGGTGGGCAGCCATCGCAACCGCGCACCACGACCAGCCCGTATGACCAGCGTGGCAGACGCACGTCGCTTGCCGGCGCCTCGACCGCGTCCTCGACTATCTTCAGCGTCGAGTGCGCGCTCTGGCTCCAGGCAATCAGAATCGCTGCCAGCATCAACATGCCGGTGAGTAATCGATCTGCGCCTGGTCTCAACACATTAAAATCCCTATTCCACGCCCTGCACGACCGGGTTGACCTGGTAGATGCCTTGCACATTGTTGGAGCGACCGCTGCGATTGGTTTCGACACCGGCGGTTGTCGTGGCGCCCTCGGCATCGACGCGGTAGTGATCAAACTGGAAGACATCCTGGCTGGAGCCATCCCACGGAATACTGACGCCGACGTAACTGACCGTGGCATCGAACTGGCCTTGCAGATTGCCGAGCGCGAGCTGGGTTGGATTCGGCGCGAGAGGCTGTTGCCAGCCGGCCACGGGCTGCAGGGTTATCGCGCCCGACTCGATCTGCGCCAGCATGGCTTCCAGGCCGGTCTCGGCGAGTTGAAAGGCGTTATTCCGGGCCTGGGAGTTGCCGGCCATCATCAATTCCAGCGACGCGGTGCGCATGGTCGATACTGCCAATAGGGTCAGCACCATCAATAAAACCAGACCGACAATCAGGGCTGCACCATGTTGTTTAGAGATTGACGTGTGATGCATCAGCCCTGACCGTTCCGCAAAAAAATTGTCTTGCTGATTGCCGCGCGCCGAAAGTCGGCGGGATAGTCGGCGTCCAGGGTCGGCTGGATCGGCGGCAGGTCGGCGTCGGCGGGTTGATACACGCCGTTGTCCACAAACCCGACACCGCCCTCGCTCGAGTCGGAGCGGACCAGCAGCCAGAGCCGGACCGCGAGGATGCTGGCACCAGCTGCGCCGGGCTGCGCCAGCGGATGATTTCCGTCGACATAGCGGTCGACTTCGCCATTGGCATCCGTGTCCAGGCCGAATTGCACCTGCAGGTTTTCTACTCCCGGGATCACTTCCTGGTCCTGCAGCAATCCCTGCGCGCCGCCATCGACCAGGCTCAGCCGCCGCAGCGCCGGCACCGCCGGTTCAAACGTCGACTCACCCACGTAGTACACGTTCGCGACGACCTCGCGGTATTCCACGGGCGCACCCTGGCCGGGCGCGACGGCGTCATCGAACAGCTGGCCGCTGCCCATACTGACCTCGGCGTAAACCTGGCCGGGACCAAGGTCCCCGATGGCCGTGGTGCGCGGGCTCGCGTGACGGAGCATCAGCACGTCCGAATTGACGCGTGGCACGCGACCGGGACAGCCGAGGTTGTAGTTATCGTCCACGGCCTGCACTGGTATCAATGTCGGGTTAGGCGCTGCTCCAATGACAATGGCGGTGGCCTGCGCGGCAGTGCCCCCGGCGCAGGTCACCGTCACCGCGCCCGGATTGATAGCGCCCGATTGATTGTGCATGCCCCAGAAACCGGCCAGGCGCAAATCGGGTTCCAGCGTGTCGAGGGCGAAACGCAGGTTGTCCTGCAGCCGCGCAAGACTGTCCGTCGTCTGGTAATTCGCCTTGCTCTGCAGATAGACCGTCAGCGCGCCGGCGATCAACACCGTACCGATCAGCATGGCGACCATCATTTCGACCAGCGTCATGCCGGACTGCTGTTTGCCGAGCCTGACATTCATCGCTGCATCACCAGCGTGTAACTCGTGGGATCGGCCGAGCCGCGTTCGGGCCAGGTCAAGGTAATGTCGTATTGCGTCAGCGGCGGAACATCAGCCGTGACAATGTTGGCGGTGACACCCGCCGGCAGCCGCGCCTGCACGTCCTGCAGCCACCAGAACCAGTCGTCCTGCGCCAGTTGCGTTGCCGTGCAGGCGCCGACGCCATTGACGCAGCCATTGTTCAGGCCCGGCCCGGCGCCGGTGTAATCGGCTGGGGCATTCGGGTTGGCGCGAATCCTGTCCGCCATGTCCGCCGCCAGGATTACCGCGGTGATGCGATAGATCGAGGTGTTGCCGGCGCGCAGGCCTTCGACGTACAGGCCGGCAATGCCGAGCATGCCAACCGCCATCACCATGAGTGCGACGAGCACTTCAGTCAGCGTGAACCCGCGTTGGGTGATTCGGGTCATTGCTCAGCACCCACCCAACGGATTGTCGACGCCCTGGATTCGGGCGCGTTCGCGCACCAGTTGCGGACGGCCGTTCGGCGAGAGTCGGATCCAGCGGCCCGCCGCGATGCCGCCACCGGTGTCGACATTGCCGCGATGGTCGCAAAACTGCAGGTCTGTCAGGTTCGCGGATGGCGGTGCTGCCAGGTTCGCGAGCCGACCGTCATCGCCAAAAGCGGCGTAACAGGGGTTGCCTGCACCACCATTCGCAAACGAGGAATTGGCGGCGATGTCGGCGGGTGCGGCGGCGCCGCTGGCGAGAATTGGCTCGCCGGGATCCACCGCAGCGTTACTGTTCAGATCCGTGAAAACGATCCAACCCTGAGTCAGCCCGCCGCTCGCGGCACACGCTGGTATCACGGCTTCCGGATTCGCGCTGGCACACACGGTGACGGTGCCGCGGCGTTTGATGGCTTCGCTGCGCGCCAGTTGCAATGCGGCCATCACGTCATTGACGGACGCCGTCATGCGGTTCGCCGCGGTGAACTGGTTAAAGGCGGGGATTCCGACCGACAGGACGGTGGCCAAAACCGCAAGTACCACCATCAGTTCGATCAGGGTGACGCCTTCTGCGTGCATCTTGCCCATCGGCGTTCATACTGCCGTTTTCGTGGCGCGGGGCAAGCGACATCGGATAAGCGGTTGATCGGTGTGGACAAGTTGCAGAAAGCGATTCGATTCATCGGCTTAAACAGAACACGTCAATTCAACTTGAGGAGAACGGCCGAAAACCAGGCGGGGCCTGCCGGTCGGGCTGATGACGATGGCGCGACCCGCGTCCGGTCCGCGCTCGTCGCAAAACCCCACGGTGCCGTTCGTGTCCCGAATTGAAAAGGGACGAAATGCAAAAGCAGGGCGATTTGCGGCGATGCGGCCGCTTGGCCAGGCTGGCTGGACCATCAGCACCAGTTCATCGGGGTCGCGTTGCGGCGGGTGATCCCGGTCTGTATTCACGAACACGAACCAGCCAGCTGACCAATCGCGCTCGTGCCGGCATCGCAACTGCGCCGCGCCGGCGCAGATGGCAACGTCGGCCAATCGTAGCTGCGACACCTGCCGCGCAAGATGGGCGGCGCGAACAAAGGCATTGACCTGGCCGGTCATGTGAGCATCCAACACCAGCCGCCGCAATGCCGGGGACCCGGCGCTGACCAACACGGCAGCGACGCACAGCACGACCAGGAGTTCGACCAGCGTCAGTCCCGGGTGGGTCATTGAGTGTGCGAATTGAGGTCGGGGCGTCATGTCGGTATCCGTGGCGTCACAGTCTCGTTCCAGGCTGCACGCGGCTGCCAGCGGGCTTTGCGCCCGGTTCACCCGGTTTTGCAACGAGGCGCCGCGCCGCGCGGCCCGTTGCTCCCGGGACGGCAGGCTCGTAGAATGACAAGTCCATGATTTGTCGAAGGAGAGGCAGCGTGAGTCTGCGCTCCGAAGTAGAAGAACGGCTCCGCGCCCACGGGGTTCGGCCCACTGCGCAACGCGTCGAAATCGGTATGCTGCTGCTGGCGCAGCCCTGTCACTTATCGGCGGAACAATTAATTACCCGGTTACGGAATGCGGGCAGCGGAATTTCCAAAGCGACGGTCTACAACACGCTGAACCTGTTCGCGCGGCAGGGCATCGTGCGTGAGGTCGCCGTCGATCCGAGTCGCTTGTTCTATGACTCGACGAATCATGGTCACCATCACTTCTACAATGAGGACACGGGTGAGCTGATCGACATCGATCCAGCGCAGGTGGTCCTGGGTGCGTTTCCCGAGCCGCCGCCGGGCACGGATGCGACGTCGGTGGAACTCGTTATCCGGGTTCGCAATCGCCGCTGATTCCGGGCCGCGTTGCCGGTCACAGGTGCATTTTTTATACTCCGCGCCGGGCCGGAGTAGCTCAGTTGGTAGAGCAGCGCATTCGTAATGCGAAGGTCGTAGGTTCGACTCCTATCTCCGGCACCATTTATCGCAGGCCTTCTGAGTCAACTAGTAGCCTTTCGCGACTTCGCCGATAGCAGAAACAGGGCCGACGTCGTGATCGATCCAGTCAACCGAGCGCCGTGCGGCTTCGCGATCAGCGATAAAAACTCTCCATGGCCGCCACGTATCCCTCAAATCGAGAGTAATCCGTCGCGACGAGATCCTGCCGCAGGTCCCGCATGCGGCCGCCCGCTGCCGTGACCGGGCCGAAATAGGCCAGTACGACATCGCGATCCAGTACGTCCCGCCGCTCGCCGAGGTGTAGCAGCAGCCCGTCGATTTCGCCGCGGCTCGTGAACGCAATCATGTCGACTCTGCCGGTGAGCAGCAGATCGGTGCCGATTTCCAGGCCGTCGGTTGCCCGAGCGGTGACGTAGGCGGGCACGCGCTGCGTGTCGAGCCCGATCTCCTCGAGCGCCGCGAGAAATTCCGGTATCACCAGCGGCTCCTCCATGCCGACGACTTCCGGCACGGGCGCCAGCACCTTACCGTCGGTCTCGCCCAGCGCGGCCAGTTCACTGACCATGCCCTTGGTGCTGGCGGTCGCTGGCACCAGGTCCGGTTCGATGCCGCCGGCCCGGAGTGCCCGCGCGTCGTTGCCAATGGCGGCGAATTTGACCTTGCTGAAGTCCGCAGCGTCGAGGCCGAGTGCGGCGACGCGCGCGAAGAATGCCTCGATGCCATTCCGGCTCGTGAACGCGATCCAGTCGTAGTCGTCGCGGTTGCGGAGCGCGGCATCGAATTCCGCGTAATCGGCCATTGGCTCGATGACGATCGTCGGCATCCAGATCGGGCGGGCTCCGCGCTCGATCATCAACTGACCGAGCCGGCCGGCGTAATTGCGCGGGGCCGTGTACAGGATCGTCTTGTTATAGAGCGGCAGGTCCTGCCGCGCGATCAGAGTTTTGGCGCCGGCCGCGTCGTCGGCCGAGCCGACGAGCGGCCCAATCAGCAGGCCGATGACGGCTGCGACGAAGATTCGGTGCACCGCTAAACCTGACTCAGCTCGTGGACCGCGTCGACCATCGCCTTGACGTTGTCGACCGGCGAGTAGCGCGGCACGCCGTGGCCGAGGTTGAAAACATGCCCCCGCGCGGCCTTGCCGGCGGCCAGCGTCTCGGCAACGCGCCGCCGGATCTCCGCTTTCGAGTCGTAAAGCACGTAGGGCTCGATATTGCCCTGGACCGAGACATTCTGCCCCAGTTGTGCAACCGCCTCGTTCAACCGCAGGCCGTAGTCGATGCTGATGACGTCCGCGCCGCAGTCCCGGATCGCGGCAAGCGAGCTGTGCGCGCCGAGGCCGAAATAAATCAGGGGTACGCCGGTGTCTTTCAGAGCAGCGAGAATTCGCCTGACATACGGCAAGTTCAGCGACTCGTAGTCGTCCGGGCCGAGCAGGCCTGCATTGGAATCGAACAGCATCAATGCGTTTGCGCCGGCCGCGGCCTGCGCCTTGAGGTAATTGGCGGTATGTTGCGAGACTTTGTCCATCAGCGTCGTAAACGCCGCCCGCTCGTCAAAGATCAGCCGCCGGTACGTGGAGAACGCGTGGCTCGGGCCGCCCTCGACCATGTACGCGCATACCGTGAACGGCGCGCCCGCGAAGCCGATCAGCGGCACTCGGTTCGCGAGCTCGCGAGCGCAGATTTTCTGCGCCTCGTAGACGAAGCTGAGGCCGTCGGCCGGATCGTCCGGCACGATCAGCCGGTCGGCATCCGCTGGCGTGCGAACGGGGTTCGCATACGATGGGCCTTTGTCGTCCGAGTAGCGCAGGTCCATGCCCATTGGTACCACGACCGTCGTGATGTCCGAGTAGAAAATCGCGGCGTCGACACCGAATATATCAACCGGCTGAATCGTGATTTCCGCCGCGATTTCGGGCGTGCGCACAGCCGTCAGGAAGTCGGTCTGCGCGAGCACCTTTTGATACTGCGGTAAATATCGGCCGGCCTGGCGCATCATCCAGACCGGCGTGTAGTCGACCGGCGCGCCCCGGCAGGCCTTCAGGAAGGTGTCGTTCATCTGGCTGCCGGCGGCTGCATCGTCGCCCATCAACGGCGCCACAGTCAGCGCGGCGCCGACGCCCTTGACGAACCGACGTCGTGCGAAATCCGTCGCGTCGCGTTCAGACATTGCGTCGCCCGGCGCCCGTCATTGGCTAAAAGTTCCAGACCGCCGACAGGCCCACTTCGCGACCGCGCGAGATACCAAGGCCGTTGCAGCGCTGGAACGGGCTCGGGAAGTTCGAGCCGGCGGCGGCGTTCCGGTAGGTGCAGGTGCTCGTGCCGGAGAAGTTGCCCGGCGACACCTCCTCGTCGGTCACGTTGTACGCAAATAGCGAGACGCTCCACGTGTCGTTGCCGAACTCGCCCATCAGGTTGAGCTGAGAGCTGTCCTCGACGTAAGCGCGGTTGGCCAGGTCGACGTACTGTTTGTCGCGCCACGATATGTCGGCGCGGGCCAGGAAGCGGTAATCCCCAAAGGCCTGCGTCTCATACTGTATGCCGCCGTTGACGGTCGTCTTCGGCACCCCCGGAGAGGTCTTGCCTTCGAGCGACTCGCCGTTGACGATGCGGCGGTCGGACGACGAGCCCGGCACGAAGTCGGTGTCGTACTCATGATCCGCGTAACCGATCGCGAGGTTCGCCGTGAGCTTTTCGCTGATATTGACCAACGCCTCGAACTCAAAGCCCTTGACCGTCGATTCCGAGACGTTCTGCGTGAACGCGACGGTCGACGCCGGCAGCTGCGCCGACTGCTGCTGATTCTCGACCTCCATAATGAACAGCGCCAGCGAGGTCCGCATGCGGTTGTCCAAGAACGCGTTCTTGGCGCCGATCTCGTAGTTATCCAGCTCCTCCGGTTTGACGTAAACGAAGTCCGCGAAATTGAACGGGAAACCCGACGGCTCTGTCGGGTTGAAGCGCGCGCTCTTCGTGCCCTCCGAGTACAGGACGTAGAAGATCTGCGACTCCGCCGGCATCCAGGTCAGCGTGGCACGTGGCAGGAACTCGGTCTCGCTCTCTTCCAAATCCTGCCCGATCTGGTCCGGGAAACTCTGTTGACGGCAGTCCGAACACTGCGGCTTCTCGATGGTCTCCTCCTGCAAGCGCGCCTCCAGCGACAGGTTCCAGGTGTCCAAAAAATCGAACTCGACCTGGCCGAATACCGCGATGTTCTCGAGCTTGTCCCGGCCGCGGTCTTCGATTCTGTTGACGCCCGTGATCGAGCCGGTCCAGGAGCTCAGTGGCACCAAGTTGTCGACGCGGAAATTGCGGTTCTCCTCCTCGAAATAATAGAAGCCGCCCAGCCAGCGCACGCTGCGATCCGACGGTGACACGATGCGGATCTGGTGCGACATGTTCTCGAACTCCTCGGCTGTCGCGATAAACGCAAACGACGACTTGCCGCCCGGATTCACGCCGTTGCCGGGGCCGAAGAACGGGTCAACGCCAAGGCCGTCGACGTTGCCGCGCGGAAAGAAGTCGTTGTTCGAGTCGAGATCCGACTCGAAATAGGCGCCGCGGTAGGACAACTCGTAGCCGTTCAGGTTCCAGGTGGCGATCAGGGACAGGAAATCGCGGGACTGCTCCTCGCCGCAATCGCTGGGCGTACCGCGACCGACCGCCCCGGGCGTGTCGACGATGCCGTCCTTCGTGCCCATTGTCGACGTACTGGAGTTGTCGAAGGTGGGCTGGCACTCGGTGACGCCGGCGACCGGCTCCATGACCGCGCCGGACGGCCAGATCGTGTTGTTGCCGACGGTGACCGTGCTGATCCCGTTGGCCAGCCATTCGTCCGGATGCGTGATATGTACGAAGGCCGTGTCGTCTTCGTCCTCGGTATGCGCGTAGCGGAGCTTGAAGGACAGGTCGTCGTTAGCCTGCCAGTACAAAACGCCGCCAATTTGCACGGTCTCCTCGCCGCCGACGCCGGTGCTGCCCGACGGTGTGTTCGCGAAGCTATCGGTATCGTCGATCATTACATTGACAGAGCCCCACAGCCGGTCTTGCACGATTGGAAAGTCGACGCGGCCGTCGATCGAATAGCGCGATGTATCACCGGTTGAATACTGCGAGTAGCGTGCACCGATCCTGCCAGAAATGTTCTCGACGATCGGGTCGCGCGTGATCAGATCAATCGCGCCGGTGTAGGTCGCGCGGCCGAACATCGTGCTCTGCGGTCCGCGGATGACCTCAGTGCGCTGGAGGTCCTGGAGCCGCAGACTGGCGAGCGAGCCGCTCAGGTAGATGCCGTCAACGAAGATCGACACACCGCGCAGCTGCTCGTTGGTCGTATTCGGCGACAGACCGCGCATGACGATTGTCGACGAACGGCGCCCGGACGGCGTGCGGATGTCGAGTGACGGCACCCAGCGGTCGATGTCGTCCAGCGACCGGATGCCGAGCCGGTTGGTGCGGTCGTTGTCGAGCACCGAGATCGACAGTGGCACGTCGAACAGCGACTGCTGGCGCACCTTGGCCGTGACCATGATCTCTTCGATGGCGAGTTCGTCGGCGGCCATGGCCGACTGACTGGCGAGTGCCACAGCGGCGACTGCCGCGCATCCGGCGATAAGAACAGAAATCGAGTGATGTCCAGACATGAGTCTTGCCCCCCCAGTCTAAGACGGAGATTGTTTACGGACGCCGCTAACGCCCTGCGCTTATCACTAATCATCTACGTAGCGCACTAGGTCACGTCAATACGTGAAAATGCCAAGCCAACTCCGGAAAACTACTTAACCGCCGACATTGTGTGCGACCGCACTACCCGCCGCGCCGATTAGCTGCGCCATCGGCCGCCTTCTTTTTGCCGCAGCGCGCGCGTATGATTTAGTAAAATTGACTGTTCCAGCAATGGGCAGATGAGCGCCGAGCTATACGTATTGACCGAGCAGGAAGAGCTGGCGCCGGACGGCGTGGGCAGCGTGACGATCGGCGTTGGCGAAGCGGATGAGGCACAACGGCAGATAGCGGACAGCCCGCCCGCCAAACTCGTATTTCGCGCGTTGTTCCAGGAGCCCGCGGACGCGACCACTTGGGAGACCCGAGTCCGGGAACGTCTGGAGAAATCGGGCGTTCGCTTCGGCAACGAGTTTTATTTTGTCAGCGAGTCGATGGTCGAGAGCCTGTGCGACGCGGCTGCTCATGCCGAAACGCATGAATGGTTGATTTACCCGGCCAGCGATGAATACGTCGAGCTCGCGACCCGCCTCGGTCGTGCGCGGCTGAAAGCCGCACAAGCATTCGAGCGCTGGTCACATTGTGGCCGGACATCGGTTGCCGAGATCAGGATCAATTCCTACGAGCAGCATATCGCGCGCAACGATCGGCGCATACAAGAACTGCGTGCGAGCTATGTGACGCCCCGGTTCTTCAATGAAGGCGAGAAGCGGAACACGCAGCTCAACTATGCGGTTTTTCGCCTCCGTGAAGAAATCCGCAAGTGGCGCAGCGACATCAGGCGACTCCGCGACGCGATCGCGGAAAATGATGTCGCGTTCGAGGAATGGCTTTCGGCCCAACGCCACGTCGAGGAACTCGAGCAGGAACTGGCAGCGATGTCGCCCGAATAAAACGCCGCCCTGCTGTTCGATCAGGTGTTTGCATGACCGGCTGAGTGCGGCGATACTTTTCTGATGCAATTCGCCCAGGCTTCGATCAGCGCACGCAAGTACCTCCGCCGGATGGCGGCAGTGGTGCTGTTCGCGGCGCTTCTCGGCCAGGCCGCATTGCTGGCCCACGCCGCGATCGATGTCCACGAAGCCGGCGAAGACTGCACGCTTTGCGCCGCCGGTGAGCGGCTCGACCACGGCGCGACTACTTCAGCCACCGGTGAGCCAAGCCTCGACAGCGATACATTGCCCGCCAATCGCAACTCTTCGCGGTTGTCGGTCCAGCCCGCAAGGTTGCCTCTGCCGCGCGGACCTCCAGCCCTTTCCTGAGCTCTGAAACATTATTCATCGCGCCACGATGGGCGCGTTTGTTCCGTATTCCGGGAGAGTCCCATGAAATACCCAATCGCGGCCGCGACGGCCGTGGCCTTTGGCATTGTTACGTCTGCGTCGGCCGCAGATATTGAAGAAATCACTGTTTTCACCAGCCCCCTCGGCGACAGCCTGCAACCGGCGCAAGTAATCGACGCGCAGGAATTGCTGCTGAGGCGTGCGCCGACGATCGGCGAAACGCTCGATGCCGAACTCGGCATCAACAGCAGCTATTTTGGGCCCGCGTCAAGTCGACCAATCATCCGCGGCCAGGCTGGCTCGCGGGTCAAGGTCCTGACGGATGCGGTGTCGACGCTGGATGTTGCCGATGTCAGTGCCGATCACGCGGTCACGGTGGAACCGGTGCTCGCCGATCGCATTGAAATCATTCGCGGGCCCTATACGCTGTTGTACGGCAGCCAGGCTGCCGGCGGCGTGGTGAACGTGCAGGACGGACGGGTGCCCAGAGCTTTACCGGAGGACCTGCTCGATGGCGCCGTCGAGTTGCGCGGTGATACGGCTAGCAGTGAAGAGGCGTTGGTTGGGCGGCTGGACGCGGGCCTGGGTCCTGTGGCCCTGCATCTGGACGGCTTTACGCGTGAAACCGACGACCTGGAAATTCCAGGCTTCGCCACTACCGACCCGGCCGAGCGGCCGGATGACGAACCCAAGGGCACCTTACGCAACAGCGCCAGTGAGACGGACAGTTTTGCCGGTGGATTGTCCTTGGTGTTCGACAGCGGTTTCGTTGGCGTCGCCGCCAGCAGGCTCGAGAGCACGTACGGGTTGCCCGGCCCCGAGGAAGAAGAGGGCGGCGAGGAAGAGCCTGCGCTGTTTCCCGGACCGTTCATCGACTTGGAACAGACCCGCGTCGACCTGCGCGGCGAGTACACCGGCGAGGGCCTGGTCGAGAAGCTGAAGCTGTCTTTCGGCATCAATGACTACGAACACGCTGAAATCGAGCCATCCGGTGAGCCGGCCACGCTGTTCGAGAATGATGCCTGGCAGGGCCGCGTCGAGCTGGTGCATCGGGAGCTGATCGGGCTGCGCGGCGTGGTCGGATTGCAGGTCGATGATCGCGACTTCTCCGCAGTCGGCGAGGAGGCCTTCGTCGAGCCGGTAAAAACGGAATCCTGGGGACTGTTCATCGTCGAGCAACTGGGTTTCGACTGGGGCCGGATCGAGCTGGGCCTGCGCGCGGATCCGCTGGAGCACAAACCCACCGCACCATTGAGCGACTATGATGAAACAGCGGTGTCGGCTGCCGCCGGTCTGGTGTTCGAGTTCGCCGAAGCGTTCGAACTGTATGGCAACATCGCGCGCACCGAGCGCCACCCGGCCGCCGAAGAGCTTTATTCAGACGGTGCACATCTGGCCACCGGTCAGTTTGAGATCGGCCTGTTGGCCGACCGGCCCGAGGCGAGCGGCAGCGCGGACAAGGAAACGTCAGTAAATCTGGACGTGGGTATCCGCCGGGTATCCGGCGTCTGGCAATTCGAGGCCGGCATCTTCTATAACGATGCTGACAAATTTATCTTCCAGGATTTGACCGGCGACATCGAAGACGACTTGCCCGTCGCGATTTACCGGCAAGCCGACGCGGAATTCTGGGGCCTGGAAGCCGAAGTGCGGCTGCAACCCGATGGTTTGCCGTTGAATCCGCGCTTCCGGATTTTTACCGACTTCGTCGAAGCGGAACTGTCCAACGGCAGCAAGCTGCCGCGCATTTCCCCGTTGCGCTTCGGCGGCTCTGCGGGAATTGGCAGCGATGTCTGGGGAATCGATCTGGATCTCGTCTATCACGACAAGCAGGATGACGTGTCGTCGTTCCAGACCGACAGCTACACGATGCTGAACCTCGGCGGCTGGTATCGACTCGAACTGGACGCGGTCGCAGTAGAACTGTTCGCACGCGGCACGAACCTGCTGGACGAAGAGGCGCGCAAGAGCACGTCGTTCCTGGCTGCTTTTGCACCGCTGCCCGGCGCGTCGTTGCATGCTGGCGCGCGTTTACGTTTCTGAGTTGGAAACCAGTCTTCACGTATAGCCGTCAGCATGTGCACTGCCTCGGTTCTATGACAAAAACGTAACAAAAGTGGATCCCTATGCGTGGGCCTATGTTGCCGATGCTCGCGCGCATTGATGCAGTTTCGCGCAGATGACGCGTGAGTTCGCCGGTGGGCGGACTCCGCGTCTTTTTTTTGATCTGGAGCATCAACAATAACCGGGAGCCAGCCGTGCGCATCAATTCACCGATTGGCATAACTCTCGCCGTCGCCATCGCCGCAAGCCCTGACATAAAGCCTGTGGCGTGCTACGGTCTCTGACAGAGGACGGGAAGGGGAAGATAATGATTAGAAAAACTCTCTTCAGTGCGGCGGTAGTCCTTTTGTTGGCATCCGGTGTCGCCGGTGCGGCACCGCTGGTGTGGACATTGACGAACGTCGAATTCGACGACGGTGGTACCGCAACCGGCTTTATCGAATTCGATGCTGCGCTCGCGGCCGCCGGACCCTGTGACCCGGTCTGTCCCGGGCTTATCGACGGGTCGATTACGGTCAGCGGTGGCGATCAGACGACGTTCCCGCCATTTACCTATGATGCGACGAACGTGTTGGCGGAAACGTTCCCGCCGGACCCACCGCGCTTCCCTGGGCACATTTTCACGATCAAGCGCCTGGCCGATGACCGCTTGCTGTCGCTGTATACAGCATCGCCTTTGACGGATGCCGGTGGGACCGTCGACCTGATTCAGATCGACAGCTTCGTCGGCAGTGTCGAGTGCTACAACTGCGATCCGTTTCGCCGCATCGTGTCGGGCTCGCTGACTGCCATCCCGCTGCCGGCTGCGGCATGGTTGTTCCTGTCGGCGATCGGCTTGTTGGGCTGGCTGCGGCGCAAGGCCGCCTGACCTGCCCGACGGTTCAACCCGTCCGCGCGAGCCGGGCCTGTTCCCGGGCGTTGTGCTGCTGTCGGTATTCGACCATCTCTTCGGCGAGGCGGAAGGCTTCGGCGCAGATCACGTGGAAGTGGTGCCGCAGTTCGTCGTCGTCGCCGCCGTAACGGGCCACGAGTCCGCTGACGGCCGACGCTGCGCAGAAATCGCGAAACTGTTGATCATTCATGAAGTTACCCTCGGGCGTCGACCAGTAGCATCATAGGGAAACGGCGCGTCAATGCTGTGATCTGGGTCCAGATGTCGCGTTGACGCGCGTCGTGTATGTTGTCGCTCCATGAACGAGCAGGCCCCCGCAAACTCGCAGGATTCCCTGTTGCGCTACGTCGGCAGCGGCGAGATCGTGCGGCGTCCGATCACCTGGCTATTCTTCGCGGCGGCAATCGTGTTCTTTGCCTCTTTGCTGGCCGGCCTGGGTTACTTCTCCACGAGCCACGGGGGCTTGCCTGGGCTGTCGCTGGATTGGCTGGAGGAAGGTGAACAGTTGTTTGGCGCCGGCGATTACGAACGCGCTGCTCTTGAGTTTGCCGCGGCCGTCGCGGTGTCGCCGGCGAATACCGATAGCCAGGTAAACCTCGGCGCGGCCGAATATGCGCGCGGCAACCGGGAAGCTGCAATCATGGCGTTTCGCGCGGTGCTGCGAATCGAACCGGAACATGCCGAGGCCAACTACTTTCTCGGAGTGATGTACCTGCAGTCGAATCGCATTGATGACGCGATCACACTGATGCGCCGCTCGGTCGCGTCAGATCCGGATCGCGTGGCGGCCTGGAGTGACCTCGGCGTCGCCTATACGCGACGGGGCGATTTTCAGAGCGCTGCCGACAGCTATCAACGCGCGCTCGAAATTGACCCAAATTTTGTTGCTGCGCGCCGCAATCTCGAAGCGCTGCGGCGGCGCATGCAGGGGGCGGGGCGGTGACCGCATTGCGTAGACAACTGGTCGGCAACTGCTTCGTCTCGCCCTGGTTCGATTACCTCACGATCGGCAGTGTGTGGAGCATCGTGCTGACGGCCTGGTGGATATGGGAACCGGCCGCCGTCGATACCGTGACCGGCCTGCCCCTGCCATGGTTGGTGCTGCTCGCCAATAGTGCGCATTTCGCGGCATCGACCGTGCGGCTCTATAGCAAGCCGGCCTATTACCAGGAGTTTCGTTTTCTCGCTTTCGGTTTCCCGGCCGTCACGCTGGCCGTGCTCGTACTTGCCATCGCGTTTCCGGGGGAGGCGGGGCGTTATTTGCAGGTGCTTTATCTCACCTGGGCTCCATTCCATTACGCCAAGCAGGTCTACGGGCTCAGCCTGATGTACAGCTTTCGCAGCGGCCTGCGGCTGGGCACCGGTGACAAGCGCCTGGTGTACTGGACCGCGATGATGCCGTTCCTGTATGCGTTATTCAGTGGCTCGCCACACATGGGTGTCGGCTGGTTGCTGTCGCCGGAAATTCTGGCCGCGCGTCCGTGGCTGCTTGAAGGTTTACAAACCGTCCGGTCGCTACTGGGTGTGCTGGTCTACGCGATGCCTGTGTTGCTGTTCGGCTGGTTCTGGAAGTCGAAATCCGCACCACCGCCACTGATGGTTGCCAGCCTGCTGCTATCGAACGCGTTGTGGTGGACTTCTCTGAGTTTCGGTGAGGCTTTCGTCGTCGCCACGATCGGCCACGGCATCCAGTATCTCGCGATCATGCTGATCTATCACGTGCGTGAGCAGATGCGCGAGCCGACCAACACGCGCAGCTGGCTGACCCATGCGAGCCTGTTCTATGCCAAATGCGTGGTGCTGGGCTATGCGATCTTCAATGTATGGCCGTGGGTGTTCGTGTGGGCCGGCGCCGGGTTTGCGGAGAGCATGCTGATGTGTGTTGCCGTCATCAATATCCATCATTTCATTGTGGATGCGTACATCTGGCGCCTGCGCGTCCCGCAGAACCAGAAAGCCCTGGCTGACCGCCCTGCAGCGGCACCGGCAGCGCCGGCCTGACAGGGGATATGCCTCGGACCGCCGGGGCGTTTATCATCAGGGGCTTAGCGGCACTTGATAACAAGGAATACAAATGGCCAAACGCCTGATCGTGGGGATGTCCGGCGCCAGCGGGGTCATCTACGGCATTCGCCTGCTGGAGATGCTCAAGCACCAGGATGAATTCGAGTCGCACCTGGTCATCAGCAACGGTGGCAAGCTGAACATCTCGATTGAGACCAACTGGGACGTAAAGGCGGTCGAAGCGCTGGCCGACGTGGTCCACAGCGATCAGAACCTCGCCGCGTCGATTGCCAGCGGCTCCTACATCACCAGCGGCATGGCCATTATGCCGTGTTCGATGAAGACGCTGTCCGGTGTCGTGAATTCCTATGCCGATAATCTGATCGTGCGTGCCGCTGACGTGATCCTGAAGGAGCAGCGTCGGCTGGTCATCGTGCCGCGGGAAACGCCATTGCACCTGGGGCATACCCGGCTGATGACGCAGGCAGTGGAGATGGGCGCGTTGATGGTGCCGCCGATGCCGGCGTTCTACAACGATCCGCAGACCGTGGACGACATCATCAATCATACGGTGGGTCGGGTGATGGATCTGTTCGGCGTCGACACGGGCATCGTCAAGCGCTGGCAGGGTCCGATCGGCAAGCGGTCGTGAACCCCGCGCCCGAAGAGACCGATCCGCGCGCTGCCATTCGCGCGATGCTATCGGAGTACAACACCGTTACGCTGGCAACCGCGCGTGATGCCGGACCCTGGGCCGCGGCGGTGTTCTATGCCAGCGATAGCGAGCTCAACCTGTACTTTGTCTCCGATCATCGCACCCGGCATGGCACCGATCTGGCAAACAGCGACCGTGTTGCCGGCGCAATCAATCCTGATTGCGGTGCCTGGGCGGACGTCAGGGGGCTGCAGCTCGAGGGTCGGGTGGAGGTGCTCACCGGCGCGGCGCGTCTGGCCGGCCTGGCGCATTACCTGGCGAAATTTCACGACGTGAAAGCGCTGTTCGAGAAACCGCAAGACAAGAATGAGGAGACCATCGCCGAGCGATTGAAGGCCGCCAATCTGTACCGGTTGCGCCCGGAGTTCATCCGGCTGATCGACAACAGTCGCTGGTTTGGTTTCAAGACGGAGTTGCAACTCTGATAAACGCTACCGCCACAGCAGGAAGCGATATCGTTGCGCCGCCTCGCTGCCGGCCCACGAGAGGTTGGATTCTGGTGTTGCTGATGGTTATCGGCTTTTTGGCGGCGCCGGCGGTCACTGGCCAGGGCCGCGTGATTCGCGTCACCACGGCGAGCCCGGTTACGGCCGATGTCGAACAGACCGAGTGGGCCGTGGGCCTGATCGAAACGCGTACGTCGGCCCAGGTCGCGGCCGAAGTCGCCGGGGAAATCACCAAGGTCTACGTCGACGCGGGGCAGGGGGTGGACGCAGGCGCACTACTTGCCGAAATCGACAACGAGCAATACCGGCTCGAGTTGGCGAGCGAGCGCGCCGAGGCCGGTCGGCTGAGAGCACTGCTGGCGCAAAAGGAACGCGAACTGGAGCGCGCCCGCAAACTGTTTGCAGATCGATTGATTTCAGAGGACGAGCTCGACGTTATTGCGGCCGACCTGGATGCGCTGCGTGAGCAGCAGGCTGGCGCTGCGGCCCGGGTCGGTGGCACTGAACGCCGCCTGGCAAAGACCCGCCTGACCGCGCCGGTGAAAAGCGAAGTGGCAACGCGCAGCGTCGATGTCGGCGATTACGTGCAGACTGGTACGGTCGTTTTCGACCTGATCGACATGGAAAACCTGCGTGTGAATTTGCCGTTCCCGGAATACCGCGCGCCGGAAATCCGGCGGGCCTTACCGGTGCGGTTGACCTCGGCAGCCGCGGGTGACGAAGTCGTGAATGCCGTAGTCACCGACATCCGCCCGAGCGTGAATCCGTCCAATCGCTCCGTGACGGTGATTGTCGATTTCCAAAATCCGGGTCGCTGGCGACCGGGCGCCAGCGTGCGGGCCGAACTGGTGCTGCAGACGCGTGAGGATGCCTTGCTCGTGCCGCAGGTGTCGGTTGTACGCCGACCGGCCGGTGACGTGGTGTACGCGATCACCGATGGTATTGCCCAACAACGCGTCGTTGAACGGGGTGAGCGCCAGGGACGCCTGGTGGAGATCCTGTCGGGTCTCGATGGCGCCGAGCTGATCGCAGTCGATGGCGCCGGTTTTCTCGCCGACGGCGTCCGCGTCGATATCGCGGAGGACAGCCGGTGAGCCTGGCGGCGGTATCGGTGCGGCGTTACGTGTTCGCGGCGATGCTGAACGCGCTGATTGTGCTGTTCGGCATCGTGGCCTACGACCGCATTGGCGTGGAACGTCTGCCGAATATTGATCTCGCCAAGATTTCGGTGCTGACGCGCCTGGAGGGCGCCAACCCTGAAGTGGTCGACGCCAGCATCACGAATGTGATCGAGGGCGCGATCAGCAGCGTGCCGGGCATCGATGAGCTCGTGTCGACGACCTCGGCCGGTCAGTCGATCGTGACGCCGTCCTTCCAACTCGGCAAGGATATCGATGTGGCGTTCAACGAAGTGCAGGCCAAGGTCAGCCAGATCCAGCGGCTGCTGCCGGAAGACGCCGAAGTACCGGTCATTTCGAAATCCGAGACGGGCTCCTTCCCGGCCTTCTGGGTGTCGTTCTGGGGTGATCGCACCATCCAGCAGCTGAACCAGTTTGTGCGCACGGTCGTGAAGAAGCGTTTGGAGACGATCGACGGTGTCGGCGAAGTGATCATCGGCGGCGAGCGCGAGCGCACCATTCGCGTCAATATCGATTTCGAGCGCCTGGCTGCGTATGGCGTCACGGTGCAGGACATTACCGCGGCGTTTCGCAACGAACATTTCCAGCTGCCAGGGGGTTACCTGGTGGGCGCGGACCAGGAACAGCTATTGAAGCTCGACCTGGAATACCACAATCCGGTTGACCTGGAACGCCTCGTCATCGCCACCCGTCGCGGGGCGACCATTTATTTGAAAGACGTCGCGACTATTGAAGACAGCCTGTCCGACGCGCGGCGCGTGGGCCGCTATAACGGTCAGCCCGGGGTCAGCCTGGGTATCGTCAAGATCGCCGGGCGCAACACCGTCAAGATCAACGACGAGATCAAGCGTCGGTTGTTCAATGACATTGAGCCGCAGCTACCGCCCGGCATCCAGATGTCCATCTCCAGCGACGACAGTGTCTACATCCTGGATCTCGTCGCGTCGCTGGAGGACCATCTGATTGATGGCGCGATTTTCGCCGCGCTGATCGTCTGGCTGTTCCTGCGCAACTTCCGCGCGACGCTGATTGTGGCGGCGGCCATCCCGGTCTCGCTGCTCGGCACCGTGCTGGTGATGTACTTCCTCGGCTATTCGCTGAACACCATCACCATGCTCGGCCTGCTCGTGCTCATTGGCGTGGTCGTGGATGACGCTATTGTGGTGCTGGAAAACATCCAGCGGCGGGTCGAAGACGATGGCCAGGATCGGCGCACGGCGTCGATCGAAGGTGCCAACGAAGTGCTGCTGGCGATTGTCGCATCAACGCTCACGCTTGCCTGCATCTTCGCCGCGGTCCTGTTCGTGCCCGGCATTCCGGGCAAACTGATCGGCTCTTTTGGTGTGGTCGTGGCGGCCGGCGTCCTTGTGTCGCTGTTTGTATCGCTCACGCTGACGCCGATGATGTGTTCCCGATATTTGCGAGTCAGCAAGGAACACGGTCGGGTGTTCCGCGTGATTACGCGGGCGCTGAATTCCATGGAAGCTGCGTATCGTCGCCTGATCGCGTGGAGTCTCGGCCATCGCTGGCGCGTGGTCGCATTTGCCGTCGCCGTCATTCTCAGCACTCCCGTGTTGTTCGGCAGTCTCGGTTTCGAGTTTATCCCGCCGGAGGACGAGGGCCAGTTCCAGATCACTATTCGCACGCCGGTTGGCACGAGCCTGGCCTACGGCGACGAGCGGATGCGCAAGATCGAAGACATTCTGCTGGCGCGCCCGGATATCGAGAATTTCTTTTCGACGCTAGGTGGCGGCCGCGCCGGCAGCGTAAACCAGGGCCTGATTTACGTGAACATGGCGCCGCGCGAACAGCGCACGACAAAACAATACGAGGTGATACCGGAACTGCGCGAAGAGTTCCTGAAAATACCGGGGATTGTGGCGTTGCCATCACCTTACGGCATTGCCGGCGACAATCGCGGCGAGGCGCTGAGCTTCGTGTTACAGGGGCCGGATCTCGGCACTACCGCTGACCTGGCGCGGGGCTTTCGCGATTTACTCAGCGAGGACCCGGAGCTTGGCCGGTTCGACTTGGACCTCGAGCTGGATTTGCCGCAAGTGCGACTGGACGTGAACCGTGAACTGGCGAGCGAACTGGGCCTGTCGTCGCGGGATATTGCGCAGGCGGCCAACGTGCTGGCCGGTGGTTTGAACGTGGC
>JASJBD010000136.1 GCA_030066665.1 Gammaproteobacteria bacterium
GGCAGTCCACGCCTGGCCGGTCTGAAGACGCTGAACCGGCTGGAGCAGGTGATGGCACGGGCCGAATGGCAGAACGCCGGCATTGTCGAGGGCCTGATGGCGACGCCTGCGGGCGAGTTCGTCTGCGGCACGATGAGTAACCTGTTTCTCGTCCTGAACGGTGCACTGCTGACGCCGAGGCTGACGAACTGCGGCGTCCGGGGCATCATGCGTCGGGTGGTGCTGGAACGTGCGGCAGCGATTGATATCACCGTGACCGAGGCGACCATCACCCAGGCGACGCTGGAGAGCGCGGACGAGATGTTTTTGACGAACAGCCTGATCGGCATCTGGCCGGTGCGCGAATACGCAGGTCGGGTCTATTCGCCAGGCGCGGTGACGCGCCAACTGATGGCTGCCTTGGCGGCGGTCGGCGTCGAGGAGTGCGCACCATGATGCGGTGGATCGTCGCTGTCGCGGTGACGCTGCTGATCGCGATTGGCGGCCTGACGGTCGCCTGGCAGAACTGGCTGGATGCGCCGCTGCGAGTGCCTGCCGCCGGCTACGTGCTGGATGTGCCTTCAGGCGGCACGCTCACGCGCATCGCGGATCAACTGGCGCGGGACGACATTCTCGACCGGCCATGGCTGCTGCGCCTGTCGGCTCGCGTCCGGGGCCAGGAGCGTGCCGTGCGGGCCGGCGAGTACGACCTGCCGGCCGAGATCAGCCCGGCCGGCCTGCTGGACATGCTGGTCGCCGGCCGCGTGAAATTGCATTCATTGACCATCGTCGAAGGCTGGACGGTGAAGGAATTGCTCGCAGCCATGAATGCCCATCCGGCCATCTCCCGCACGCTGTCGGCTGGGGATCCGGTTGAACTCGCGCAGGAGCTGGAGTTGGCGGAGGCTCACGCCGAGGGGTTGTTCTTTCCCGATACTTACCGGTTTGCACGCGGCACGTCCGACGAGGTCCTGCTTCGCCAGGCATATGATCTGATGACTGAACGGCTGGTTTCGGCATGGGCACAAAGGCGTGAGCCGCTGCCAATGCAAAGCGCTTACGAGGCCTTGATACTTGCGTCGGTCATCGAGCGCGAAACGGCACTGGACACGGAGCGTCCCCAGATTGCCGGCGTGTTCGTCCGGCGCCTCGAACGGGGCATGCGGCTGCAGACGGATCCGACTGTCATCTACGGCCTGGGGGACAGCTTCGACGGCAATCTGCGTCGGCGCGACCTGACCACGGACACACCGTATAACACCTATACGCGCGGCGGTTTGCCACCGACGCCCATCGGCCTGCCCGGTGCTGCCTCATTGCTGGCAGCCGTACAGCCGGCCGATGGCGACGCGCTGTATTTTGTGGCCACCGGAGACGAGGATGGCAGCCACAGCTTTTCGGCCACGCTGGAAGAGCACAACGCCGCAGTGGCGCGTTACTTGCGTGTACTGCGCGAGCGGCGGAACGAGGGTTAGACCATGCCCGGGCGTTTCGTGACGGTGGAGGGCATCGAGGGGGTGGGCAAATCCACGAACCTTGCCTTCATTGCCGATCGCCTGCGAGGGCTCGGGCACGATGTCGTGATCACGCGCGAGCCGGGCGGTACCCCGCTGGCCGAGGCCATTCGTGCCGTATTGCTGGACGCAGCGCCCGGCGACATGCCGCCGATCACGGAACTGCTGTTGATGTTTGCGGCGCGCGCGGCCCACCTGGCCCAGCTAATCCAGCCCGCGCTGGACGCCGGTCGCTGGGTACTGTGCGATCGCTTCACCGACGCGACGTTTGCATACCAGGGCGGTGGCCGCGGACTGGATCCGGCCGCGATAGCGGCGCTGGAACAGCTGGTTCAGCAGGAGCTGCGACCGGATCTCACGTTCCTGCTCGACGCCACGCCGGAGGCAACGGCGGCCCGGCGCAGTGACCGGGGTACCAACGATCGTTTCGAGCAGGAGGACCTGGAGTTTTTCCGGCGCGTTCGCCAGGTTTACCTCGCGCGGGCCGACGCCGAGCCGCAGCGGTTTCGCATCGTGGATGCCAGTCGGGAACTTCAGCAGGTGCAACGAGATCTCGCCGACATCATTGCAACCGATTTCAAGAAATCGATTTAGAAAAACTTTATAAACAATTGACAAATATGGATTTTAGAGAACTTCCATCATGGTTGTCCGGCAAAGCAGGTCACCTGCGGGAGCTGCAACGTCGTGGCCAGCTGCCACATGCACTGCTCATTCACGGGCCAGTTGGCACCGGCCGGGAGCAGTTGGCGCTGTGGCTGGCCGGGCAAGTCCTCGGAGCGCCGGATCTCGCTCGCGTGCCCGTGGACAGCGAAGAAGAGGGCGCTGCGCTGCTGCATCCCGACCTGTTGCGGCTCGCGCCACCGGCAGACAAGCGGATCCTCCCAATTGACCAGGTGCGCGACATGGTCGCGTTCCTGCAGCTCACGGCGCACCAGGGTGGCGCCAAGATCGCGATTGTCCGACCGGCCGAGGCGCTCAGTCACCAGGCCGCCAACAGCCTGCTGAAAACGCTGGAGGAACCGCCGGTCGGGAGCCTGATCGTCCTGATCGCCGTGGCCCCGGCGCGATTGCCTGCGACGGTCGTAAGCCGTTGTCAGCATGTCCGAATCCCGATCCCGCCGGTCGGGGAGTCGGTGCAGTGGCTGGAGGCCATGGACCCGGATACGGACTGGGCGGCCGCGTTGGAACTCGCGGGCGGGGCGCCGCTGCGCGCGCTGGATCTTGCCGCGGCCGGTTTTCCGGCCGAAGCACGCCGGCTGGCCGCCGACCTGGAGTCGCTTCAGGCACGGCGCAGCAACCCGGTCGCCGTGGCCCGGCGCTGGGCCAAGCTGTCGGTCAGTGACTGCAGCGATTGGCTCTACCGACGCACGGCGGCGGAAATCCGGCGCCTGGTCGAGCCGGTTCCGGATCCGCGGACTGGGCACTTGCAATATGTAACAAATGGCTTAAACATTGAGCCGTTGTTTCTATATCTCCATGAAATCGCTGAATTTCGACGCCTGGTCGGCAGCGGGCTGAATATGGAGATTGGCTTTGCCAACCTGCTGGAGCGCTGGTACGGCGGACTGCGGCGAACCTAGGGGATCAGGATGTCCAAACCAGGTCTGTTAACGCTGACGATCAAGGACAAGAGCGCGTTGTATCTCGCCTACATGCCATTCGTTCGCAATGGCGGCCTGTTTATTCCCACCAATCGCAGTTACAAGCTCGGCGACGAGGTCTTCATGCTGCTGAACCTGATGGGTGAGGACGAAAAGATCCCGGTTGCCGGTCAGGTCATCTGGCTGACCCCAAAAGGCGCGCAGGGAAAGCGCACGGCGGGCATTGGCGTGCAGTTCAGCGACCAGGATGGTGGCACGACGCAGAAGAAGATCGAGAATTACCTGGCCGGAGCGCTGGGCGGCGAC
This sequence comes from Gammaproteobacteria bacterium, assembly GCA_030066665.1. Classification (GTDB taxonomy): domain Bacteria; phylum Pseudomonadota; class Gammaproteobacteria; order Steroidobacterales; genus J054. The sequence continues at coordinate 3,404 of JASJBD010000136.1, forward strand.
AAGCCCACCCATACGATGTAGCACTGGCGCCTAGGCGGTGCCTTCGTTGAGGCTGGACATATTCAGTCCGCCCTTGAGAACTCGCGTCGTGAAGCCCCGCTCATTCAATATAAAAGCTCCCGCCGAACTGCGCCGGCCCGTATCGCAGCACACGACGTAGGTCACGTCCTTGTCCAGCTGGTTCAGCTTTAGCCGAATGAAATACAGCGGAATGTTGAGAGCATCCGCCTCGTGATGGGATTCGAACTCGCTGGGCAGGCGTACATCGAGCCATTTGCCGCCATCGGCAACCAGCTTCTTGGCTTCCTCGTACTCGACCCAGTCGAGCATCGGCTCGTTCAGCAGAGTGTTGAAGTCCTGCTTGCCGAGACGCATGACGATGCCCTCGGTCAGCATTGTCACGGTCGCATTGCGCCGCGCATCGGAGATCAGGGCCTCCTCACCGAAGGTATCGCCGGTGCCAAGTTCGGCCAGCTTGATACCTTCCTCGTTCAGGGGCGTTTCGCGGGTGACCTCGCAAGTACCGGAAATGACGACGTAGAAATAGTCACCTTCGTCGCCCTGCTTGATAATCACGTCGCCCGGCTTGTAAGTCACGCGCTGCATGCGCATGAAGATCGCCTGAATATTGGCCGGCGGAATCCGGTGAAAGGCCTTGGTATGCAGCAATGTGGCCATCCAGTCGTCCGACGTCGGCTCCTGCGACATGGTCAGCTCACTGACTTCGTAATCCCCGGTCTGGTCCCAGGTCAGCATCACGTCCAGCAGGTCGGTGTCGATTGAAACGTATTCCGCGCTCTCGACGGCCTTGGCTGTAAAGCGGCGCGGCAACATTGGCGACAGCGGACCGCGCGCCTCGTCAGTGCCGGATCGAATCAGCTTGGTGTTGCCCTGCTCATCGCTGAGTTCGACGGCACCATCCAGCAGGTAGAAGGTGCGTTTCTCGCTGTCACCGGCCTTGAACAGGGTTTCGCCGGAGTTGATCTTGCGGACTTCGGTCTTCTTCGCCAGCGCGGCGATGTTCTCGCGCTTGAGGCCGTCCAGCGGAGTAAATTGCCGCAGGGTCTGAATGCTGACATTACCTGGGGACATGCGGTCTGACTCGAACTCCGGTATCTGGGCTGGACGCGAAGGCGCGATATTGTAACCGTAAGGTTTTCACTCGCGGTAGCGACAAATTCTCAATCGGGCGCTGTGGCCCAGGACCGGACTCGCTCCCAGCCGGGCGAAGGCTGGAAACGGTCCCCGTGGCGCGCCGCGAGCCGTTCGAGCGCGGCAACGATATCCTCAACACCGCGCTCCCGGGCGTAATGCATGGGACCGCCGCGAAACGGCGCAAACCCGGTGCCGAAAACGGCTCCCGCATCGACCAGGTCCGGATCGGTGACAACCTCATCCGCCAGGCAGGCGGCCGCTTCATTGACGTAGGACAGCATGAGGCGCTCCGTGAAGTCCGGGTCGATCTTGCCGGACGGTTTCTCGCGTTCTGGTTTGCCGTTGTGATAACGGTAGAACCCCTCGCCGGATTTGCGTCCCAGTTTGCCCGCCGCGACCAGTTCTTCCAATTGCGAGCCCACCGGCCGACCGATCACCGGGCTCAGAATCTGGGCAACATGGAGCGCTACATCGAGGCCGACGGAATCCGCCAGCTCGACCGGTCCCATCGGCATGCCAAAGTCTGTCGCGGCGCGATCGATGTCCGCTTTCGGCACACCGTCCTGGAGCAGCACCATCGCCTCCGCCATGTAGGGTCCGAGGATGCGGTTGACCAGGAACCCGGGCAGGCTCTGGCAGGGCAGGGGTAACTTGCCGATTTGCCTGGCAAAGGCGGCGCCAGTGCCGGCGGCCCGCTCGCTCGTCTGGGGTCCGCTGACAATTTCCACTAGCGGCAGCTTGGCGACCGGGTTGAAGAAATGCAGGCCGAAGAGCCGCTCCGGATGCCGCAAACACGGTGCGAGCTCCTGCAACGGAATGCTCGACGTATTTGTCGCGAGCATGGCGTCGCCCTTCATGCGCGGCTCCAGCGCTTGGTACAGCGCCTGCTTGGCGTCCCGGTCTTCGAAAATGGCCTCGATCACGATGTCAGCATCGGCGGCCCCTTCACCCGTCACGTCCGCGACCAGGCGTGCCCGCGCTGCATCCGCCTCGCCGGGACCGCGCAGGCGCTTGGCGAACAGCTCGCCCGCGCGATCCAGGGCGGGCTGAATGTATTGCATCTCGCGATCCTGCAGCGTGACGGACAGCCCGCGCAGGGCGCACCAGGCCGCGATATCGCCGCCCATGACCCCGGCTCCGACCACGTGCACGTGGCTGGCGACATCACGTTTGTCACCGGCTGCATGCTTCAGTCGTTCCTGCAGGCCATAGACCCGCACCAGGTTGGCCGATGTGGCGGACTGCATCAGTTCGACGAAGCTGCGGGCCTCGGCCTCGAACGCCTGGTCACCCTGTGCTGCGTGGCGCTGCCACAGGTCGACCATGGCAAACGGCGCCGGGTAGTGTTGTCGCTTGGCACGTCGCGCGACCTGTGCCGTCATCTGCTTAGCCAACAAAGGCCGCAGCGGTCCGAAACTCAGCACGCGATCAAGCAACGGCGCGCGGCGCGCCGGTGGCGGCTTATGGGCGAGCTCCGCGGCGGTTTTGCGCCAGTCGGCAGCCGGCACGACCCTGTCCACGAGGCCGGACTTGCGAGCCCGGGAAGGCGTGACCGGTTTGCCAGTCAGCATCATCGGCATGGCCTGACGTACGCCGATCAGCCGAACCAGTCGCACGGTCCCCCCGAGCCCGGGGTGCAAGCCGAGATTGACCTCGGGCAGCCCGAGGCTGCGCTTGTGTCCTTCGGTTGCGATGCGCCAGTCGCAGGCGAGCGCGAGTTCCAGCCCGCCGCCCAGCGCCAGGCCGTTGATCGCCGCCACCGTCGGCCAGGGCAAACTGGCCAGGCGGCCAAACAACGCATGGCCCTGTTGTGTCAGTTCCAGTGCATCCGTGCGCTGGCTCAGCGCCGGAAACTCGGTAATGTCGGCGCCGTAGATGAAACCGTTTTCCTTGCCGGAATAAAGCACCAGCCCGAGCGGCGGGTCCTTGTCGAGCAGATCGAGAGCGTCGCGGAGTTCCCGCAACACGTCCTGTGAGAGCACGTTCGTTGACGTTCCGGCCTTATCGAGGCACAGCCACGCAGTGCGATCGTTATCGTAGGCAATACTCCAGTGCTTGAGTTTTTCTGTCATGAGTGGCCCCCGACCTCGAAATCACAAATCAATGGGAGATGATCCGAAAATGCGACCCGCGGAATCTCGAAGTTCGTGACCTCGATGCCCTGGCCATACAGAATGAAATCGAGTTCCATGCGCGGCGCATTACTTGGGTATGACGGCAGGCTATCGACGTTTGCACTGCGCAGTCCGGCTGCTTCCTTGAACAGGAAGATTTCGTTCTCACCCCAGAAAGTATTGAAATCACCGGCGACAATCACCGGCTTGCTGGACTCCCGCACCAGTTCATAAAGGTGCCGGAGCTGAAAGTGCCGATGGCGGTATTTGAGTGACAGGTGCACAAGGAAGACCGCCATGTCCTCGAGTTCCAGTTCAATAATGAGTCGCTTGATGCCCTGCTCGAAATAGTGAAACCGTTCGCCCTTGACTCGCGGCGCCGCCAGAAAGGCGTTGGCCTGCTTACGCATGATGGGCAGGTACTGGGTCACGGACTCGCCGCCGTACTTGCATTCGTAGGACGAGTAATGCCCGAGGGCCCGCGCAATTTCCTCCGCCTGATTGACCCGCGCGTTCCGCATCGAGCCGGTATCCACCTCGATCAGCCCGACAATGTCCGGGTCCTGCGACTGGATAAAGCCCGTCAACTCCTCGAGTACCCCGGGGTTCCCGAACAGATAGCCGGCGCCGGGAACCGGGACATGGGTCGGCCGGCCGGGCCCAAGGCCGTACCGGATGTTGTAGATCAGAAGCCGCATTACGCAAAGTGTAATGCCGTGCGGCGGTGAGGCGAAAGCAGGACCGCCACGCTGTTAGACTAGGCGGCGATCGATTGGGAGGTCCACCGTGTCAGAGAAAGATCCGATTCGCGTCTACGCGATTCACCTGTTCGATGAGGATGCCGATTATTCCCGGCTGTTCGAATACCTGGAAAGCCGGGATCGCTTCTTCTATATCAACACTGCCAAGCCCGAAAATATGCCCGACAGCGGCGGCCCGGATGCCATCAAGGAGGAACTGCGCAAGCAGATCAACGCGGCCGAAATCGCTGTGGTGCCAGTCACCACCTATGAACGGAACAAGGAACTGGCCGGTTTTCAGCTCGAAACCGCTACAGCCTTCAAGAAACCGGTGCTGGGGATCAGCTCCTTCGGGGGCACTGTCATGATGACCAAGGACTTCATGGACCAGTGCAACGATGTGGTCGAGTGGAACGATCGCGTTATTACCGATGCGATCAAGAAACTGGCCCGCAACGAGGATACTGCCCAGTGGGAGGTAATCGAGTTCGATCCCACCGACCTGTGAGGGCGGTGACAATTCAGAGACTGATCCAATATGACCATTAAGACAGACGCCTTGATCGTCGGCGCCGGCCCCTGCGGGCTGTTCCAGATTTTCGAACTGGGCCTGCTGGGCATCAAGGCGCAAATCGTCGATAGCCTGGCGCATCCGGGCGGCCAGTGCACCGAGCTGTACCCGGACAAACCGATCTACGACATCCCGGCCGTGCCGTATTGCACCGGGGAAGAACTGACCGAGCTTTTGATGAAACAGATCGAGCCGTTTGGTGCGGAGTTTCATCTCGGCGAGCAGGTCACGGTCGTGGATCCGGCAGACGGTGGCTTTCATGTCGAGACCAGTGCCGGCACGATGTTTCATACCAAGACCGTGTTCATTGCCGGGGGTGTCGGCTCGTTCACGCCACGCAAGCTGCGATTCCCGGAGGCTGAGGCGCTGGAGGACAGCTGCTTGCACTACCGGGTGCGCGATCCGTCGCGGTTTGCGGGCCAGCAGGTGATCGTGCTGGGTGGTGGGGATTCCGCGCTGGACTGGGCGGTCGAACTGGCACCATCGGTCGCCAGCATGACGCTGGTCCATCGCCGGGATGAATTCCGGGGCGCCGAGGCCACGGCGCAGAAACTGCGCGAGTTGGCTGACGCGGGCCGGGCCGAAATTATTCTGAACTCGGTTGCAACCGGCCTCGAGATTTCTGATGGGCAACTGACCGGCGTCGCTATCAAGTCGACTGCTGATGGCAGCACGCGGACGCTGGAGGCAGAGCAACTGCTGGTGTTCTTCGGCTTATCGCCGAAGCTGGGTCCGATCGCCGAGTGGGGCCTGGACATGAATCGCAAGACGCTCAATGTCGATACGGCGACATTTTCAACCAGCGTGCCCGGCATTTTTGCCATCGGTGATATCGCCGATTACCCGGGCAAGAAAAAACTGATACTCAGTGGCTTCCACGAAGCAGCGCTGGCAGCGTTTGCGGCGAAAGCGATAATTGAGCCGGGCAAGAAAATCCCGCTGCAGTACACGACGACCAGCCCGATCATGCACAAGCGGCTGGGCGTGGAGGAAGCGGAGGCCTGACGCGGGTCGTGAGCGCGATCGTCATCGCTCACCGAGGTGCGAGCGCCTATCTGCCCGAACACTGTCTCGCGGGAAAGGCGATGGCGCACGCCGGCGGCGCCGATTTCCTCGAGCAGGATATCGTGGCAACGCGAGACGGCGTCGCGCTGGTTTTTCACGATCTCTTTCTCGATGCGCTCACCGACGTCGCCGAGCGTTTTCCCGGCCGGGCGCGTTCGGATGGTTTCCACTACTGCGTCGATTTCGACCACACCGAGATCCAGACCCTGACTCTGCGTGAACGGCGCGTGCCGGACAGCGGTGAACCGCTTTATCCGGCACGTTTTCCGCCGCACGCCGCCGGCTTTCGTATCCCCACGCTGGCGGAGGAACTGGCGTTCGTTCGCGGCTTGAATCAATCCACTGGGCGTGAAGCCGGTGTCTATCCGGAGATCAAGGAACCCGCCTGGCATCGGCGTGAGGGTATCGATCTGTCCGCCGCCGTGTTGGCCGATCTCGACGCGGCGGGTTACCTGGCCGCCGGGCAAAAGATCTTTCTGCAATGCTTCGACGCCGACGAATTGCAGCGTCTGCGCGGGCAGGTCGGCACGGGCCTGCCGATGATTCAGTTGCTGTCGAGCAAGCAGTCGGGCTTCGACCTCCGGGCGATCAGCCGCTATGCGCAGGGTATCGGCCCGTCACTGAAGTTGCTGGTGAACTTTGCAGAACCGGGTCACCCGGGGACCGGACTGCGGGAGGCCGCCGCCGAGGCCGGATTGCTGGTCCACCCCTACACGTTGCGCGCGGATGATTTGCCGCCCGGTGTCGCATCGCTGGACGAACTGCTGGAACTGGTCGTTGGCCGACTGCAGGTGAACGGTGTGTTTACCGATTTTCCGGACCGTGCGCGGACCTGGCTGGATCGCGAGACAGACTGAGCCAGTCAGCCGCGGCCCCAGTGGCGCTGCATCTCCAGGAAAGTGAAAGATGCGGACCAGGTGATAAGCACCAAACCGGTGACGGCCTCGATACCAGTCAGCGCGCGAATCTCACCGGAAGGCACGATGTCGCCGAAGCCGAGCGTCGAATACACCGTTGCCGAGTAGTACGCGTAGTCGAAAAAGCTCATCGGTTGCTCGATCAGGGTATCCGCGTAACCGAAATGCAACAGGTCACCGAACCGGTCGAAGCTGGCGAGAATCTGGTAACCCGTCGCGAACACGAGAATCTCGATCCCGTGGAGTGCGAGCAGCGCGAGGATCAGGCCGGCTATGCGGAATCTTTCGTGCATCGGACGCCCGGCCAGGATGCGGCTCAAAAGCCGAAGTCCCTCGTAATGAAACAGCACACAGATGGCGACGATGACCATCGTGAACAGGATTATCAGGAATTCGTCGACGCTGAACATAGGGACCCGTAGGCCAAATGACGCCAGCACGATAGCACAGCACATGCCGCACGCCAGCTCGCTCTCGTCTATCTGGATGAATACAACGCGTTGCGTATACTACATGCGTGAATGCCTTTACTCGATCGTTGGCCCTGATCGCGTGCGTCAGTCTGCTGTCACTGCAACTCACTGGGCTGCATCGCCATGTCGATACCCAGGGACTTTATGTCGGACTGCATGGCACGCACCTGCACCACGCTGATCCCGCCGGCTACGATCACAGCGAGCACATCGATGTTTCCGTGGTCGAGCAGATTGGCACCGCGGATGCCAAGCTCATCCCGCTACTCCTAGCCTTCGCCGTCTTCCTGGCGGCGTTAGCATGGTCAATACATCTCGCCCGGCCACCCCCGAACAGGGCCGAGAAGAATCGTCACCGCACGCGATGGCGACCGCCGCTGCGCGCCCCACCTCTCTGTGTAAGTCAATTGTGAGTGCCGCTCAGGCTGCGTTTTGCCGCCTGATGTGTATTGTTTGATCAAAGCACTGCCACCCAACCCTTTTTGGAGGCATCTATGTGGGGACGATTCATTGCCCTATCGGGTTTCTACCTCGCCACCTCATTGTCGAGCGTGAGCGCGAGCGAAGCTACCGCTCTCATTGACCTGGACGAAGCGTTTGCACGGACGCTTGAACGCAACCCCGCACTTGTAATCGCCGGCTATCAGATTGACGCTCGCCGAGGAAGCTCGCTGCAGGCTGGGCTCCGACCGAATCCAGAACTCGACGTCACGGTCGAGGACGTTTTCGGCTCTGGGGTGTTCGACGGTTTCGACAGCGCTGAGGTTACCCTCCGCCTCGGGTGGGTGTTGGAGCGCGGCAAGCGGCAACGCCGCGTGGCAGCCGCCGAGGCAGGTCTGTCCCTCGCCGAGGTCGACATGGACATCGATCGGTTGGATGCGGTAGCGGCCACCGCCCGTTATTTTCTGGACAGCATCGCCTACCAGACCAGATTGGAGCGGATAGAGTCCGCAATCGCGTTGGCGGAGCGAACCGTGTCAGCGGTGGGCGAACGGGTGCAGGCGGGGCGAAGCCCGGATGCAGATCTTGCGCGCGCGGAGGCCGACCTGGCGCGCATTCGGCTGTCG
>JASJBD010000137.1 GCA_030066665.1 Gammaproteobacteria bacterium
TACATCTCACGAGGCGTGACTTCCTTCGGTCGCCTGTAGGCTCGCGCCCGACATCCCTGTCGGGCGACGGTCCCGGCCGACAATATCCCCGACCACGCCACGAGTCTCTATCGAGGGCGTCACGCAGCAGTGGCAGCGGGCCGTGGCGGTGCGTGAGTCGCTGCGACGGCCTGGTCCGATCTTCCTGCGAGCGTCGTCGCGACCGAGCGGTGCTGGGATAGCACAAGCGAGATCGCGCCGATTCGAGCGGAGCCAGGGATGGCGGAGCGAGATTAAGCGAGCAGCAAGATCGGACCAGGACGGCGCAGCGCGGCCCGCCGATGACGCGGGATGGTTACCCGAAGTGAATCTGCGCCTCGAGGTTCGAGCGCGAATCGGCGTTGGCCAGGGCCTCGTCCATTGAGATCCGCCCTTCGCGATAAAGCGTCAGCAGCGCGGTATCGAAAGTCTGCATCCCCTGCTCGGAGCTGCTGTAGAACGCTTCCTTCACCTTGCTGATGTCACCCATCTGGATCAGCTCGGCGATATGCGGCGTATTGAGCATTATCTCGACCGCGGCTACCCGATTCCCGTCGACGCCCCGCACCAGGCGCTGCGAGATGATCGCGCGCAGGTAGTGCGACAGGTCCATGTAGACCTGCGGATGCTGTTCTTCCGGGAAGATGTTGATGATGCGGTCCAGTGTCTCTGCGGCGTTGTTCGAGTGCAGCGTCGCTATCGCCAGGTGGCCGGTGCCGGCCAGGTCGATCGCGGCCTGCATGGTCTCGCGGTCGCGAATCTCACCGATCAGGATCACGTCCGGCGCTTCCCGCATGGCGCTCTTCAACGCACGCGAGTAGCTCACCGTATCCGAGCCGATCTCGCGCTGGTTGATGATCGATTTTCGGTTCGTGTGCAGATACTCGATCGGATCCTCGATCGTCAGGATATGCGAAGACGTCTTGTGATTACGGTGATCGATCATGCCTGCCAGCGTCGTCGATTTGCCACAGCCGGTTGCGCCGACCATCAGGATCAGGCCGCGCCGAAACATCACGAGTTCCTTGAGAATCGCCGGCATGCCGAGATCTTCCAGCTTCGGAATCTCGTGACTGATATAGCGCATGACCATTGACACGTTGCCACGCTGATGGAACACGTTGACGCGGAAGCGGCCGAGACCAGGCTTGGACACCGCGAAATCGATTTCGAGCTCCTTCGTGAACGTATCCAGCTGCTCTTCGGTCATCAATTCGATCGCCGCCTGGCGCACCATTTTCGGCGTCAGCTCGAGCTTGTTGACGGGCATTATCTTGCCGTCGATCTTGATTTTCACCGGTGCGTAGCAGGTCAGGAAGAGGTCGGATGCCTTCTTCTCGACCATCAGGTTGAACAGCGGCTGAACGTTCATAGGCGATTATTCCCGGCGCATTCCTAGAAAGTGGTGGCGGCGTCGTCTTCTTCCATCAATGCCAGGCCGCCCGCTTCCGCTTCCTTCGCATCGCGCTTGCTCTCGAGTTTGACGCGCAGGCGCAGCTCGTTCTTCGAGTCCGCGTTACGGATTGCTTCTTCGTAATCGATCTTGCCGGTCTCGAAGAGATCGAACAGATCCTGGTCGAAGGTTCGCATCCCGAGGCGATTGGACTTGGCCATAACTTCCTTGATCTTCGCCACTTCGCCTTTCAGAATCAGATCGGCGATCAACGGCGAGTGCAGCATGATTTCCATAGCCGCGACCCGGCCCTTGCCGCCGGATCTCGGCAGCAGACGCTGCGAAATCAGCGCTTTCACGTTCAGCGACATATCCATCAGCAACTGATCGCGTTTATCTTCCGGGAAGAAGTTGATAATGCGGTCCAGCGCCTGGTTCGCGCTGTTCGCGTGCAAGGTCGCCAGACACAGGTGACCGGTCTCGGCGAACTGAATGCCGTACTCCATCGTCTCCCGGTCCCGGATCTCGCCGATCAGGATTACATCAGGTGCCTGCCGCAGCGTGTTCTTCAGGGCGGCGAACCAGGAATCCGTGTCCACGCCAACTTCGCGCTGGGTCACTACGCAGCGATTGTGCGGATGGACGTACTCCACCGGGTCCTCGATCGTGACGATATGACCGCGGGAGTTGGCGTTGCGATGACCTACCATCGCGGCCAGCGTCGTGGACTTACCGGAACCGGTGGCGCCGACCAGGATACACAGGCCGCGCTTGGTCATGACCACATCCTTCAGGATGTCCGGTAGCTCCAGATCCTCGAACGTCGGAATATTGGTGATAATCGTACGCAGCACCGCGCCAACCGCGCCCTGCTGCACGAACGCGCTGACACGAAAGCGCCCAATGCCCTGCGGGCTGATTGCGAAATTACATTCCTTGGTGGCGTCGAATTCTTTGGCCTGCTTGTCGTTCATGATCGAACGCACAATGATGGCGCTCTGATCGGCCGTCAGCATCTGCTCACCGGCGCGATGAATCTCGCCGTCCACCTTGATGGCCGGCGGAAATCCCGCGGTGATGAAGAGGTCGGAGCCATTCTGGGCAACCAATTTCTTCAGCAGGCTCTGCATGAGCCGGGTTGCTTGATCACGTTCCATGTGTCAGCTCCTTGAATCCTTTCTAAGGAGGCCCGATGACGTTGCTACGTCAGAAGGCGTCCTTGTTGGCGGCCTTGAAGCGTGCCTCTTCTTTACTGATCACGCCTTTGGTCAGCAAATCCTGCAGATTCTGGTCCAGCGTCTGCATACCCGCCGCCTGGCCGGTCTGAATTGCCGAATACATCTGCGCGATCTTGCCCTCGCGGATCAGATTGCGAATCGCAGGCGTGCCAATCATGATTTCGTGCGCAGCGATGCGACCGCCGCCGATGCGTTTCAGCAATGTCTGCGAGATCACGGAGCGCAGTGACTCCGATAGCATCGACCGCACCATCTCCTTCTCGGCCGCGGGAAATACGTCGACGACGCGGTCGATGGTCTTGGCGGCCGAACTGGTATGCAGCGTGCCGAACACGAGGTGCCCGGTCTCGGCCGCGGTCAGGGCCAGCCGGATGGTTTCGAGGTCGCGCATCTCACCGACCAGGATCACGTCCGGGTCCTCACGCAGGGCCGAACGCAGCGCCTCGGCGAAACCGAGCGTGTCGCGATGCACTTCGCGCTGGTTGATCAACGACTTCTTGCTGTCATGCACAAACTCGATCGGGTCCTCGATGGTCAGGATGTGGTCCGGTTTGTTGTCATTGATGTAGTCCACCATCGCGGCCAGCGTCGTGGACTTGCCCGAGCCCGTCGGGCCGGTCACGAGCACGATGCCGCGCGGGTACATCGCAATATCCTTGAAGATCTTCGGCGCCATCAGATCGTCGAGGCTGAGGATCTCGGACGGAATCGTTCGGAATACCGCCCCGGCGCCGCGGGCCTGGTTGAACGCATTCACGCGGAAACGCGCCAGCTTCGGGATCTCGAATGAAAAGTCGGTCTCGAAGAACTCCTCGAAGTCCTTCCGCTGCCGGTCATTCATGATGTCGTATATCATGCTGTGCACTTCCTTATGGGAAAGTGACGGCATGTTGATGCGCTTGACGTCGCCATCCACGCGAATCATCGGTGGGACCCCTGCGGACAGGTGCAGGTCTGAGGCATTGTTCTTGACCGAAAAGGCCAGCAACTGAGCGATATCGACAGACATTTTTTAATCCCGAATCAATAAGTTACCCGCCTGGGGCACCACACGACTTACCATAACAGGCTGGTCGTTAAGACATAGTATAGCCATCGGGCCAGGGGTAGCCGTGACGGTAATCACGGAACATAAAGCCAGAATTGACGCTCGCATCGCGGCTGCCGCACGGGCTGCCGGCCGCGACCCGGCCGCGGTCCGGATCCTCGGCGTCAGCAAGCGCCAGCCCCGCGACCGAGTGCTGGCGGCCCTCGCTGCCGGGATCACCGATCTTGGCGAAAACTACGTGCAGGATGCGATCGGCAAGGTCACAGAATTTGGTCCCGGACCCGTCTGGCACTTCATCGGCCACGTGCAATCGAACAAGACCCGACCGATCGCCGAGCATTTCCACTGGGTGCAGACGATTACCAATAGTCGCATCGCCAGGCGTTTATCGGCCCAGCGCCCTTTTCACGCGGAGGACCTGCAGGTCTGTATCCAGGTTGCGCCGCGCGGGGAACCCGGGCGCGGCGGCGCGCTGCCGGATGATATACCCGCTCTGGCAGCCGAAATCGAGGAACTGCCGCGACTGCAACTGCGCGGGTTGATGGTGATGCCCTTGGGTGGCCTGTCCACGAAAGAACTGGCGGATGAGTTTCGCGCCGGACGCGAACTGTTCGACGCACTGCGGGAATCAGGGCATGCCGTGGATACATTGTCGATGGGCATGAGCGCCGATCTGGAGACCGCCGTGGCTGAAGGCAGTACGATGGTGCGCATCGGCACCGATTTGTTCGGACCCCGCGAAGACTCATGAGCAGAGCACGACCCACTATCGGATTTATCGGTGGCGGCAACATGGCCGCGGCCATCATCGCCGGCCTGCTGCGCGCTGGCCATTCCGCCCACCGCATTCTGGTTGCTGAACCGAGCGACGCGCAGCGCGCACGCCTGGCACGCCTCAATGCCGACCTCGAATTGACGGCTGACAATCAGCGCGTCGCAACCGATGTGGACCTCCTGGTATTGGCGGTCAAGCCGCAGGTCATGGCGGAGGTCGCGCGCGAACTCGGCGCGCGCCCCGACGGCCAACTGCTGGTCTCCATCGCAGCCGGCATCACCCTGGCCAGTCTGCAGGATTGGTTTGGCGCAAACGCGGCCATCGTCCGGGTCATGCCCAATCAGCCCGCCATGGTCGGCGCCGGCATGTCGGTACTCGCCGCATCGGACGCAGTCAGTGGCCCCCAGCGCGAGCAGGCTGCCTACGTGCTGGCCGCAACGGGCGAGATCGGCTGGGTAGAAGATGAGCAGCTGATCGATGCGGTCACAGCAATTTCCGGCAGCGGACCCGCGTACTTCTACCTGCTCATGGAAATACTCGAGGACTGTGCGCGTGATATGGGGATTCCCGCCGAGCTTGCCGGCCAACTCGCGCGTCAGACGGCATACGGTGCGGGGATGTCGGCAACTGATAGCAGCGAGTCACTCAAACAGCTCCGCGCTCGCGTTACCTCCCCCGGCGGCACCACGGCGGCCGCGATCGAGTCGCTGGAGAAGGACCGCATTCGTGATATCGTCACCGCCGCACTGGAAGCGGCGCGGGCCCGCTCCGTGGAACTCGGCCAGGAGCAGAACAACGATTAACCAGGGACCCCAGGCATGACCGACGCTCTGACGTTTGTCGTTCGCAGCCTGATCGAGCTGTACGTCATTGTTTTTGTGCTGCGATTAATCTTGCAGTGGGTGCGCGCGGATTTTCGAAATCCGCTCAGTCAGTTCATTCTGAAAGTCACAGACCCGCTCGTGATTCCGTTGCGGCGCCTCGTGCCGGCGATCGGACCGTTAGACACCGCCACACTGTTGATCGCGTTGGGACTGCAGGCTGTGTTGATCATTCTGCTGATCAATCTCGCCTGCGTCGGCTCCGCCGACGCGCCACAAATCCTCGCATTGACTGTCTTCGGGCTTATTCGCCTGCTCCTGCGCATCTATTTTTTCGTCATCATCGCGTACGTCATTCTAAGCTGGGTCGCACCGGGCACCTACAATCCGGCAGTCAGCCTGCTGACCAGCATGGTCGAGCCGGTCCTGGCGCCGTTGCGCCGGATCATCCCGCCAATCGGTGGCTTCGATCTGTCGCCGATATTCGCGTTTATTGCCATTGGTGCATTGACCCGCCTGCTGCCGGTTGGACGCCTGATGGGCGGACTGCTCTGCACGGCGGTGGGACAGCCGATCTGAAGGCCGAGACTTCGCCTGCGACCGAGCGTGGTTTATAGTCGGCATTATGTGAATTGCGGGGGCGAAAACATGAAGAAGTCAGCCTTGCCCTTTCTACCGCTCGTCGGGATCCTCGCCCTTGTGGCCTGCGGGCCGCAACCTGATCCGGAACGTGCCGGACAGGCACCGCGAGCAGCCCCGGATACACAGTCGACATCCCGCGATTTCGGGGATTACGTCCTGCATTTCAATGCCTTGTCCACGGATCAGTTAACGCCGGAAGTCGCCAAGCAATACGACATCGTGCGTAGCAAGAACCGGGCGATGCTCAATGTATCGATCGTGCAGAAACAGGAAGGCCAGGTCGGGCAATCCGTGTCCGGTACCGTCAATGCGTCTGCCAGAAATCTCACCGGCCAGCTGAAGAACCTCAGCGTTCGCGAAATTCGCGAAGGCGATGCGGTTTACTATATTGGCGACGTGCCCGTGGCAAACGGAGAAACCCTGATTTTCTCGATTGCGGCGACGCCGTCGAATGAGACCGGCGCATTCGAGGTAGAGTTTTCGCGGCAATTCTTCGCCGACTGACGACCGCGCGAATCAGTTCCGGGCGTTGGCTTCCACAACCCGCTGGCGCAGCCGAATGACGTCGCCGCGCGATACGTACAGTAAGTCGGCCACCTTGCCGACCAGGTAGTCTTCGTACTTGTCCAACTCGTTGTCCGCCAGCGCGACACGCCACAGCATCTCGACGACGCGCAGTTTTTCGTCGTAGTCCATGCCAGTGTGGAGCGCGCGCGTAAACTCGTGCAGCGACACTGATTCCTCGACCGTCGCGTGGGCGCGCTCCAGCAAACTGTCGACTTCGGTCGCGCGGAGCCCGAAACCGGTTTCCAGTTGACGGCGTATCTCCCGCTCCTCGATATCATCGAGCTCGTGATCGGTCCGTGCCATTTCCACCAGCAGCACCGCCGCGGCGAGGTCGAGCTCCTGGTCGCTGACACTTTCTTCCTCCGCCGGCACCAGGGCGCCAATGATCTCACGAAGTCGCCCGATCATGGCGTTGCCACGGTCAGGTGGTTCACGAGAGTCTGGCGCAACAGCGTGAGCTTGCCGTGGAAAAAATGATCCACGCCGGATAACACCAGCAGCTCCGGGCCGGGTGCGAGGCCGTTCACCCAGTCGATAACGGCGTCGCAGTCGACGACTTCGTCGGCGTCGCCCTGGATCAACAGCCACGGGCAATCCGGCTGCTGGCCGTCCAGAATTTCGGCCATCGGGCCCGCCGGTGACGCAATGCTGATCAGCTGCGCCGGCTGCAACGTCAACGCCGCGCGGGAAGCCACCACCCCGCCGAACGAAAACCCCGCCAGCCACAGCGCGGCGCCGGGATAACGCGCCCGCGCCCACTGCGCGACGGCGATCACATCATCGGCCTCACCGAGACCCTGACCGTACTCGCCGTCACTGGCGCCGACACCGCGGAAATTGAAGCGTACGGCCGGCGAACCCAGATCGTTGGTGACCCGGGACAGCGTGTGGACGACCTTGTTGAGCATCGTGCCCTGGAACTGGGGATGCGGATGGCAGAGCACTGCCACGGCTTCGCCCGTGGGTTCCCGCGGCTCCTCCAGCAGCGCCTCCAGGGCGCCGGCGGGGCCGTCCAGCATCAGTGCTTCGCGCAGGACTTTCCGCGTCGTCATGCTCATAATCCGCCAGTCCGGGGCAGAGATTATAATGGGCTATGAAGATGAAACTGACCTCTGAGAACTTTGCGGATGGCGGCGGGATTCCCGAGCGCTGCGCGTTCGGCGTTCCGGACCCGGACGAACACCTGGCACTCGGTGAGAATCGTAACCCGCAGCTGAGCTGGTCCGGCATTCCGGCGGACGCGCAGAGCCTCGTGCTCATCTGTACCGACGTTGACGTGCCGTCATCGCTGGATGACTTCAACAAGGAGGGCCGGACGATCGCGCTGGACCTGCCCCGCGTCGACTTCATCCATTGGGTCATGGTCGACGTCCCGGCCGCGGATGGCGGCGTCGCCGAGGGCGAGTGTTCCGATGGCATCGTGCCGCGCGGCAAACAGAATCCCGTCGGTCCGCCCGGATCGCGGCAGGGCATCAACGACTACACCGGCTTCATGTCGGGCGATCCGGACATGCGGGGCGATTACTATGGCTACGAGGGCCCCTGCCCGCCCTGGAATGACGAGCGGCTGCATCATTACGAGTTCGTGCTATACGCGACCGACCTGCCCCGATGCCCGGTGGCCGACAAGTTCACCGCGGCCGATGTGCTGAACGCGATTGAGGGTCATGTGCTGGCCGAGGCGAAGTTGACGGGGACCTACAGCCTGAATCCCGATGTCAGCTAGCCCCGACGGCAGTGGCGCTGCCGCCGAAAAAATCCGTTGCAGTAATGATCGGCGATTATTCGATGGATTATTGACGGAGCGGGAAGTCCGCCGCGTCAATGATCAAATCGAGGCCCACGAACGCGAGGGCCCGGTCAGCCTGCGCCGCCGCCTGCTGGCGTCATCCGTGCGACTGAGCCGCCGCATGGGCCCCGACATCCACGCGATGGCCGACGAATGCCGCGAGCGCCTCGACCTGACGATTCCGGTTGAACTGTTCGTCTATCCGGGCCCGCAGTTCAACGCCGCGTGCTTCAAGCCGGAACACGACCGGTTGTACGTGATCTTTTCGTCCAGCCTGCTTGAGGGTTTCAGCGGCAGCGAACTGCGCTTCGTCGTCGGACATGAACTCGGCCACCACGTTTACCGGCATCACGACATCCCCATCGGGCACATTCTGCGGGGGCGCACCCGGCCGTCACCCAAACTCGCGCTCACCCTCTTCACGTGGTCGCGTTACGCGGAAATCTCGGCGGATCGCGCCGGCGCCTTCTGCGCCGATGACCTGGAGGGTGTTGCCCGCGCGTTGTTTCGGCTCGCGTCCGGCTTATCGGGCGGTGTCATCCGGTTCAGCCTGGAAGATTTCCTGAAACAGGTGGATGAAATGCAGGTGGAAGACGCGCAGCCGGGCCAGGGCGCGCCGGAAGAAGACTGGTTTGCCACGCATCCATTTAGTCCGCTGCGCACGAAAGCCCTGCAGCTGTTTCATGATTCAGCGCTGGTACGGGCTGACGGCCTGCCGGCCGACCAACTCGAAGTTGCCGTGCAGGGACTGATGGCGCTGATGGAGCCGAGCTATCTCGACGGCCGGACGGATGCTGCGGAAAGCATGCGGCGCCTGTTATTCGCCGGCGCGATTGCGATCGCGCACGCGGATCAGGAAATCGACGAATCCGAGATCAAGGCCTTCGAGGAGTTTTTCGGCACCGGCACATTCACGTCGAGCCTCGATATCGAAAAACTCGAGGCCGATCTGCCGGCGCGCATTGAGCAAGCCCTGGACAAGACCAGCGAACCCCAGCGCGCGCAGGTGCTGCGCGATCTGTGCCTGATTGCCAACAGTGAAAAAGAATGCTCGCCAGCGGAACTGAACGTCTTGTACCGGATCGCTGAGGGCCTGGACATCAGCCGGGAGTTCGTCACGCGCACGCTCAGCTGTGACCTGCAACCGGATTAGCGCCGGCTGCCTGATTCAGTCACCGCCGTCGTCCGATTCGAGCTGCAGCGACGCGGAGTTGATGCAGTAGCGTTCACCGGTCGGCCGCGGACCGTCCGGAAAAACATGACCCAGGTGGGCGCCGCAATTCGCACAAATGACTTCTTCGCGAATCATGCCGTGGCTGGTGTCACGGTTCGTCGCTATCGCCCCGGTCGTTGCGGGCGCCCAGAAACTCGGCCAGCCGGTACCCGAGTCGTATTTCTCAGTCGACGCGAAGAGCGACTCGCCACAGCAAACGCAGTGGTACACACCGTCGGTCTTGCAGTCGTAGTACTCGCCCGTGAAGGCACGCTCGGTACCCTGCTCCTGGGTGACATGGAACTGTTCCGGCGTCAGCCGCGCGCGAAGTTCGTCCGGACTTGGCTTGCGGTTACTCATGAGTGAACTCCTCTGTCGATTTCGCTCGTGACTTCGTCCACGATAAGAGTTTCGATTCAAATCACCCCTTCGAGTTCCGTCAGCATCATGTCCTGGTATTTGCGGTTGATGCACAGCGCATCGACCTGCACGTAGCTGATGCCAAGATCCCAGAGCGCATCCCGCGCGGCCGGCGCGATCGAATAGCCATCCAGCAGTGCCTGACCCGTAGTGAAATGACCCCACATGACGGGTGGCTCCGACGTGCCCGGCACGAAGACTATGTCATCAATAACGATGCCGAGGTCCCGTAGCGCCTGTGCCGGAATGCGGGTGACGCCATGACTCAGGGCCGCCTGGTACTTGTCGTACATGACCACGAAGCCATTGTCGGCAAGGAACTGGCACGTGGGCTCCTGTTTCATCAGCTGGGTCTCGACATAGAGCAACTTGATGTCGTCCAGCATGTCGCCGAGGCCCTCGATTGCCGGCATTTCACCGCCCTGCAGATCCAGTTTCACGAAGTCGGGAACCTCGTCCAGGTCGTCCTCGAGCCGGACCGTGCGCACTTCCACCGATTCGTACTTCCTGCGCTTCCGTTTATTGGGGAGGATCGTGCCTTCCCAGGACGTGCCAACGCCCCAGGTTTCGGCGGCGGCGGTTTGCCGGTTGGGCACCGTGAACATTTCAGTGCCGTTCTCATTCCAGGCCGCCGCTTCGCGCAACCGGCACTCCCTCAAGCCAGCCAGCCGTTTGGAGAGTTCGGCAAAGTTTTCCGGTAACGGCTCGTAGCAGGTTATGGATGCGCGCGGTCCGTCGCCGCGCAAGTGTCGCAGGAACCCTGTGCCGAGTGACTGTTTCAGTATCTCGTGATACTCGAGCGCCGTGGTGCCGACACCTGCGCCGACGTCGACGAAACGGCAAAACTGCGACTGCAGTTTTGCAACGAGGCGCGGCAGCAGGTAATCGAGACCGGAGCTCTTGAGTCGAGAGACGGCGATTGCGTCATGCAGTGCCAGCAACATGCCGGCTAGTCTACCCTAGCGCATCAGTTCGATAAGCAATCCGTTGAGACGCTGGACGAACTGGCCCGGATCTTCCAGTGACCGGCCATCAGCCAGCAGTGCCTGGTCGAAGAGCACATCGGCAAGTTCTCCGAAGCGCTGATCGTCTTCCTCGCCAGCCAGACGCTGAACCAATGGATGCTCGGGATTGATTTCGAATACCGGCTTACTGTCCGGCAAGGTCTGGCCACTGGCTTCGAGAATGCGACGCATCTGCTCGCCGATGTCGAACTCACCGAGCGCCAGGCAAGCCGCCGATTCAGTCAGGCGCGTCGTTGTGCGAACGTCAGCCGCCCGCTCCGCGAGCCGCTCGCGCAAACGCTCCAGCAGCGCCTTGTGTTCTGCCTGATCCTCGTCCTTCTCTTGCTCGGCGGAATCCCGTTCACCGAGATCGAGCTCGCCCCGCCGGACATCGCGAAGCTCGAGACCATCGTACTCACCGAGATGGCCCATCACCCATTCGTCGATCGGATCGTGCAGCAGCAGAACTTCAGTACCACTTTTGCGAAATGCCTCCAGTTGCGGACTGGAACGCGCGGCGCCGAAACTATCTGCGGCCACGTAGTAGATCTTGTCCTGCCCGTCCGGTTTCCGGCTCATATAGTCGGCCAGCGACTGGTCCGCGACTTCCCTGTCGGTTTGCGTCGTCGAGAAGCGCAACAGGCCGGCGATCTTCGCCTTGTTTTCGTGGTCTTCCGCCGGGCCCTCTTTCAGGACACGGCCAAACTCGTTCCAGAAAGACTGATAATTCTCCGGATCGTCCGTCGCCAGTCTGGTGAGCATATCCAGCACGCGCCGGGTCAGGGCGCCGCGAATGGCGCTCACATTCGCATCCTGCTGCAGGAGCTCCCGCGACACGTTCAGCGACAAGTCGTTCGAGTCCACGACGCCGCGCACGAAGCGCAGGTACAGCGGCAGGAATTGCTCCGCATCGTCCATGATGAAGACACGCTGCACGTAGAGTTTCAGGCCGCGCGGTGATTCGCGGTTCCAGAGATCGAATGGCGCCTTCGCCGGGATGTAGAGCAGACTGGTGTACTCGCGCTTGCCCTCCACCCGGTTGTGGCTCCAGATCAGCGGATCCTGGAAATCATGCGAAATATGCTTGTAGAACTCGCGATAGTCATCATCGTTGAGTTCGCTCCTCGGCTGTGTCCACAGTGCCTGGGCGTTGTTCACGACCTCGTCGGCTGGCTCCGCATCGTCATCGCCGGTTTTCGCCGGCGGCATCAGGACCGGGAAACCAATATGGTCGGAATACTTGCGAATCAGCGCGCGCAGGCGGAAATCGTCCGCAAATTCCCTGGCGTCGTCGCGCAGGTGCAGCCGCACCTCGGTGCCGCGCGCTGCCCGGTCGATGGTTTCGACCGAAAACTCGCCCTGGCCATCGGAG